>NZ_JAEMRO010000079.1 GCF_016463295.1 Brevundimonas sp.
TCGTAGTTGTTGCACTGCAGAACGACGCCGACGATGTTCTTGCCGATGTCGTGGACGTCGCCCTTGACGGTCGCCATCAGGATGCGCCCCGCCTGTTCGCGCGGCTTGCCCGCCTTCTCCGCCTCCATGAAGGGCTCGAGCCAGGCCACGGCCTGCTTCATCACCCGGGCGGACTTGACCACCTGAGGCAGGAACATCTTGCCCGCACCGAACAGGTCGCCGACCACGTTCATCCCGTCCATCAAGGGGCCCTCGATGACGTGCAGCGGCCGTTCGACCGACAGCCGGGCTTCCTCGGTGTCGGCCTCGATGAACTCGGTGATGCCGTGAACGAGCGCGTGCTCGATCCGCTTGCCGACCGGGGCCTGTCGCCAGGTCAGGTCCACGACCCGGCCCGCGCCCTTGTCGCCCTTGTAGTTGGGGGCGAGATCGACCAGCCGCTCGGTGTTGGAGACATTGGTCCGCTGCGGCCGGTTCAGGATGACGTCCTCGACGGCTTCCCTCAGCGTCGGGTCGATGTCGTCGTAGACCGGCAGGTCGCCGGCATTGACGATGCCCATGTCCATCCCCGCCTGGATGGCGTGGTACAGGAAGACTGAGTGGATCGACCGGCGCACCGGCTCGTTGCCGCGGAAGCTGAACGACACGTTCGACACCCCGCCCGAAATGCGGGCGTACGGCAGGGTCTCCTTGATCACCTTCGTCGCCTCGATGAAGTCGACGGCATAGTTGTCGTGCTCCTCGATCCCCGTCGCCACGGCGAAGATATTGGGGTCGAAGATGATGTCTTCCGGCGGAAAGCCGACCTCGCCCACCAGGATGCGATAGGCGCGGGTGCAGATCTCGATCTTGCGCGCGGCGGTGTCGGCCTGGCCCACCTCGTCGAAGGCCATGACCACGACGGCGGCCCCGTAGCGCAGGCATTTGACCGCCTGTTCGCGGAACTCCGCCTCGCCGGCCTTCATCGAGATGGAATTGACGATCGGCTTGCCCTGGACGCACTTCAGCCCCGCCTCGATCACCTCCCATTTGGAGGAGTCGATCATCACCGGCACGCGGGCGATGTCGGGCTCGGCCGCGATCAGGTTCAGGAAGGTCCGCATGGCGACGGCACCGTCCAGCAGCCCCTCGTCCATGTTGACGTCGATGATCTGGGCCCCTGCCTCGACCTGCTGGCGCGCGACGTCCAGCGCGGCGGCATAGTCGCCCTCAACGATCAGCTTCCTGAACCTGGCCGAGCCGGTGACGTTGGTCCGCTCGCCGACATTGATGAAGGTGGGACGCATCAGCGTAGGCCTGCCCGGATGCTGTCCAGCGTGGCGATCCATGGCGAAGGATCGCCTCCCTCAGCCCAGAGCTCCGCCAGTTCGGAATCCGCCTGCACTCTGCTCAGCGCCTCAAGAGCAAGGTGGGCCAGATCGCCTGGGGGCTTGCCCAGCCGGGCGACGCTTGAGCGGCCTTCAAGCGGCAGGGCGTCCAGCTCACCGGTCTTCATCGCCGCCACAATCGCTGCCGCCGCGACCGCCACCGACGCCACGTCAACCTCAAGATACCCGTTGCGGGCGGCTCCAGCTTCCAGCGCTGTTTGCACCGACTCCCAAGACGGGTCTTCGGACAGGATTCCAAACCAGTCCGTAGCGTCGTCATTGTCGAACGGCCCGACATCCCACGCTCCGAAGGTGGTCGCGCCAGCAGGCGTCACACGGCTCACGGCGATCGAGGCGTAAGGCTCCGGTCCTTGGGCAGGCGTGAGCATGAGACAGACAACCAGGCTCAACATCACGCCACCAACTCGAACGGTTCCAGCCCGCTCAACCGCATAGCCACCGGCCGCTCCGGGATTTCCCTCGTCGGCAGTTTCGACACCGCCTCCGCCGTATGCCGGATGTGGTCCGGCGTCGTGCCGCAGCAGCCGCCGACGATGTTGACCAGACCTGAGGCGGCCCATTCCTCGATGAAGTGGGCCGTCTCGTGCGGCTCCTCGTCATACTGGCCCATGGCGTTGGGCAGGCCCGCGTTGGGATAGGCGGCGACCAGGGTATCGGCCACCCGGCTCAGTTCGGCGATGAAGGGCCGCATCAGATCGGCCCCCAGCGCACAGTTGAAGCCGACGGCGAAGGGCTTGGCATGGCGCACGCTGTTCCAGAAGGCCTCGGCCGTCTGACCCGACAGGGTTCGGCCCGAGCGGTCGGTGATGGTGCCGCTGATCCAGATCGGCAGGGGCTCCATGCCCTCGTCCTCCAGATCCTTGATCGCCTTGATCGCGGCCTTGCAGTTCAGCGTGTCGGTGATGGTCTCGATCAGATACAGGTGCACGCCGCCCTCGTTCAGGGCGCGGACCTGATGGCGGTAGGCGTCATAGACCTGGTCGAAGGTAACTAGCCGGGCGCCGGGGTCGTTCACGTCCGACGACATCGACAGCATCTTGTTCAGCGGGCCGATAGCCCCGGCGGCGAAGCGGGGCTTGTGCGGTTCCCGCTCCGTCCAGCGGTCGGCGGCGGCCCGTGCCAGCCGGGCCCCCTCCAGATTGATATCCCGGACGGCGTCGGCATCCAGCGCATAGTCGTCCTGCGCGATGGTGGTGCCGGAGAAGGTGTTGGTTTCGGAGATGTCGGCTCCGGCGGCGAAATACTGGTCGTGCAGGTCGCTGACGATATCCGGGCGGGTGAGGCACAGGATGTCGTTGTTGCCCTTCATCTGGCCGGTGTGGCCGGCGAAACGGTCGCCGCGAAAGTCGGCCTCGGCCAAATCCTGACGCTGGATCATCACGCCCCAGCTGCCGTCGAGGACGAGGATGCGCTCGCAGGCGGCCGCGTGAAGGGCGGCGATGCGGTCGGCACGGATCATGCGGCCACCGCCTGTTCCTTGACGCCCAGAACCCGGCAGATGGCATAGACCAGGTCGGCGCGGTTCAGGGTGTAGAAGTGGAAGTCGGAGAAACCCTCTTCCTGAAGCCGCGCACAGGTCTCGGCCGCGACGGAGGCGGCGATCAGCTTGCGGGTTTCGGGGTCGTCGTCCAGACCCTCGAAATGGGCGGCCAGCCAGTCGGGGACCGCCGCGCCACAGGCCGCGCTCATCCGTTTCAGGCCATTGAAGTTGGTCACGGGCATGATGCCGGGGATGATCGGAATGCTGACGCCCGCAGCTTGCACCCGGTCGCGGAAACGCAGGAAGGCGTCGATGTCGAAGAAAAACTGGCTGATGGCGCGGGTGGCACCCGCATCCACCTTGGCTTTCAACACGGCGATGTCGTGGTCGATCGACCCGCTCTCCGGGTGGCCTTCCGGATAGCAGCCGACGGTGATGTCGAACCCGCCCTTGGCCGCGAGGGCGGCGGTCAGCTCGGTGGCATTGGCGTAACCGTCCGTATACGGAACATAGGCTCCGCCGATACCTGCGGTGCACGGCGGATCGCCGCGCAGGGCCACGATATGACGGACGCCGGAGTCCTTGTAGCCATCGATTACGGCATCGACCTCGGCCCGGCTGGCCTCGACACAGGTCAGGTGGGCGGCGGGAGTCAGGTCCGTTTCCGTCAGGATGCGCTGGACCGTCCGGTGCGTCCGCTCGCGCGTCGAGCCGCCCGCGCCATAGGTGACGGATACGAAGTCGGGCTTCAGCGGGGCCAGGCGGGTGACAGCCTTCCACAAGGTGGCCTCGGCCTCGTCCGATTTCGGGGGAAAGAACTCGAACGAAACGCGAGGGCGAGACCGGTCCTGACCGGCGCGGGCCACCGGCCCAAGCGGCGACAGCAGCAGGGCGCGGGCCTCGGCCAGGTTTAGGGAAGCGGCGGTCATGCGGCCCTCGTTTCGACGGCGGACTGTCGCTCGGCGGTCCAGATGCAGACGGTCAGGCCGTCGGTGTCGGGCGGCAGGACGATCGGGGCGGCGGGCGTCAGGCCGACCTCGGCCAGCCAGCGGCGCATCTCCTCGTCGGCAAAGCCCAGGCGGCGGTGCTGATGCTCCTCGCGCAACTGTTCGATCTGGTGCGGGGCGAAATCGACAATCAGCAAACGGCCGCCGGGTGCCACCAGCCGCGCCGCCTCAGCCACGGCGGCGGCGGGATCGGCCAGATAGTGCAGCACCTGATGGACCAGGACGCGGTCGGCACTCTGGGCGGGCAGGCGGGTGGCGAAGATGTCGCCGTGGCGCAGCTCGACCTTGTCCAGGCCTGCCCGGGTGACATTGGCGCGGGCGATGTTGAGCATATTGTGGCTGAGGTCCAAGCCGACCGACATCCGCGCCTGTTTGCCCAGCAGGGTCAGCATCCGGCCCGAGCCGGTGCCCAGATCGACCACGCGCTCGAACGGCCCGTCGCCCGCCGCCTTCAGGATCGCAGCCTCGACGGCGGTTTCGCAGACGTAGAGCGAGCGGATGCGGTCCCATTGGGGGGCCACGCGCTCGAAATAGGCCCCGGCGGCGACCTCGCGCTCGCGGCGGACATCTTCCAGCCGGCGGTCGTCGGCGGCCCCGGCTTCGTCGTCGAGAAGGTCGAGAATGGTGTCGATCAAGCGACGGGCCAGGGGGTCGGACGACAGGCGGTAGAAGACGCGGGCTCCATCGGGGAAGCGCTCGATCAGTCCGGCGTCGGTCATGAGTTTGAGATGACGCGATACGCGCGGCTGGCTCTGATCCAGAATGCCGGATAGCTCCATGACCGACAGCTCTTCGCCCGCGAGCAGCGACAGCACCCGCAGGCGCGTCGGCTCGCCCGCAGCGCGCAGGGCCTCGATGGTCTGGTCAGCGGTCAGGGTCATATAATCATATAAGGATATCCTTATATGATTTGGCAAGCCGTTTCTGTGTTCAGGCTGGGGGTTTGGCCAAGCGTGAAGTGGTGATCATGACGGCGATGGTCCATGTCGCAAAGGCCGCTTCCAGCATGCGCTGGGCCGCGCCGTGCCATGGAAACTCCGGACCGATGATCGGGATCATGAGCGCGGCGACGATCCCGCAGGCGAGGCCGAGCGGGAGCAGCTTGTGACCGCCGGGCCAACTCCTGGATGCGATCGCCAGCACGAACACGCCGGCGACCCCAAGCAGATAGCCCAGGCCGCCCAGCATCTCGTGCAGCAGTCCGGACGGACTGGCTCCCTCGACGGCGCATTCGAAGTCGCAGGGGAAGACACCGCCGAAGAACAGGCCGGCACCATTGAGGGCGCACAGGATGAAGCCGATGACGGCCAGCGGGCTGCGCGGGAAGACGGCAGCGCACAACAGCCAGAAGGCCGCGAGCAGCAGGCCGGATACCATGAAGGCCATGCTGACATAGGAGCCGGTGGTGGTGCCCACGGCCCCCATCTCGCTGACATACTGGCTGGCGGGGTTGTAGCCGGGATAGCCGAACGGAGCGGCGATGATGACGACGGCCAGAATCAACAGGCTGATCGTACCGCACAGGATCGTCAGTTTACGCAACATGGCAGTCCCTCCGGTGCGGTGACGCTAGACGACGGCGAGGCCTATGGCCAAGCGCTCAGATCCGCTGGAACGGATAGAAGTCGTTGCCCAGATCCAGAATGCCGGTCAGTTCGTCGAGCGCCTGGCGGCTCTCGTCCAGCAGGGCGGGGTCGGCCAGATCGGCGGGGGTCAGGGTGTCGCGGTAGTGGGTGCTGCCCCATTGGCTGAGCCGCGCATGCAGGGCGTCCGTCATCCGCATGGCCGGATTGGTCGCGGCCTGCTCCGCCTCGGTCAGGACGACGCGCAGACGCAGACAGGCCGGGCCGCCGCCGTTGCGCATCGACTGGCGCACATCGACGTATTCCACGCGGCCGATGGGACCGTTGGATGCTACGAGACCTTGGGCCACCGCATGACTGCGGGGGTTGTCGCGCGTCTCGGTCGGGCAAATCAGGGTCAGGCGATCCTCGCCCGGCAGGCTGACCAGCATGGAGTTGAACAGATAACTGGAAATGGCGTCGGCGAGCGGCAGGTCGGCGGACGACACCTCGACGAAGATGGGGTCGAAGCCCATGGCCGCGGCGCGGATGGCGGCGTGGGTGCCCGCCGTGTCCTCGAAGACCAGGTCGTGGTGGAACAGGGTGTCCAGCGCCCCGACGCAGACCACGTCGTTGTGGAAGGTGCCGCCTGCGATGGCGGCGCGGGACTGGCGGGCCAGGACGGGGCCAGATGCGCCATGACGGCGGGCGATGGCTTCGGACGCCTCGCGTGTCTGGCGCGCAGGGTAGGGGCCGGACCAGGGCTCATAGGCCTCGCGGCCCCAGACCAGCAGGTTGACGCCCGGCTGGCCATGGTCGGCGCACAGGCGGACGTGGTTGGCGGCTCCTTCGTCGGCCAGATGAGCGACAGACGGCAAGGCGTCGTGGACGGCGAACCGGTCCCGGTCGGGGAACAGGGCGTTCAGGGCTCGCTTGGTCTGCCGATGCTCCAGCGAGCGGTGCAGGTTGGTGACCAGATTGGCAGGGGTGAAGTGGACGCGGCCATCGGCGCTGTCTGCGGAGGGCGTCACCGTCGCGGCATTGGCGGCCCACATGGGACTGGCCGAACAGGCGGCGGCGGCGAAGCTGGGCGCGTCCTTCCAGGCCTGTTCCAGGACACGGGCGTCGGAGCCGGTAAAGCCCAGGCTGCGCAGGAAGGCGATGTTGGGCCGCTCATGCGGCGGCAGGACGTATTGCGGCAGACCGAGGTCCGCCAGCCGCTTCATCTTGTCGAGGCCTTGCAGGACGGCAGCACGCGGATTGGACGCCTCGCCCTTGTTCAGGCTGGAGGCCAGATTGCCCGGCGATAGACCCGCATAGGAATGGGTGGGGCCGATCAGGCCGTCGGCATTGGCTTCGAGCGCGTGGGCGTTCATGCCTGCAGCCCTTTGATCTCTCCTTCGATGTTCTTCACGGCCTCGGCCTCGAAACTGGCGACGGGATAGGCACAGTAGTCAGCGGCATAGTAGGCGCTGGGGCGATGGTTACCGCTGGCCCCCAGTCCGCCGAAGGGCATATCGCCGGCGGCGCCAGTGGTCGGGCGGTTGAAGTTGACGACGCCCGCGCGGATGCGGCGGATGAAGGTCTGCCAGTTCGCCGGATCGTCGCTGACCAGACCGGCGGACAGGCCGTAGCGGGTGGCATTGGCCTGTTGCACCGCTTCGTCGAAGCTGGCGACGCGGGTCACCGACAGGAAGGGGGCGAACATCTCCTCGTCCGGCACATCGACCCCGGTCACGTCGATGATGGCCGGTTTGACGAAGGCACCGGGCAGGTTTCCGACAGGTCCGGAGCCGCGGATGACCCTGGCCCCCGCGTCGATCCGCTCCTGCAGGGCGGCCAGCGCGGCGGCGGCGGCCTTTTCGGATATCAGCGGCCCGGCGTAGGGCTCGGGCGTGCTGTTCCACGGTGCGAACAGCAGACGGTCGCTGAGGGCGGCGACGGCCTCGACAATGGCGTCGCCCTGGGGCCCTTGGGGCACGATCAGGCGGCGCGCACAGGAGCAGCGCTGGCCCGTGGTGATGAAGGCGGACTGGACGACGATACCTGCGACGGCTTCGGCGTCCACGGCGTCCCAGACGACCAGCGGATTGTTGCCGCCCAGCTCCAGCGCCAGGATGACGTGCGGATCGTCCGCGAACTTGCGCCGGAAGTGGGCACCCGCCGCGCCGGAGCCGGTGAACATCAGGGCGTCGATGCCGCTGTCCAGCAGGGCGGCACCCGTGTCGCGCCCACCCTGGATGACGTTGACCACGCCGGTGGGCAGGTCGGCGGCTTCGAACGCCTCGGCCATCAGCTGACCGGTCAGGGGTGTCTCTTCCGAAGGCTTGAACACGACCGTATCGCCGGCCAGCAGGGCCGGGACGATGTGGCCGTTGGGCAGGTGGCCGGGGAAGTTGAACGGGCCCAGAACCGCCGCCACCCCGTGCGGGCGATGGCGCAGGGTGGCGGAGCCGAAGGCGGTGTCGGCGGTGCGCTCGCCCGTCCGCTCGTCATAAGCACGGATGGAGATGTCGACCTTGCCCTGCATGGCCGTGAGTTCGGTCTGGGTTTCCCACAGGGCCTTGCCGGTCTCGCGGCTGATGGCCTCGGCGATCTGGGGCGCGCGCGCCTTCAGCACGGCCTGATAGCGTTTGACGGCGTCGATCCGGTCCTGACGCGAACGGTCGGCCCAGTCGGGGAAGGCGGCGCGGGCGCGGTCGGTTGCGGCCTGAACCTCGCCCGCGGAGGCCGCAGCGCCTTCCCAGACGGTGTCGCCGGTGGCGGGGTCGATGGATGTCAGTCGGGTCATGGTTCGGTTTTCAGCAGCCAGGAAGATGGCAGAATTCTCAATTGGAAAGACGCAGTCGGATGATACTGCCTCAGCGGGTCAGACCTTGACCCTGACGATTTCGCCGGCCCGGACTTTTAGTGCATCGGCGGTTTCGCGGTTCAGGGTGGCGGTCTCGCCCAGGATATGGGCTCGCTGGCGCACGGCGCGGAAGTCGCCCACGCTGTCGGTGGAGATCAGCGCGGGCAACTCGGCCTCGACCTCTTCCGCGATATCGACAGTCAGGCGACGCGCATCGCGCACGGTCCGGATATTATCGCGGCCGCAAGCCACGGTGGGGCCGGCGTCGAAGATATCGACCAGTCCATTGGGGCGGAACCCTTCGCTTTCCAGCAGGGCCATGGCAGGTACGCCCTGCGGATGCACCTTGCCGATCACGGCCCGGGCGGGTTCGGGCAGCAGCTCGATGTAGATCGGGTGGCGCGGGGCCAGGTCCAGAATGAACTGTTTGTCGGTCGAGCCGGTCATGCGATCGGCCTCGTCGAACTCCATGGGGAAGAATTTGTGGGCCACATGGTCCCAGAAAGGACAGGCCCCGTCGGGCGTGAAGACGCCGCGCAGCTCGGCCAGGACATTCTCGCTGAACAGCTCCGGCTCGGCCCCGATCAGCATGTAGCGTGACTGGCTGAGCAGGCGGCCTGCGCCGCCCTTGCGCCGGTCGGCCTTCAGGAACAGCGAGCCGACCTCGGTCCAGCCAGTGCACTCATTGACCAGCACCAGGGTCTTCTGTTCCAGCTTGATACCCAGTGAGGGCGAGGACTGGGCATTGGCGACGACGCGAAAGCTGAAGAAGGGTCGGTTCAGTCCGACCGCAGCCTTCACCGACCCGATGCCGTCGACGTCACCCGTCTCGGATTCCTCCAGCATCAGGGTGTACCAGCGCTGCTGGGCGTCGATGCGACCCGCGAAGCTGTCGCGGCTGAGGTCCAGCCGCTCGACCAGTTGATCGGGGTCTTCCGGCAGGCTGGTAAAGCCGGGACCGGACAGGATGGCCAACTCCAGGAGATGATCGAGATCGGCAGGCCCGGCGGGGCGAACGACGAGCATGGTTACATCGTCTCCAGACGCAGGGATTTCAGTTTCAGCGCATCGATTTCGCCCGAGGCGATCTTGCACAGGATCAGGGCCGACAGCTGGGTGCGTTCAACGAAGCTGGCGGGCCAGGCGAACTCCTGATCGGAATGGATGTCGCCGCCCAGCACGCCCAGAGTATCGATATTGGGCAGGCCTGCGGCATGCAGGTTGTTGCCCTCGCAGACCCCACCCGACGGCTTCCAGGCGATGGTCTGGCCCAGCAGGGAGCCGGTGTCGCGCACGGCCTCGAAGAGGGCGGTCTGGCTGGCGTCCATCGGCTTGGGCGCGCGGGTCATGCCGCCGTGCAGGTCCA
>NZ_JAEMRO010000080.1 GCF_016463295.1 Brevundimonas sp.
ACGCCCGCCTCGACCACATGCCCACCACCAACCCCAATACCGACCCCTGGGGGTAGGTGTTTGGACAATGTCTGAACGACTATCGCCGCCGGATCATTCCGGCGGCGATTTCGCGTCCTGCCTCTGATTGGCCTCAGG
The DNA here is from genome assembly GCF_016463295.1 of Brevundimonas sp. Lineage (GTDB taxonomy): Bacteria > Pseudomonadota > Alphaproteobacteria > Caulobacterales > Caulobacteraceae > Brevundimonas. Next base: position 139 of record NZ_JAEMRO010000080.1, read on the forward strand.
CGGCTTGTGTAGCGAGCGACAAGTCTGCGGGAACACGAGCCGCCGACAGCGCCTGCTCCAGGTCGGCCAGCAGATCTTCCGGGTGCTCCAGCCCGACCGACAGCCGCAGCAGGCCGTCGGAGATGCCCGCCACCTTTCGCGCCTCCGGCGTCATGGCGGCGTGCGTCATCAGGGCTGGATGGGCGATCAGGCTTTCGACCCCGCCGAGCGACTCGGCGAGAGTGAATATGTCCAGCCCATCCACCAAGGTCCGCACGGCCTCGATGTCATGCAGTTCGAAGCTGAGCATGGCCCCGAACCCCGACTGCTGCCTGGCGGCGACGGCGTGTCCGGGATGGCTTTTCAGACCGGGATAGTGAACCGCCTGCACCGCCGGATGCGCCTCCAGCCACTCCGCAACGAGACCTGCCGTCGCCTGCTGCCGCTCGATGCGCGCAAACAGGGTACGGACGCCACGCAGGGTCAGATAGGCGTCGAACGGTGAACCTGTGACGCCGAGACAGTTGGCCCACCAGGTCAATTGTTGCAGGTCTTCTGGCGACTTGGCGACGACGCAGCCGCCGACCACGTCGGAGTGGCCGTTGATGTATTTGGTCGTCGAATGGATCACCAAATCCGCGCCGAGCGCCAGCGGCTGTTGCAGGGCGGGTGACAGGAAGGTGTTGTCTACCGCCGATTTGCAGCCCACGGCGCGGGCCCGGGTGCAGATGTCGGCCACGTCCACGATCCGCATCAGCGGATTGGACGGCGTTTCGATCAGGATCAGCCTGGGGTTCAGGGCGAAGGCGGCGTCCAGAGCCGCGCGGTCGTTCTGATTGACGAACTGCACGTCGAAATGGCCGCGCTTGGCGCGGGCGCACAGCAGACGATGTGTGCCCCCATACAGATCGTGCGGCGCGATCAGCAGGTCGCCGGGCTCCAGGGAGAACAGCGCCAGATCGACCGCCGCCATGCCGGTCGCCGTCACCACTGCGCCGCAGCCGTCTTCGAGCTTGGCCAGCGTCTCGCCTAGGACGTCGCGCGTGGGGTTGCCCGAGCGCGTGTAGTCGTACTTCCGCTTACCCTCCAGCCCGTCGAAACTGTAGTTGGACGAGAGATAGAGGGGCGGCATCACCGCACCGTGCGCCGGGTCGCTGTTCACGCCGTGACGGGCGGCGGTCGTACAGGGGTGGGCGTCGATGGGGGCGGTCATGCGGCGAACTCTCTGGCAGGCGTGAAGGTGTTGGGGGTAGCGGCGTAAAGCGGGGCGAGGGCGTCGTGCAGGGCACGGCCCACGACCTCACGCTCCTTGAGAAAAGCGTCGTGGCCGAAGATCGAAGCGGCCTCGACCAGGCGGGTCAGGCGCGGTGCGCGGGCGGCCAGATCGCGGCTGTCCTGGATCGGCACCAGCCGGTCGGAAGTGAAGCCGACCACGGTCAGGGGGCAGCGGATCGCCTCGGGTGCGACGGCATGCCGATCCAGTGAGTCCGACAGGCTGATCCACCGCGCGGCGCTGGTCACCGCTTCATAGCCGTCGCCGCGCGAGGTCAGGTAGTCGCAGACGGGATAGGGGCCACCAGCCTGTTCGGGTGGGGTGGCGGCGAAGCGCAGGTCGAACTCTTCGGCCGTACGATAGGTGGTCATGGCCAGTTCGCGGGCCAGGGCGATACCCTCGGCATCGCGTCCGCAATCACGGGCAAAGGCCAGCAGGCGGCGTTGCACCCCGCGCCAGGCCGTGGCGGCAGGGTGGGCGCGATGGGTGGCCGAGATGACCATCAGATGACCGATGCGGTCGGGGCGCGCTTCGGCCAGGGCCAGACCCACGCAGCCGCCGTACGACGCGCCTACAAAGGCCTCCAAGTGGGTCTCGCCGATGGCGTCCAGCAGCAGGCTCAGCAGCCGCGCCTGATCGTGGGTCGTGATGGTGACGCCCGGATCGGTCCGCCCCGGCAGCAGGTCGATGGCCAGGACGCGGACGCGGTTCAGGTCGATGGGACCGCCGGGACGCACGGCCCAGGACCACCACTGGCCGACAACACGCCCGCTGGAAATCCCGCCCATGACCACCACCAGTGGGCCTTCGACCGGACCATGCAGCCGCCCGACGACTTCGCTCGCCGCCAGTGTCTCGCCCGAAGCCAGGCGGAAGTCGGCCGGAATGGGCGCGGAGACGTCCCGTCCGGGGGCTTCCTCGATGGGCCAGGCGTGGGACGACACAGGTCCGCTCCGTTCTCGATCATCGAGCGCGGGCGGGGCGGCCAAATCCTGTGGTGACAGACCCGTGAAGACGACGGTTCCCCAACGGAGAGCCATTTCCTTCACTCATCTCTCGCGGCCTTTGGAGGGGCCTCGCAGGAGTTGGCACCATCTCCAGGGTCGGGTGGACCGCGGAAGGTTGCCCCGGCATCAAAGGGCCTATCCCTCCGCCGGTCTTGATGAGTGGCTTTAGGCTGCATGTGACGGGCGAGGCCGTCAAGGCGGAATTTTTAGGCAGAATCCTGTTGCGCTGCGAAAGGGCCTTTGGGGTCGAACGTGTCAGGATCGTCTTAAATCAGAGACGAACATTGCGCCGTGGCATAATGGCAAGCCGCGAAACGCAAGAAAGTTTCACAAACCTTCGTCCGCCCACTTGCGTATTTCGCAGATGCGGTAAACATTTCGCAAATGCGAGATCGCATGCCGTCGCAGCCAAGGGGGTTAGGAACGATGACACGACTTCAAGGGGATACCGCAGGCAAGGGGGCGCTCTGGGCGCTCGGCCTTCTGACGACCGTACTGGCCAGTGGGGCCGCCGCAGCGCCTGCTGCGGCGGCTCCTGTTCTTTTGGGGCACCAGGCGGCTCTGGATCTGGACGCGGCAGGTACGGGCTGGCTCGGCGTATCGACCGCCCTGGTTCTGCTGATGACCCTTCCCGGTCTGGCCCTGTTCTACGGCGGCATGGTGCGGCGTAAGAACGTGATCGCCACCATCACCCAGTCGGTCGGCGTCTTCGCCGTGGTGACCCTGGCTTGGTTCATCGCGGGCTATTCCATCGCCTTCGGCACCGCGCCGACGGAGAGCCTTAACACCGTCGTCGGCGGCCTTGAATCACTGTTCCTGAACGGCGTGACACTGGAGACGGCGCACAGCCTGCTGCCGGGCATTCCGGAGTTCCTGTTCATCTCGTTCCAGCTGACCTTCGCCATCATCACCCCGGCGCTGATCACCGGGGCGTTCGCGGAGCGTTTCAAATATAGCGCCCTGCTGCTGTTCACCGCCCTGTGGTCGCTGTTCGTCTATGCCCCGATCGCTCACTGGGTTTGGGGCGGGGGCTTCCTGGGCTCGGCGGGCGTGCTGGACTTCGCAGGGGGTGCGGTCGTGCATGTGAACTCGGGCGTCGCGGGTCTGGTCTGCGCCCTCTTCCTGGGTCGCCGCAAGGGCTATGGCATCGACCCGATCAACCCGCACAATCCGGTGCTGACCATGATCGGCGCGTCGCTGCTGCTGGTCGGCTGGATCGGGTTCAATGCCGGCTCGGCCGGGGCCGCCAATGGCCTGATGGCTGTGGCCCTGCTCAACACCATCCTGGCCGCTGCGGCTGCCGCCCTGTCGTGGAAGCTGATCGAGGTCATCGAGAAGAAGAAGGTCTCACTGATCGGCATGCTGTCGGGCGTCGTGGCCGGTCTGGTCGCCATCACGCCCGCCGCCGGTTTCGTCGATCCCAAGGGGGCGGTGATCATCGGCCTGATCGCCGGTCCGGCCTGCTACGCCGCCTCGATCTGGATCAAGAAGCTGCTGAAGTATGACGACAGCCTCGATGCCTTTGGCCTGCATGGTGCGGGCGGTCTCGTCGGGGCGCTGCTGACCGGTGTGTTCGCCACCACCACGATCAACAGCCTGTCGGAAGGGGCCAATGTCTGGACCCAGCTGGTCGGCCTGTTGTGGACCATCGCCTACAGCGCGGCGGGCACCTTCGTCATCCTGCTGATCTGCAAGTTCACCACCGGCCTGCGCGTCACCGAAGCGCAGGAAGAGGAGGGGCTGGACGCCCACCTGCATGGCGAGGCGCTGGAGGCACACTGAAGCGAGACGATTGGCCGGGCGCGGGGCTCTCCCCTCGCGCCCGGCTTCCAGTAGGCGTTCGACTGACATCATCGAAAACAAGGGGATAAGAAGATGAAACGTGCCTTCGCCTGTGCGGCCGCCATGGCCGCCATGTTCACCGCCTCGGCCGCCTCGGCCCAGGATGCGGACGTCGCCTTCAACGTCGGCGTCTTCAGCGACTATGTCTTCCGCGGCTTCAGCCAGACCAATGAGGATCCTGCTCTCCAGGGCGGCGTCGACCTGACCGCCGGCTCTTTCTACGCCGGGGCCTGGGCCTCCAACGTCGATTTCGGCGACGACACCGATGCGGAGATCGATATCTACGGCGGCTTCCGTACCGAGGCGGCGGGCTATGCTTTGGACTTCGGCGTTGTCGGCTACTTCTACGTCAATGCGCCAGACGGGGCCGACTACGACTATGTGGAGTTCAAGGCGGCCGCATCGCGGGCGATCGGGCCGGTGACGGCGGGGGCGGTCGTCTACTACTCGCCCGACTTCTTCGGCCTCGATGAGGAAGCCACCTATGTGGAGGGCAACCTGGCCTGGGCCTTTGCCGACAAATGGGCGGCGTCGGGCGCGGTCGGCTATCAGGCGCTGGACGTCAATGACGACTACACGACCTGGAATGCCGGGGTGACCTATACCCTGGTCGAGGGCCTGGGTCTGGATGTCCGCTACTTCGACACGGACGTGGACGGCCCGCTGTCTGAGGACCGCATCGTAGGGTCGCTGAAATACAGCTTCTGAGCGGAGGCCGGTTCGGCCTCGCAACATGATAACCGGCACGGTCTTGCATGAAGCAGAACTGTGCCGGTTTTTTCGTGCCTCATTGCCTCGTTTGGTTGGCAGCGAAAGGCACAACTTGCCACTACCGCGCCCACCCCATAGACCTGTGTGCAATAGCGAAAAGGAAGACGTGCGTTGGTGTCCGTGAACCAGAGATTTGTCATCACCCCCCGTATCGGCCCGGCCAAGGCGGCCGCCTCCGATCGCGTGCGGCACTTCGATGAGATCTATGCGGACTTCACCGTGCCTGCAGGCGGCGAACAGTCCAGCCGCTGCGCCCAGTGCGGCGTGCCCTTCTGCCAGTCCGGCTGTCCGCTGGAGAACAACATCCCCGACTGGCTGAAGCTGGCCGCCGAGGGGCGCGCCGAAGAGGCCTGGCGTCAGTCCGAGGCGACCTCGACCATGCCGGAAATCTGTGGCCGCATCTGTCCGCAGGACCGGCTGTGCGAGGGGGCCTGCACCCTGGAACAGTCGGGCTGGGAGACGGTCACGATCGGCTCGGTCGAACGCTGGCTGGGCGACATGGCGTTCCAGAATGGCTGGGTCACCCCCATCCGCCCGATCGCGGAAAACGGCCTGTCGGTCGGGATCGTGGGCGCGGGGCCTGCGGGCATGGCGGCGGCGGATCGGCTGCGGTCTGGGGGCTATGCGGTCACGCTCTACGACCGCCACGACCGCGCGGGCGGCCTGCTGATGTACGGCATCCCGGGCTTCAAGCTGGAAAAGGATGTCGTCCAGCGCCGTCTGGATCGGCTGGTTGACGGCGGTGTCGAAATCCGGCTGGGCATCGATGTCGGCGGCGAGGGCGCAGCGGCGATACCTTTTGCCGAGGTGCGGGCTGCGCATGATGCGGTGCTGATCGCGACGGGGGTCTATCAGGCGCGGCGGCTGACGGCACCGGGCTGCGGCTCTGACGGCGTGGTCGCGGCGCTGGACTATCTGATCACCTCCAACCGCACGGGCCTGGGCGATCAGGTCGCGGCGTTTCAGGACGGCACGCTGAACGCCGCGGGTCGCCGGGTCGTCGTGATCGGTGGCGGCGACACCGCCATGGACTGTGTCCGCACCGCTGTGCGTCAGAGCGCGACCTCGGTCACCTGCCTTTACCGCCGCGACCGGGACAATATGCCCGGCAGCGCCCGCGAGGTCGCCAATGCCGAGGAAGAAGGCGTCGTCTTCGAATGGCTGGCTTCGCCGCGCGCCGTGTTGGGCGGGGCGTCCGGCGTGACCGGCGTGCGGGTTCAACGCATGGCCCTGGCCGCCCAGGCTGCCGACGGCCGCTGGTCGGTCGAGCCGGTGCCGGGCGGAGAGTTCGATGTCGCCGCCGACCTGGTCATCGAGGCTCTGGGATTCGAGCCCGAAGACATCCCCCGCCTGTTCGCAGAGCCCGATCTGGCCTTGACCGACTGGAACACCATCCGCACGGCCGGCCACACCAAGGCGACCACGCTGGAGGGCGTCTTCGCCGCCGGCGACATCGTGCGCGGGGCCTCGCTGGTCGTCTGGGCCGTGCGTGACGGTCAGGACGCGGCCGCCGAGATCGACGCCTGGCTGACCAGCCGCCAGAGGGTGGCGGCATGACTTTCGACCCGGTTCAGTATCAGGCCGAGCGACAGCGCCTGATCGACGCCCATGCCTATGACCCCGCGTCCGAGCGCGACGCCTGCGGCGTCGGCCTGGTCGCGGCCATCGACGGGGCCCCGCGCCGCGAGGTCGTGGACCTGGCCCTGAAGTCGCTGAAGGCCATCTGGCACCGGGGGGCCGTCGACGCCGACGGCAAGTCCGGCGATGGCGCAGGGATCTTGATCGGCCTGCCCCGCGCATTCTTCGACGCCCAGGTGCGCGATGCGGGCCATGAGCCGCGTCCCGGCCCGCTGGCCGTCGGCATGGTCTTCCTGCCGCGTCTGGATCAGGGCGCTCAGGAGGTTGCCCGCACCATCGTCGAGCGCGAGGTTCTGGCCGCAGGGTTCTGGCTCTATGGCTGGCGTCAGGTGCCGACCCGCGTCGAGGTGCTGGGCCAGCGCGCCGCCGCCACCCGCCCCGAGATCGAGCAGATCATGCTGTCCGCCCCGGACGGGCTGGAGGGCGAGGCACTGGAGCGGGCGCTGTATCTGCTGCGCCGCCGCATCGAGGCACGGGCGACCGCCGCCAATCTGCAGCATTTCTACATCTGCTCCCTGTCCGCCCGGTCGGTGATCTACAAGGGGATGATGCTGGCCGAGGCCCTGGGCGACTTCTATCCCGACCTGAACGATGCGCGGGTCGAGGCCAATGTCGCCCTGTTCCATCAGCGCTATTCGACCAACACCTTTCCCGAATGGCGGCTGGCCCAGCCGTTCCGGATGCTGGCCCACAATGGCGAGATCAACACCCTGCGCGGCAATGCCAACTGGATGCGCAGCCACGAAATCCGCATGACGGCCGAGGCCTTCGGGGCCGACGATGCGACCGTCAAGCCGGTGATCCAGGCGGGTGGCTCGGACTCCGCCGCCCTGGACAATGTCTTCGAGGTGCTGGTTCGCGCCGGGCGGCCCGCGCCCATGGTCAAGGCCTTGCTGATCCCCGAAGCTCCCATAGACGGCGTCATCTCCGACGACCACCGCGCCCTCTATGCCTACTGCAATGCCGTGATGGAGCCGTGGGATGGCCCCGCCGCCATCTGCGCCACCGACGGCCGTTGGGTCGTGGCGGGCAAGGATCGCAACGGCCTGCGCCCGCTGCGCGTGGCCGAGACCATCGACGGCCTGCTGATCTGCGGGTCGGAGGCGGGCATGACCGGCGTGGCCGAAGATAGGATCGCGCGTCGCCTGCACATCGGCGGCGGCCGGATGATCTCCGTCGATCTGGAGGCGGGCGTTCTCTACGACGAGACCCAGACCATCGACCGTCTGGCGGCCGAACACCCCTACCGCGACTGGCTGTCCAACATGGTCGAGCTGGAGCCGCTGGTCGGGCCGGGCGAGGAGCCACGGCGTCTGTCTGGCGAGGCGCTGACCCGGTTCCAGGCCGCCGTCGGCTGGACCCAGGAAGACATCGACGCCCTGCTGGACCCCATGGCCGCCGAGGGCAAGGAGGCGGTGGCGTCGATGGGCGACGACGCGCCGCCCGCAGTGCTGTCGCGCCAGGACCGGCCCTTCGCCCATTATTTCCGCCAGGCCTTTGCCCAGGTCACCAATCCGCCGATCGACAGTCTGCGTGAAGCCGGGGCCATGTCTCTGCGGACGCGGTTCAAGAATCTGGGCAACATCCTGGCCCAGGACGAGACCCAGACGCGGGTCTTCGTTCTGGACAGTCCCGTCCTGACCACGGGCATGTACGAGCGGATGCTGGGCGTCGTGGGCGCGGGCGCGACCACCGTCATCGACTGCACCTTCCTGGCACCCGATGTCGGCGCGATCCGTGGCGAGGCGCTGAAGGCCGCGCTGGATCGCATCCGCGACGAAGCCGTGGCCGCCGCGCGGGGCGGGGCGGGACTGATCGTCCTGACCGACGAACGGGCGGGCGAGGATCGTCCGCTGATCCCCATGATCCTGGCGACCTCGGCCGTGCATGGTCGACTGGTGGACGAGGGCCTGCGCAGCTTCGCCTCCATCGTGGTGCGCTCGGCCGAGGCGATCGACGCCCATGCCTTTGCGGTCCTGGTCGGTTGCGGGGCCACCGCCGTGAACGCCTGGCTGGCTCAGGAGAGCTTTCTGGAGCGGCTGGAGAGCGGCCGCTATCCTGGCCTGTCCCTGCGCGATGCCTGCCTGAACCACAAGGGCGCGGTCGAGGCCGGGCTGATGAAGATCCTGGCCAAGAAGGGCATCTCCGTCATCTCCGCCTATCGCGGCGCGCTGGAGTTCGAGGCCCTGGGCCTGTCGCGGGCTCTGGTCGCGGAGTTCTTCCCCGGCATGACCTCGCGCATCTCCGGCGTGGGCCTCGCCGGGATCGAGACCCGGGCCGTCAACCTCGCGGGCAAGGGCTTTTCCGTCGCGCGCCCGGCCCTGCGCATCGGCGGCTCGCACCGCATTCGCGCGGGCGAAGAGACCCACGCCTGGGACGCCGAGACGATCCACCGCCTTCAGGACGCCACGACCCGCAACGACTACAAGCGCTACAAGGCCTATTCCCGCCGTCAGCGGGAGATCCCGTCTACGGCCCTGCGCGACCTGCTGGATTTCCGCGAGGCCGTGCCAATCCCGCTGGACGAGATTGAGAGCGTCAACGAGATCCGCAAGCGGTTCGTCACCCCCGGCATGTCGCTGGGGGCCCTCAGCCCCGAAGCGCACGAGACGCTGAACATCGCCATGAACCGCATCGGTGCCCGCTCCGTTTCGGGCGAGGGCGGCGAGGATCCGGAGCGGTATCGGCCGCGCCCGAATGGCGACAATCCCAACTCTGCGGTCAAACAGATCGCCTCGGGCCGGTTCGGCGTCACGGCCGAATATCTGAACCAGTGCCGCGAGATCGAGATCAAGGTCGCCCAGGGCGCCAAGCCCGGCGAGGGCGGCCAACTGCCCGGCTTCAAGGTGACCGAGTTCATCGCCCGGATGCGCCACGCCGTGCCCG
>NZ_JAEMRO010000017.1 GCF_016463295.1 Brevundimonas sp.
GGGGCCAAACCCCATCCACCGGCCTTTGTGGCTCACCCCCTCCACCACTTCGTGGTCCCCCTCCCCCGATGGGGGAGGAATGCGATGAGCCAACCCTTCGACGCCGCTCAGGACATGAAGGACGCGCCGCGCACAGGCGGACGTCAGCGGCCAAAAGATGCGGCAACGTTGATCCTGACGCGAGGCGCAGCCGGATCGACCGAGGTGCTGATGGGGCGTCGCGCGCCGGGGCATGTCTTCATGGCCTCGAAATGGGTGTTTCCCGGCGGTCGGATCGAGCGGGCGGATTACACCGCAGCGTCGGCCACCGATCTGCCGCCTCAGGACGCCGCCCGGCTAGCGCGCGAAGGCAACGCGCGCCGCGCCCGCGCCTTGGCCCTGACGGCGGTGCGCGAGACGTTCGAGGAAACCGGCCTGATGCTGGCCGAGCCTGCGCCGGTCGCCTCAGTGGCCGGGCCATGGCGAGAGTTTCGCGCGGCCGGGGCCCTGCCCGATCTGTCGGCCCTGTCCTATGTCGCGCGCGCGATCACGCCGCCAGGGCGGACGCGGCGGTTCGATGCCCGCTTCTTCATGGCGGATGCCGAGGCCTTGCTGCATCCAGAGCCAACAGCCGGCTCTGGCGAACTGGACGAGATTGCCTGGATGCCGTTGTCAAAAGCGCGAGCCCTGGACCTGCCCGCCATCACGCGCTTCGTTCTGGGCGAGGTGGCAGAGCGGCTGGCGCAGCCCAAACGTCCTCTGCCGTTTGTGCGCATGGTTCGCGGCGCGCACCACGTCGAACATCAGGAATGAGCCCATGGCCGACACGCCGATCACTCTGCGTCTGACCATCGTCGATCCGGTCGCGGGTCTGCACTACAGTCTGCAGGACAAGAAGAATGCGCCCGTGAACCCGGTGATTGCAGGCGACGGTCCGCTGTCATTCGACGTGCCGGTCCGGCTGTCGGATGACGCGCGGATGCTGGGGCCGTTCGTGCGGACGGAGGGGCCGACGCGTCGCTTCGTCTACATCGCTGTGGGCGGTCAGGCCGGTGGCGAGGGACTGGTTGTCAGCCGCAGGGCCAAGATCGATGTACATGACATTCCGACCGACCTGCTGGCCCTCGCGCGGCAGGGAAAGGTGCTGGAGGCGGTGCTGCCGGGGCGCGGCAAGGACGGTAAGCCGGCGTGCGCGACCGTGCGACCGCTGCAACCTTGGCGTCAGCTCTGAACAGGCCTGTGCAGATAGACGCCGCCCAAGCCTCGGCGTAAGCCTTTGGCCATGACGCCGATGAACATCGTGGGGTACGGGGTCTATGCCCCGCGCGAGCGACGCCCGTCCGAGGCGCTGGATGTCGTGTTTGGGCAACCCGGCGGCTGGACACAGGAGCAGTTCGGGATCGCGACCCGAGGCGTGGCCGCGTCGGACGAAACCACCTCCATGATGGGCACAGAGGCCGCCCGGCGCGCTCTGGCCGACGCGGGTTGGGGCGAGGGTGAGTTCGACGTGCTGATCGGGGCCTGCGCGGTCATGGAGCAGCCCATCCCCGGCACCTCCATCCTGATCCAGCAGGCGCTGGGTCTGGGCAAGTCCGGCATCTGGGCCTTCGACGTCAACCAGACCTGCCTGTCGTTCGTGACGGCGCTGGACATCGCGGCCATGGGCTTCGAGACCGGCCGGTTCCGCCGCGCCGTCATCGTGGCCAGCGACATCGCCTCGGCAGGGCTGGACTGGGACACCCCTGCGTCCGCTGCCATCTTCGGAGACGGCGCGGCGGCGATCTGCGTCGAGGCGACGGACGATCCGACAGGCCCGGGGCTGCTGTCGCGGGGGTTCGAGACCTATGGCGAGGGCAAGGACCTGGCCACGCTGAAGTCCGGCGGCACCCGCATCCGCATCGACCACGGGCTGGAGGCGCTGACCGAGGGGGCGAAGTTTCACATGGACGCCTTCGGCATCTTCAAGGCCGCCGCGCGGTCCCTGCCCCGCCTGATCGACCGTGTGTTGTGCGAGGCGGGACTGACGCGAGAGACGGTCGGTCTGGTCATCTGCCACCAGGCCAGCGCGCCGGGTATCGAGCATGTGCGGCGGTTGATGGGCGGCGATCCCGCGCGGGTCATCGACATCTTCGCCACCCACGGCAACCAGATCGCGGCCTCCCTGCCGACGGCCCTGGTCGAGGCCAAGGTGCGTGGCCTGATCGAGCCTGGCGGTACCGTCCTGATGCTGGGCACGGCGGCCGGGATCAGTGCGGCGGCCATGGTCTTGCGCACATGAGGCGAGCGCTCGTTACCGGCGCGACGGGCGGCCTGGGTATCGCCCTGGTGCGGATCTTGCTGGATGCGGGCTATGCGGTCCGGGCTACGGGACGGCAACCCGCCGCCCTCGAACGGCTGGCGGCCATGGGTTCCGAGACGGTGGCGGCCGATCTGCTCGACACCGATCTGGCCCGCCTGTGCGCCGACCGCGACGTCGTCCTTCACGTCGCGGGATTGTCCAGCCCGTGGGGGCCGGATGAAGCGTTCGACCGCGCCAATGTCGAGGCGACACGGCGGCTATTGGCAGCGGCGCAGGCCTCGGGCGTCGGCAGTTTCGTCTTCGTCTCCTCGCCTTCCGTCTATGCCCGCTGGCGCGACCAGACCGGCTTGACAGAGGCCACGCCCTGGCCCGATCGACCGCTGAATGCCTATGCCCGCACCAAGGGAGAGGCCGAGAAGACTGTTCTGGCCGCCGACTGCCCCGGTTTCCGCACCGTCGCCATACGCCCGCGTGCCCTGATCGGGCCGGACGACACGGTGCTGTTGCCACGCATCCTGCGGCTGGTGCGCAAGGGGCGATTCCCGCTGTTCCGGAGGGGCGAGGCCCTGGTCGAGCTGACCGACGTGCGCGACGGAGCCCGGGCCCTGATGCTGGCGGACCGGCACAGGGAGAGGGCGGGTGGCGAGGCTATCAACATCTCCGGCGGACGACCGTTGCCGATCGCGACGCTGGTGAAGCGGCTGGGCGACAGGCTGGGCGTGCCGGTGAAGATCGTGCCCCTGCCGCTCTGGCTGGGACAGGCCCTGTCTGTCGTCTCCGACGCCGTCTGCCGCATCCTGCCCGGTCGCCCAGAGCCGATCCTGACGCCCTATACCCTGTCGACCCTGGCCTGGTCCCAGGCGTTCGACCTGACCAAGGCGCGCAACTTGTTGGGCTATGAGCCGGAGTATGATGCGGTGGAAACGGCCCTGAAGATCGCGCCGGACATGGCGTCCCGGTGAAGGCCTGCCGCGTCCACATCCTGAGGGCCGGATCATGCCGTCATCCGGAGGCCATGACCCGCGAAGGGGCCTCGTGGCGCAGCATAGAGTTTCCGGCCCTGGTCGCCCTGATCCTGCATCCTGACGCCGGGCCGATCCTGTTCGATACCGGCTATGACCCCGCCTTCTTTGCAGCCACGGAAGCGTTTCCAGAGCGGCTTTATCGCTGGACGACCCCGGTCGATTTCCGTCCGGAGGAAGCGGTTGCCGAGCAACTGCCCCGGTTTGGCGTGAGGCCTGATGACGTCACCGCCATCGTTATTTCCCACTTCCACGGCGACCACGTCGCGGGCCTGCATCGCTTTCCCAACGCCACCATCCACTGCGCCCGTGCCGGGGCGGCGCAGTTGGTTCAGGGCAACCGGCTGTCCCGCGTCCGCAAGGGTGTGCTCAGCGCCTTGGCCCCAGCCGATCTGGTGGACCGCGCCGTCTGGTTCGAGGATCGGCCGCGAGTCGCCCTGTCCGCCGATCTGGCCCCGTTCGAGACGGGGGCGGACCTGCTGGGCGACGGTGCGCTGATGGCCGTGCCCCTGCCCGGTCACTGTCCCGGTCATTGGGGCCTGCTGGTTCGGCAGGACGACGGCCGGACGCGGTTCCTGATCGGCGATGCGGCCTGGTCCAGCGGCGCCGTGCGGGATGACGCCCCGCCGCCCAGGCTGACCACCAGCCTATTGGGCGACACCCATGCCTGTCGCCGGACCCTGCACGACCTGCACCGACTATGGCACCGCAATCCCGACATCGCCGTCACCCCCTCACATTGCGGCGAGGTCGCGCACGAGAGCGGCGGCCATGGACCGGCCTGACCGCAAGGCCATCGCCGCCGCCTGGCTGGACGCACGTTGGTCGGCGCTGACCCTGCGCCAACGCCGCGACGTGGAGGCCCGCCAGGCGCGGCTGTGGCGGCGTATGCAGCCCGTCGTCGCCGCAACGCCGGCCATTGCCCATCTGGCGGGTCAGCCGCTGGACCGATTTCCGATCATGCAGCCGCGGGAACTGCGGGCCGGGTTCGTAGACTGGAACACGCTCGGTCTGACGCGGGATCGGGCCGAAGCGGCGGCCCGTGACGCCGAGGCAGGCAGCGAAGGCCTGGTCGCACCGGGTGTGGCGGCCGGCTTTTCCACCGGCTCATCGGGGACACCGGGCCTGTTCCTGAACAGTCGGGCGGAACGCGCCGCCTATCTGGGTCACCTGTTGGCCCGGCTGCTCACTGTGGGAGATCTGTTCAGCCCACTGCGCATCGCCCTGTGCCTGCGCGCCGACAACCGGCTGTATCAGGATGTGGGACGGACCGGACGTATCCGCTTTCTGTTCGTGAGTCTGGGCGAAGATCCGGCCGCCCGGTTCCAGCGGCTGCAAGCCTTTCGACCCGACATCCTGATCGGCCCGCCCCATGTGCTGGCCGAGCTGGCCCGGCGGACGCAGTCCCATGATCAGGCCTGGTCGCTGCGACGCCTGTTCTATGGAGCGGAGCCCATGGGCAAGGCCGAGCGCGGCTGGATCGGGTCGGTGCTCGGGGCAAGACCGGATCCGCTCTATCAGGCCACCGAGGGCTTCATCGCCGCGCCCTGCCGCCATGGCACACTTCACCTGAACGAGGATGTGCTGAACATTGAGCGCGAGCCGGTGCCGGGTACGGACCGGTTCGTGCCTGTCGTCACAGACCTGCGCCGGACCAGCCAGCCGATGATCCGGGTGCGGCTGGGCGACCTGCTCCAACCGCTGGAGGGTCGCTGCGTTTGCGGGTCGCCGCTGACGGCCACCCATCCGGTCGAGGGACGGCTGGAGGATTTGTGGCGCTGGCCCGGCGGGGTCATTCCGCCCCGTGTCGTGGAAACGACAATCAGCAAAGCAGTCGGGCCGGACATCGACTGGCGGGCCACAGCAAGTCGTGAAGGTGTCGTGGTCGAGGCCGAGGGTTTGCTTGCAGATGCGGCTGCCGAGGCCGTCACTCAGCTACTGGCCGCGCACAACATCGACCTGCCCGTGACCTCCCTGCCCCAAGTCCCTGTTCATGGCATCAAGCGCCGCCGCATTCGGTGGTCCGATGGCTGACCGGGTTCTGGTCACCGGGGCCCGCGCCCCCGCCGCCCTCGACATCGCTCGCAGCCTGAAGGCGGCAGGGTTCGAGGTGCACATGGCCGACTGCGTTCCGGCCCGGATCGCGCGGAGGTCGAATGCGCCGATAGCGGTCTATCGTCATAGCTCGCCCGTATACCGACCGGCCGAATTCGCCCGGGACATCCGCAGGCTCATCGACCGGATCGATCCGATCGCCGTCGTCCCGACCTGCGAGGAAGTCTTCCACCTCGCGGCCCTCGCCGAGGCCGAGGGATGGTTCGACAAACTGATCGCCCCGCCCTTCGAGACCCTGGCCACCCTGCATCACAAGGGCCGTTTCGCTGTGCTGTGCGATGAACTGGGGCTGCCCGTGCCGACGACGACCGTCGTCACCGACAGCGCCGGCCTGATGCACGAAGCCTTGGATGCAGATGTGGTCGTCAAACCCGCCTGGTCCCGGTTCGGTAGCCAAGCCCTGATAAAGCCCGACGCGGCGGCGCTGGAGAGCCTGCGACCCTCGCCGGAAACCCCCTGGCTTGTGCAGTCCCGGGTGAAGGGCGAGGAGGTCAGCTTCTATGCCATCGCTCATGACGGCGTCCTGACAGCCTTCTCGGCCTATCGCTCCGGCTGGCGCACGCGCGGAGGTGCGGCCTACGTCTTCACGCCGCTGGCGGAGTCAGTATTCGACCGCCTGCGCACCATGGCCGACGCCCTCGCTAGGGTTGTCCGCAGGGGCCAGTTCGCCTGCGACGCCATCATCGATGTGAGGGGTCAGCCATTGCTGATCGAGTGCAATCCGCGGGCGACCAGCGGGGTGCATCTGTTCGGGCGCAGCGCCGCGTTCGGTCGGGCGCTGCTTGGCCGAGATATCGCTCGGCCTGGCCCCGGCAACTGGCGCAACAGCATCATGCTCGACACCTTCGGGCTGGCCGACGCCCTGCGGACGCAGCAGCTGATGGCATGGCGCGACGAGCATCGCCTTTCACACGATATCCTCTCGGCACCGCGCGATCCGCTGCCCCCGCTCGGTGCCCTGATGGATGCCGCCGGGTTCGGCCTGAGGGCTCTCACATCAGGCCAGGATCTGGCCTCGGCCATGACCGCCGATATCGAGTGGAACGGACAGCCGCTGACGCCTGCGCTATGGGAGGGACCATGACCCCGCTTCCCGCAAGCCTGAAATCCAGCTGGCAGATGGCGGCCCTCTCGCGCGAGGTGGGAGCCAAGCCTCTGTCCCGGACCGTGGCCGGGGTGCCGCTGGTGCTGTTTCGTACCGAAGCCGGGGTCAGCGTCCTGATCGACCGCTGCCCGCATCGCAACTATCCGTTGTCGGAGGGGCGGCTGGTCGAGGGCACGTTGCAATGCCCCTACCATGGCTGGAGGTTCACGGGCGACGGAGCCTGCGTCGAGGTGCCAGGATGCGCTCTGGCCGATGGCCAGTCGCAGCGCTTGGCGGCCACGCCGGTGGTGGTCATGGAGCGACACGGCGCGGTGCTGGTCCGGCTAGATGGCGCCGCCAGCGCGCCCCTGCCCGACCTGACCGACTGGAGCGCGCCCGGGCACGATCACTTCTGGTGGTCGCAGGGGGTGTGGCGCGGGCGGGCGCTGGATGCGCTAGAGAATGTGCTGGACCCCTTCCACACCAACTTCATCCACGACGGCATAATCCGGCGCAGTACCCGGCGGGTTCCGGTGCGGCTCAGCGTCGCCTCGGGCGAGGACTGGATCGAATCCGTGATCGAGCAACCCCAGCCGGATCTGGGCTGGATGTCCCGCCTGCTGGAGCCGCCGCGCGATCGCAGCCGCACCCGGCTCAATGGCCCGACCACGGTCCAGGCACGCTGGGAGGGGCCAAAGGGACTAACCCTGTGCGTCACCGTCTTCTTCACCCCGGTGACCGAGACCAGCCTGATGCCCTTCGCCTGTTTCACGACGCCCAAGGGGCGCGGCCCCGGCTGGCTGAAGGAGCGGGCCATCCGCCTGTTCCTCGATCCCGTCGTCCGCCAGGATCGACATGCCCTGTCCCGGCAACTGGACAATATTGAGCGGTTCGGCAGCCCGCGTTTCCTGCAAGGCCCCGGCGACCTGTTGGGCGCGCGCGTCGCACGATTGTTCAACGGCGAGCGGATCGAGCCCGGTCATGAGGGGCCGTTCGACCACCAGCTCTGACATGTCACCGGCCTGTCATTAAGCAGTTGATTGCACACAGCCTCTCGACAGGCTCGTTTTCGCTTGGCAACGTGAACGGGCATGGGGCGTGTTGCGGGCATACAGCCAGCTGTCAAAGCTGACCCGGGCCCCGCCACCACCGGCCAGGGGTTCGACGCCGCGAATCAGGCCGTGGCCGGCGACCGCTCGCTGCAGTTCAGCATGGAGCCGCGCGAGATACCGCCCCCGCCTGAACCGCCCCCCAGCTGGCTGCGCGGCCTGTTCGAGTTTCTGGATGCTCTGGGACCGCTGTTCCAGATCATTTTCTGGATCCTGATCGGCTTGGTCGTGGCCGGGATCGGCTGGCTCATCATCCGCGAGCTGATGCGTATCCGCGCACCCGAGAAGCGTGGCAAGACTGCCAAGCCCGCGCCGGAGCCCTGGCGACCCGAGGCGGCGGTCGCCCTGGCTCTGCTGTCCGACGCCGACGCCCTGGCGGCCAAGGGTCAGTATGCAGAGGCGGTCCATCTGCTGCTGTTGCGCAGCATCAACGACATCGAGGGGCGCCTGCCCAATGCGGTGCGCCCGGCCCTGACGTCGCGCGACATCGCCCGGCTGGAGCGGTTGCCGGACGCCGCGCGTCCGACTTTCTTGCGCATCGCTCGAGCGGTTGAGACCAGCCTGTTCGGCGGCGGTTCGGTCGATCGCGCGACCTGGGACGATTGCCGCGCCGCCTATGAGGCCTTCGCCTTTCCGGAGACCTGGGCCCGATGACCGACGCTGTCGCCAATCCAGCCCAGGCCGGTGCCGTGAACGAGGCGGGCGCCAGCCACAGCCCGTTCCGGCCCGTCGTCATCATCGCCCTGATCCTGGCGGCGGTCTTCGCCCTGTCGGCCATGGCGGCACTGGACGCCTTCTCGCCCGAACTGAGCAGCGGCAACGACGGGCGCGAGCATGCGTTGTCGAAATCGGCCGTAGGCTATGCCGGGGTGGTCAAGCTGATGCGCGAGACGGGACGTCCCGTGCTGCTGAGCCGTGGGGCACTGGGGGCCGTCAACGATGAGAACCTGCTGGTCCTGACCCCCGGCGTCGGCCAGGAAACCGATGCGCTGGATGAGCTGCGCTGGTCCTCGCAGGCGACGCTGCTGGTCCTGCCGAAATGGCAAACGGTCGGGCAACCGTTCAGGAAGGGCTGGGTCGAGCGGATGGGTCAGCTGACGGCTGGCGAGGCGCTGTCGGTACTGCCCGACGACCTGCGGCCCGATCTGGCGATGTCGTCGCGCTCGTCCGACCAGCCGGTGGTGTTGCTGGGTCCTGACGACGAGCCGATCGGACCGCCTGTGGCGATCCAGGGTCTGCGCACCCTGTCCGGGCCCGGCTGGTCGCCGCTGGTGACCGTGAGGGGCGACGGCGCGGTCGTGCTGATGCATGACGACACCGGGGTCATGGTCGTGTCCGATCCCGACCTGCTCAATACCCTGGGCATGGACAGGCCGGCCAAGGCGCAGACGGCGCTGGGCCTGATCGACGCCGTCGCCATTCCCGACCAGGCGGTCGTCTTCGACCTGACCCTGCATGGGTTCGGGCGACCACGCAGCATTCTGCGACTGTTGCTGGAACCGCCGCTACTGGGCTTCACCCTGTGTTTGCTGATCGCGGCGGGGCTGGTGTTCTGGCAGGCGGCCAACCGGTTCGCGCCGCATCGCAAGGGCGACCGCGCCGTGGCCCTCGGCAAGAAGGCGCTGGCTGACAATACCGCCGCCCTGGTCCGGCTGGCCCGGCGCGAGCGCAGCATGGCCCGGCCCTATGCCGACCTTGTGCGCCAGCAGGCGGCCAAGGCTGTTTCCGCCCCATCCAACCTGTCGCGCGACGGCCTGACCCAGTTGCTGGATCGACTGGCCACGCGCCAGGGCGTGCAGACGGATTTCGAGACCCTGTCCACAGAAGCGGATCAGGCTCGCAACGCCGGGGACCTGATGGTCGTCGTGCGCAAACTGTTGAACTGGAAATCGGAGATGACCCGTGGACGTGGCTGAAGTCGGGGCGATCGCCGCCCGTATCCGCAGCGAGGTCGCCAAGGCCGTGATCGGCCAGACCGACACCGTCGACCTTATGCTGACCGCCCTGTTCAGCGGGGGGCATATCCTGCTGGAAGGTCCCCCCGGCACGGCCAAGACCCTGCTGGCCCAGAGCTTTGCGCGCACCCTGTCGCTGCAGTTCGGGCGCATCCAGTTCACGCCGGATCTGATGCCGGGCGATATCCTGGGGTCCAATCTGTTCAACTTCCAGACCTCAACCTTCAGCCTGACACGCGGGCCGGTCTTCTGCGACCTGCTGCTGGCCGACGAGATCAACCGCACCCCACCCAAGACCCAGGCCGCCCTGCTGGAAGCCATGCAGGAGCGATCGGTCACCATCGACGGCGAGACCCATGCGCTGAGCGATCGCTTCACCGTCATCGCCACCCAGAACCCGATCGAGCAGCAGGGCGTCTACCCCCTGCCCGAGGCACAGCTGGACCGGTTTCTGTTCAAACAGACGCTGGACTATCTGTCGCGCGAGGACGAGCTGAAGGTGGTCAAGGCCCACGGCTCCCAGGCCGGCATGCCCGATCCGGAAGGTCTGGGCGTCACCCCCATCGCCGATCAGGCCACCGTCGCCGCGGCCGTACAGACCGTGTCGCGCGTGCGGCTCAGTGACGAGATCGCGGCCTATGTCGTCGATCTGATCAGGTCGACGCGCGAGAATGCCGACCTGCAGACCGGGGCCTCGCCGCGGGCGGGGTCCATGCTGGCTGTCGCGGCGCGGGCGCGAGCGGTGCTGGACGGACGCGACTATGTCATCCCCGATGACGTCAAGGGCCTGGCGCTGCCCGCCCTGCGGCACAAGGTGGTGCTGTCGGCGGCCGCCGAGATCGAGGGTCGCCGCGTCGATCAGGTGATCGCCAGCCTGATCGATCAGGTGCCCGCTCCGCGATGATCTATCCGACCCGGCTCAGCATCCTGGCGGCCCTGGCGGGAGCGCCCGTCGCGCTGCTGCTCGGCCTGGTGCAGCCGGGCCTGTGGTTGGCCGCGCCCGCCTGGTTGATGGGTCTGGGGGTGCTGATGCTGATCGACGCCCTGTTGGCGGCGGCCCCGCGCAGTGTCGGCATCACCTTCGAGCCGCCGGGCTATCTGGCCGTCGCCGCGCCTGCGACCGCCCTGCTGCAAGCCGATTTCAGCCGCGGCGGCACGCGGCGACGTCTCGAGATCGCGCTCGATGCCGAGGCGCGCACGGGTCTGGACAGCGCCATCGGACGGACCGACCCGGCGCGGCGCGATGCCGTCCTGTTCGACATGACGCCCTTGCGGCGGGGGCTGGCCGTCTTCACCCAGGCGACCCTGCGCTGGCAGGGGCCGCTGGGCCTGATCTGGCGACAGACGCGGCGTCCGCTGAACGAGGCCGTGCCCATCGGGGCCGATGTCCGCCGTATCGAGGACGAGGCCGTGCGCTTCGTCTCGCGCGACGCCCTGCATGGGGCCAAGGCCCAGATCGACATCGGCGAAGGGGCCGAGTTCCACGCCCTGCGCGACTTTCACTCCGGGATGGACCGCCGCACCATCGACTGGAAACAGTCGGCCCGCCATCACCACCTGCTGGCCAAGGAGTTCCGGGTCGAGCGCAACCACCAGATCATCATGGCTCTGGACTGCGGTCGCGTGATGAGCGAGCCGGTCGGCGGGGCCCCGCGCATCGACCGGGCCATCCACGGAGCCCTGATCCTGGCCTATGCCTGCCTGCGCGAAGGCGACCGGGCAGGGCTGTTCGCCTTCGCCGAGCGACCGAAGCTGACCACCGGCGCGGTCGCCAGCGTCGCCTCCTTTCCCCTGCTGGTGCGCCAGGCCGCGACCATCGACTACGGCACCACCGAGACCAACTATGCCCTGGGTCTGACCACCCTGTCGGCCAGTCTGAAGCGCCGGTCGATGGTCGTGGTCTTTACCGAATTCGCCGACATCACCGCCGCCGAACTGATGATCGAGACGGTGTCGCGCCTGATCAAACGGCATCTGGTCCTGTTCGTCGTCATGCGTGACGAAGAGCTGGAGACCCTGGTCTCGACCGTCCCCGAAACGCCGGAGGACGTGGCCCGCGCCGTCGTCGCCGCCAGCCTGTTGCGCGAGCGCGATCTGGTGCTGGCCCGGCTGCGTCGCCTGGGGGCCCACATCGTGGAGGCCGAGGCCCAGCACGTCGGCCCGGCCATCCTGAACGCCTATCTGGACCTCAAACGGCGGGATCTGCTGTGAGCGAGCTTCAACTCAAGAGCCAGCGGTTCCGCACCGAGCGCGAGCGCGACTGGCGTCAGCTGGAGGCCCTGGTCACCAAGGCCGAGAAACGCTCGGCCAGCGCCCTGAGCAATGCCGAGATCCTGGCCATGCCGGTGCTGTATCGCTCGACCCTGTCGGCCCTGTCCGTCGCGCGCGAGACCTCGCTGGATCAGGGATTGATCGGCTATCTCGAGAACCTGTCGGCACGCGCCTATTTCTTCGTCTATGGCGCACGGTCCACACCGCTGGAACAGCTGACGGCCTTCTTCTCGCGCGACTGGCCGAAAGGGGTTCAGTCTATATGGCGAGAGACGCTGGTGGCGCTGTTCGTGACGGCGCTGGGGGCGGTGGTCGCCTATGTGCTGGTCGGGGCCGACAGCGACTGGTTCTTCACCTTCGTCGATCCCGGCCTGGCCCAGGGCCGCGATCCGACGGCGACGCAGGCCGCATTGCGCGCCACGCTTTATGACGGCGCGGATGCAGACGGTCTGTCGTTCTTCGCCACCTATCTGTTCACCCACAATGCCGAGGTCGCCCTGCTGGCCTTTGCGCTCGGCTTTGCCTTCGGGGTGCCGACCATCGTGGTCCTGCTCAGCAATGGAGCCATGCTGGGGGCCATGGTCCATGTCTTCGTGTCCAAGGGGCTGGGCTATGAGTTCGGGGGATGGCTGCTGATCCACGGGGTGACCGAACTGTTCGCCATCGTCCTGGCGGGGGCCGCAGGCCTTCGCATCGGCTGGGCTGTCGCCTTCCCCGGTGGCCAGAGCCGGCTGGAAGCCATGTCCGGTGCCGGCAAGGCGGCGGGCGCGGTCATGATGGGAGTGGTCATCATGTTGATGCTGGCAGGCGTGCTGGAAGGGTTCGGGCGCCAACTGATCACCAGCGACACCGTCCGTTATGCCATCGCGGGCGGCAGCGCCCTTCTCTGGGGTCTGTACTTCTACGCGCCCCGCCCTGACCGCGTGCTGGCCAGGATCGGCCGATGACGGTGGCCGCCCCCACGCCCGCCGAGCGCAAGCGGATGCGCGTTCTGGTCACGCCCGAAGGGGTGCCGCTGAACCTGGAACTGGCCACGGTCGGGCAGCGCTTCGGGGCGCTGGCGCTGGACCTGCTGATCATCGTCGGCACCGTCGTCGCCGTGACCATCGCCTTGGCCATAGTGTTCGCACAGACGCGGGGCGGTTCGGCCGAGATCATCGGCATCGTCTGGCTGCTGGGCATGTTCCTGCTGCGCAACGCCTATTTCCTGGGCTTCGAAATGTCGGCCCGGGCGGCCACGCCAGGCAAGCGTGTCATGGGTCTGCGGGTCGCGGCGCGAAACGGCGGACGGCTGACGTTCGAGGCGATCTTCACCCGTAATGCCCTGCGGGAACTCGAGCTCTTCCTGCCGCTCAGCCTGATGATCGCCGGTCCGATCATGGCGCTGCAGAGCGACATGGGCGGCTGGATCTACCTGCTGGCCACAATCTGGTGCCTGATCTTCGTGCTGCTGCCCTTCTTCAACGCCGACAAGCTGCGGGCCGGAGACATGGTGGCCGGCACCTGGGTGCTGCGCAGCCCCCGCCAGAAGCTGATGCGCGACATGGCTGATGCCGGGGCCCGGCATCAGGCGGACCACAGCTTCACGCCCGCCCAGCTGGATGCCTATGGCGTCAAGGAGCTGCACGTTCTGGAAGAGGTGCTGCGCACCGGCGACCGCACCACCGTTCGGGCCGTCGCCGACCGGATCGCGCGAAAGATCGTCTATGACCGACGCGACGCCACCGACATCGAATTCCTGCGGGCCTACTACCACGCCGTTCGCGGCCGGATGGAGCAGGGACTGCTGATGGGTCGCCGTCGCAAGGACAAATTCGACCGTTCTGTCTGATTAGCCGGCTTGGTCAGAATTTGCCCGGCGAGGCGTCTCCATCGGACTTTCTGCACGATTATTGCTTTTTTGGATTGTGCGGCGCAGCGAGCCATGATTACAATGCGGCAGAACAGGATTTCACACGTGCCACACACCATTCGCATTGCTGACCGCAGGAGCGCCGCCAAGGCGGTAGCGCTGTCGCAGGCGCATGAGGCTCAGATGGCCCTGAACACCCTTATTCTCGCTGTATCGATCGTCCTGCTCCTCGGAGCGGTGTGGATGCACGCAACCTGACTTAAGCCAGACTCAGGATCGCCCGCAGCCACCCGCTCCCGAAAGGAAGCGGGTTTTTTGTTGCGCGCGGTCCGGACACCGCCGGAACCGACCACGCCCATGACGCAAGATTTTACCTCAGACGGCCGACCCCCGAACGCGAGAAGTCGCGCGGTCACGGCTGGCCCCAGCCGCGCCGCCGCCCGCAGCTATCTGCGCGCGGCCGGGATGCAGGATGCCGATTTCGACAAGCCGATGATCGCCATCGTCAACACCTGGTCGTCGGTCACGCCCTGCAACATGCATCTGGACCGGCTGGCGAAGGACGTGCGCGCGGGCATCATCGCGGCGGGCGGCTACCCGGTCGACTTCAACACCATCGTGGTGACCGATGGCATCTCCATGGGCACCGAGGGGATGAAGGCCTCGCTGATCTCAAGAGAGGTCGTCGCCGACAGCATCGAACTGGCCGTCGAGGGCCATCAGCTGGACGGGGTCATCTGCATCGTCGGCTGCGACAAGACTATCCCGGCGGCGGCCATGGCTCTGGCGCGGATGGATATCCCCGGCCTGGTCTACTACGGAGGCACCATCATGCCGGGCCGGCTGGGCGGCGGTGATATCTCGATCCAGCAGGTTTTCGAGGCGATCGGAGCCCATGGCGCAGGCACGATCGACGACGATCAGCTGAAGACGGTCGAGGCCGCGGCCTGCCCCGGCGCGGGAGCCTGTGGCGGTCAGTTCACGGCCAACACCATGGCCATGGCCCTGTCGGTCATGGGTCTGTCGCCCATGGGGGCCAATGACGTGCCCGCCGTCGATCCGGCCAAGGGGGCGGAGGGTGAACGCTGCGGTCGCCTGATCGTCGAACGGGTCTTCGCGGGAGACACCGCCCGCAAATATATCACCCGCGCCAGCCTGAAGAATGCCGCCATCGCAGTCTCGGCTTCGGGCGGATCGACCAATGCGGTCATGCACCTGACCGCCATCGCCGCC
The DNA here is from genome assembly GCF_016463295.1 of Brevundimonas sp. Lineage (GTDB taxonomy): Bacteria > Pseudomonadota > Alphaproteobacteria > Caulobacterales > Caulobacteraceae > Brevundimonas. The sequence goes on from NZ_JAEMRO010000017.1 coordinate 14,920, forward strand.
GAGGCGGGGATCGATTTCGGCATAGAGGACTGCCATCAGGCCTGCGTCGAGGCCCCCGTCATCTGCGACCTGAAGCCGGGCGGTCGCTTCCTGGCCTCGCACCTGTTTGCGGCGGGCGGCACGCGGCTGGTCACCCAGCGGATGGCCACGGCCGGCAAGATCGTGAACACCCCCACCGTCAGCGGCCGCAGCCTGTTTGCAGAAGCCGCCGAGGCCGAGGAAGCGCCCGGCCAGCAGGTCGTCACGACCTTTGACGCCCCGGTCATGGCGCGCGGCAGCTATGCCGTCATCTATGGCGACATCGCTCCCGAGGGCGCCGTCATCAAGCTGACCGGCCACAAGGTCGACCGGTTCGAAGGCCCCGCCTGTGTCTTTGACAGCGAGGAAGATGCCTTCCACGCGGTCCAGGACGGTGCGGTCGGCGAGGGCGACGTCATCGTCATCCGCTACGAAGGGCCGCGCGGCGGCCCCGGCATGCGCGAGATGCTGCAGGTCACGGCGGCGCTGAAGGGCCGGGGCATCCACGATGTCGCCCTGATCACCGACGGACGCTTTTCCGGCGCCAGCTATGGCTTCGTCGCCGGCCATGTATCGCCCGAAGCGGCGGTCGGTGGCCCCATCGCCTTGATCCGCGATGGTGACCGTATCGCCATCGACGTCACCAACCGCCGGATCGACGTCGACGCCGATCTGGTGGCGCGCCGGGCGGACTACGCCCCCCCACCGCTGCGCCCGGTCCGCGGTGTCTTCGCCAAGTACCGCGCCAGCGTGGCCTCCGCCGCGCAAGGGGCCGTCACCATTCCCACCCCGCCCGCCGCTCAGGTTCGGGCCGACTTCAAAGCTCACGAGGACGCCTGACATGGCCATCACCATCTATACCGACGATGACATTCGCCCCGGCGCCATTGCGGGCCAGCGCATCGCCATCATCGGCTATGGCTCTCAAGGTCGCGCCCATGCCCAGAACCTGAAGGACAGCGGCCACGACGTGGTTGCGGGCGTCCGACACGGCGGCAAGGGCTGGAAGAACGCCACCGCAGACGGCATCGCCACCGCCGAGCCCGCCGAGGCGGTCAGGGGCGCGGACATCATCGCCATCCTGACGCCCGACATGGCCCAGGCCGAGGTCTACCGCGAGGTCATCGAGCCCAACGCCAAACAGGGCGCGGCCATCCTGTTCGCCCACGGCTTTTCGATCATCTATGGCCGGATCACGCCGCGCGAGGACATGGACGTCATCCTGGTCGCGCCCAAGGGGCCGGGCGATCTGGTCCGCCGCGAGTATCAGCGCGGACGCGGCGTTCCCAGCCTGTTCGCCATCGAGAAGGACGCGACCGGCAAGGCCCGTGATCGCGCCATGGGCTATGCCAAGGGGAACGGCGGCGCGACCGGCGGCCTGCTGGAAACCACCTTCCGCGAGGAGACCGAGACCGACCTGTTCGGCGAACAGGCCGTCCTGTGCGGCGGTGCCAAGGAGCTGGTGATGAGCGGGTTCAACACCCTGGTCGAGGCCGGCTACCAGCCTGAGATCGCCTACTTCGAATGCATGCACGAACTGAAGCTGATCGTGGACCTGTTCTACGAAGGCGGCATCACCAAGATGAACGAATTCATCTCCGAAACGGCCAAATGGGGCTCGGTCAAGTCCGGCCCGCGCGTCATCACCGACGAGACCCGCGCCCGCATGAAGACGGTGCTGGACGAGATCCAGTCGGGCCAGTTCGCCCGCGAATGGATCGCCGAAAACGACGCCGGCAAGCCCCGCTACGACGCTTGGGTCAAGGCCGATGGCGAGCAACCGATCGAGATCACCGGGGCAAAGCTGCGCGAGCGGATGGCCTGGCTGCACACGCCCAAATCCGAGGCCGCCTGAGACCATGACCGCTGCTGCCGCCATGACCATCGCCCCCGACGCCGCCGCCCCGCGCAGCGGTGCTCGCCTGCTGATCTCCACCCTGGAGCGGCTGGGGGTGGAGGTCGTGTTCGGCTATCCGGGCGGAGCGATCATGCCGGTTTATGACGCCCTGACCGGATCACGTCTGCGCCACATCCTGGTGCGGCACGAACAGGCCGCCGCCTTTGCCGCCGATGCCTATGCGCGGCGCAGCGGACGGGTCGGGGTGTGTCTGGCGACCTCCGGTCCCGGCGCGACCAATCTGATCACCGGCATCGCCAATGCCATGATGGATTCCATCCCCGTCGTCTGCATCACCGGCAATGTGCCCCAGGGCGTCATGGGCACCGATGCGTTTCAGGAGATCGACATCCTGGGCGTCACCCTTCCGATCGTGAAACACTCCATCCTGGTGCGCGACCCGGCCGACGTGCCCGCCGCCATCGAGGAAGCCTTCCACATCGCCGCCTCGGGCCGTCCCGGTCCGGTGCTGGTCGACCTGCCCAAGGACGTCCAGGTCGGCACGACGACCCAGGACTTCGGCTTCCCCTATCCCAATACGGTCGCCACGACGGATCATGACGCCATCGCCCGCGCCGCCGAGACCATCCGCCAGGCCGAGCGCCCGCTGATCTACGTTGGCGGCGGGGTCAAGATCGGGCGGGCCGTCGAGGAGCTGCGCGCCTTTACCGAGGCGACGGGCATCCCGTCTGTCTCGACCCTGAATGCCCTGGGCACCATTCCGACCAACGCGCCGGGAGCCTTGGGCATGCTGGGCATGCACGGCACGCGCGGGGCAAACGAAGCCGTGCAGGAGGCCGATCTGCTGATCGTCTTCGGCGCACGGTTCGATGATCGCGCCACCGGCAAGCTGGCCGAGTTCGCGCCCCATGCGCGCGTCGTTCACTTCGACATCGACGCTTCCGAGATCGGCAAGCTGCGCCGGACCGAGGTCGCCGTCGCGGGTGAACTGCCCGCCGGGATCGCCGCCCTAACGGACCATCTGGCCCAGACCCCGCTAAGGATCGACCCGTGGATGATGCGCTGCTCGGCACGCGCCGCCCGGACCGCTTTCCGCTATGACGCGCCGGGCGACGGCGTCTATGCCCCGGCCCTGCTGAAGGCCATTTCCGAAGCCGCCGGTGACGACTTCGTCGCCGCCTGCGACGTCGGCCAGCATCAGATGTGGGCCGCCCAGCACTGTCGCTTTGCCAAGCCCGAGGCGCATCTGACGTCGGGCGGTCTGGGGGCCATGGGCTTCGGCCTGCCCGCCGGGATCGGGGCCAAGCTGGCCGATCCGGATGCGACCGTGGTCGTGGTCGCGGGCGACGGCGGCTTCATGATGAACATCCAGGAACTGGCCACCCTGCGCCGCTATGGCATCCCGGTGAAGGTGCTGCTGCTGGACAACAGCTCGCTGGGCCTGGTCCGCCAGTGGCAGGAGCTGTTCTTTGAGCAGAACTATTCCGAGGTCGACCTGTCCGACAATCCGGACTTCGTGAAGGTCGCCGAAGCCTTTGGCGTCGAGGCTTTCCGAATTAGCCGGCGCGAGGAGGTCCAGGCCGGGATCGCCCGCTTGCTGGCCGCCGACGGCCCCTGCCTCGCGCATGTGATCATCGACCCCGGGGAGAATGTGTGGCCGCTGGTCCCGCCCGGAAAGAACAACGCCGAAATGATGGAAGGCGCCTGACATGACTGCTGATACTCTGCACCTGCATATCGACCGCGCCGACGGCTCGCTCCAGCGCCTGATCGGCCTGGTAGAGCGTCGCGGCTTTCACATCGACGGCCTGTCGCTGAGCGAGGACGGGTCGGGACGCCGGGTCGAGATGGCCGTGCGTGGCCGCGACGCTGCCCGCTGCACCCAGACCCTGGGCCGCCAGATCGACAAACTGTTCGGCGTCACCCGCATGCCCGTTCCCTCTCATCCAGCGGCCTTTGTACCGGAGAGGGTTGTATGAGCCGGATCGCGAAAGCCGTCGCCGCCGATCCGAACCGGGTCATCGTCTTCGACACCACCCTGAGAGACGGGGAACAGGCCCCTGGATTTTCCATGTCGCCCGACGACAAGGTGCGTATGGCCCAGGTGCTGGCGGACCTGCGCGTCGATGTTATCGAAGCCGGCTTCGCCGCCGCGTCGCCCGGCGACGAAGAAGGCGTGCGCCGCGTTGTCGGCGAGGTCGGGCGCGATGCCGAAGGGCCGGTCTTCTGCTCACTGGCGCGTGCCAGTGAGGCCGACATCGATGCCGCCTGGCGAGGGCTGCGCGCGACGCAAGAGCGCCGGGTCCACCTCTTCTTGGGCTCCAGCCCGATCCATCGCGCCGCCAAGCTGAAGATGACGACGGACCAGGTTCTGGAGACCGCCGATCGGGCCGTCCGCTATGCCCGCACCCGCTTCGACGATGTGGAGTTCAGCCCCGAGGACGCGATCCGTACCGAGCCGGAATTCCTGGCCGAGATCTGCGAGGTCGCCGCGGCCGCCGGGGCTACGACCCTGAACATCCCCGACACCGTCGGCTATGCGACGCCGACTGAAATCGGCGACCTGTTCCTCACTCTGATCGCCAGGGTCCGGGTGAGGTTTCCGCAGGTGGTGTTCTCGGCCCACTGCCATGACGACCTGGGCCTGGCCGTCGCCAACACCCTGTCCGCCGTGGAAGCGGGGGCGCGCCAGGTCGAGGGGGCGATCAACGGCATCGGCGAGCGGGCCGGCAATGCCTCGGTCGAGGAGATCATCATGGCCATCCGCACCCGCGCGGACCGCTATGGCCTGCATACCGCCGCTGACAGCACCCAGCTGGTGCGGGCCAGCCGGATGCTGAGCGAGATCACCCACACGCCGACGCCGCGCAACAAGGCCATCGTCGGCATAAACGCCTTCGCCCACGAAGCCGGCATCCACCAGCACGGCATGATGGCCGATGCCCGCACCTATGAGATCATGCGGCCCCAGGACGTCGGGTTTGACGGCACTTCCTTTGTGCTGGGCAAGCATTCGGGTCGCCATGCGGTGGCCAAGCGGGCGGCGGCCCTGGGCCACTCGGTCGAGGGGCAGCACCTGCTGGATGCCTTCGCCGGCTTCAAGCATCGCGCGGACCAGATCGGCGAGATCGACGACCGCGAACTGCTGGCCATCATCGAGGCGACCCGTCCGTTCGCCACCGGGGAGCGCACCCATGTCGCGGCCTAGCACCCTGTTCGACAAGGTCTGGGACCGGCACGTCGTGGCCGCCGAAACGGACGACACCCCGGCGGTCCTGTATGTCGATCTGCATCTGGTTCACGAAGTCACCAGCCCCCAGGCCTTTGCCGAGATCGAGAGCCGGGGTCTGAAGGTGCGCCGTCCCGACCGGACCTTTGCAACGCTGGATCACTCCACCCCGACCCTGCCCGCAGGGCCGGATGGCGAGCGGCCGTATGATACGCCGGCGTCCAAGGCCCAGGTCCAGACGCTGGAGGACAACTGTGCCCGACACGGCGTATCGCTGGCCGGGTGGGACAGCGCCGACCGGGGTGTCGTCCATGTCATGGGGCCGGAGCTGGGTCTGACCCAGCCGGGCATGACGGTCGTCTGTGGCGACAGCCATACGGCCACGCACGGAGCCTTCGGAACCCTGGCGTTCGGCATCGGGACGTCCGAGGTCGGCCATGTGCTGGCGACCCAGTGCCTGTTGCAGCGCAAGGCCAAGGCCATGCGGGTGACGGTCGATGGACGGTTGCAGCCGGGCGTGTCGGGCAAGGACGTGGCCTTGGCCATGATCGCGCGTCTGGGCTTTGGCGGCGGCACCGGCTTCGTCATCGAATATGCCGGCGAGGCCATCCGCTCGCTGGACATGGAAGGGCGGATGACCGTCTGCAACATGTCGATCGAGGCCGGAGCGCGGGCCGGAATGATCGCACCCGACGCCACCACCGTCGCCTGGCTGCAGGGGCGCAAACATGTACCGCAGGGTGACGCCTTCGGGCGGGCCGCGGCGGACTGGCTGACGCTGAAGTCGGATGCCGGTGCGGTGTTCGATGCAGAGGTCCGGATCGACGGAAGCGCGATCCGGCCCATGGCGACCTGGGGCACGACGCCCGATGCGGGTTCGCCCATTGGCGAAGTCGTGCCCGTGCCGCATGACGCCTCGGGCGAGAAGGCCCTGGCCTATATGGGCTTCACCGCCGGAGCGGCGACGACCGCCTATCCGGTCGACGTGGTTTTCATTGGCAGTTGCACCAACGGCCGTCTGCCCGACCTGCGTGCCGCCGCCGAGGTGCTGCGCGGGCGCAAGGTCAAGCCGGGCCTGCGGGTTCTGGTCGTGCCGGGATCGGAGGCCGTGCGGCGCGATGCGGAGGCGGAAGGGCTGGACCGGGTCTTCATCGACGCCGGGGCCGAATGGCGCATTCCGGGCTGTTCCATGTGCCTGGCCATGAACGGCGACCGGGTCGCGCCCGGCCAGTTGGCCGTGTCCACCTCCAACCGCAATTTCGAAGGCCGCCAGGGGCCGGGGGCCCGCACCATCCTGGCCAGCCCGGCGACGGCGGCGGCGACGGCCATCACGGGCGTGCTGACGGACCCGCGGGTGTTCATGGCGGAGGGTACCTCCCTCAAGCAGGCGAGCGCCGCGCGCGAGACGGTAGGGGTCCAAAATGCCTGAGCCTCTGAAAACCCTGACGTCCAAAGCCGTGGTCCTGTCGCAGTCGAACATAGACACCGACCAGATCATTCCCGGACGGTTCCTCAGCACCACCACCCGCGAGGGTCTGGGGGCCCAGGCCTTCTATGACTGGCGCTACGAAGCTGACGGCAAGCCGAAGCCAGAGGCCGTGCTGAACCGGATCGATCCGACCGAGCACCGCATCCTTCTGGCCGGCCGGAATTTCGCCTGTGGCTCGTCGCGCGAGCATGCGCCCTGGGCACTGTTGGACTACGGCTTTCGGGCCGTGGTCTCGACCGAGATCGCCGACATCTTCACCTCCAACGCCCTGAAGAACGGCCTGCTGCCCATCGTCGTCGATCAGGCGACCTGGGACGATCTGGCCGCCCATGCGGAACAGCCCATCACCGTCGACCTGGAATCCTCCACGATCCGGCGCGGCAATGCACAGCCTGTCACCTTCGAGGTGGAACGGTTCGCGCGACGCTGCCTGCTGGACGGGGTCGACACCCTGGGCTGGCTGCAAGGCCAACTGCCCGCCATCGAAGCCTTTGAACACCGAACGGAAACCGTCTGATGCCCCATGCCAAATCCTTCGACATCGTTGTCCTGCCCGGTGACGGCGTGGGCCCGGAAGTCACGGCCGCCGCCACCGACGTGCTGCGGGTCATCGGCGATTTCTATGGTCACACCTTCCGCTTTCACGAGCATCTGATCGGCGGCGCGGCCATCGATGCCACGGGCGATCCTCTGCCGCCAGAAACCGTCGAGGCCTGCAAGGCGTCCGACGCCGTCTTGCTGGGCGCCGTCGGTGGACCGCAATGGGACGGTGGCAAGCGCCGGCCAGAAGAAGGCCTGCTGGGTCTGCGCAAGGCTCTGGGCCTGTTCGCCAACCTGCGGCCATTGCAGGTCTCGCCCGTGCTGGCCCATCGCTCTCCGCTGAAAAAGGAGATCGTCGAGGGCGTGGACCTGATCGTGTTCCGGGAACTGACCGGCGGCATCTATTTCGGGGAGAAGACCCGGACCGCCGACCGCGCCACGGACCTGTGCGAATATACGGTACCCGAGATCGAGCGTGTCGCCCGTGCCGCCTTCCAGACCGCCCAGCAGCGTCGCGGCAAGGTTACCTCGGTCGACAAGGCCAATGTCATGGAAACCAGCCGCCTGTGGCGCGAGGTCGTGACCCGCATCCATGCCGACGAATTCCCCCGCGTCGAGCTGGAACATGCCCTGGTCGACTCCATGGCCATGCACCTGATCCGCAAGCCGCGTGAGTACGACGTCATCCTGACCGAGAACATGTTCGGCGACATCCTGTCGGACGAGATCTCGGTGCTGGGCGGCTCCATCGGCCTGTTGCCGTCGGCGTCGCTGGGGTCGGGCGGACCGGGCCTGTTCGAGCCGATCCACGGCTCGGCCCCCGACATCGCCGGTCAGGACAAGGCCAATCCCGTGGGTACCATCCTGTCGGCCGCCCTGCTGCTGCGCCACAGCCTGGGGCTGGAGGACGAGGCCAGCTCAATCGAGGCCGCTGTCGCCGCCGTCGTTTCGGCCGGGGCTGTCACCGCCGACCTGGGCGGGACACTGGGCACGCGGGCGGCGGGCGAGGCCGTGATCGACGGCATCCGCGCCATCCACTGGGCCGCCGCCCACCGCGTCCAGATGCACTGGGCGTGATCTTGAGGCTTGACGGATGGCCCGTTTGTCCGTCAGCCTGCCTTTGAACCCAACGCGTGATCGCTGTGATCCAGACTGTCGCCCTTTCCGTCTCGCCGATGGCCGCCCCTCGCGGCGGCGCAGACGTGCGCGGCATTTCGACCGGTATGACCATGACCACCACGCCCACGGCGGGGACAGGTTAGCGCGCACCGATACGACAGGAACGCACAAACCCAACCCCGCCCGGACCCCCGGGCGGGGTTTTTCATGTCCCCCTCCCCTCTTCATCGCCTCTCTAGAAAGACCCCGCCATGTCAGACCTCGCCGTGCTCGAAAGACCCAAGCCCGACAGCCTCCACGCCGCCGCCGCGTCGCCCCAGATTGTCGTCATGAAGTTCGGCAGCTCGGTGCTCGTCTCGCCCGCCGATGCGCCCAAGGTCGCCTCCGACATCTATGCTGAGGTCCGTAGAGGTCGGCGCGTAGTGGCGGTCGTCTCGGCCTTTGCCGGAGAGACGGACCGTCTTCTGGCCGAAGCCCGTGCCCTGGGTCTGGTGCACGACAACTCCATTCTGCCGTCCTATGTCGTGCAGGGCGAGGAGCGATCCGCCGCCCTGGTGGCCCTGGCCTGCGACCGCGTAGGCTTGGGAGCCCAGACCCTGACCGTGCGCGAACTGGGTCTGGTGGCGCACGGTGACAGCGAACACGCCCGGCCGATCCGTTTCGATCCCGCCCCCCTGCGGCGCGCGCTGGAGCAGCACGAGGTCGTCGTCGTGCCGGGCTATGGGGCCCTGTCGCCCGAGGGCAAGGTCGTCCTGCTGGGCCGAGGCGGCTCGGACTTGTCGGCCCTGTTCCTGGCCGCCGAGCTGGGCCTGTCCAGCGTGCAACTGGTGAAGGATGTCGATGGGCTATACGACCGCGATCCCAACACCAACATCGATGCGCGCCGCTACGACTATGCCGGCTGGGCCGAGGCCAAGGCCCTGGGCGGCGGTCTGGTGCAGCCGGATGCCCTCGACCTGGCCCAGGCGCGAAACCTGAACGTCGAGGTGCGCAACTATCTGGACGGTCATCGCACCGTTATCGGCGCACGCAGCGTCCCGCCTCGCGTCGCCCTGCCCCATCGCCCCCTGCGTGTCGCCGTCGCGGGCTGCGGTGTCGTCGGCGGCGGTACCCTGGCCCGACTGCTGGAGGATCCGCGCATCGATGTCGTCGGCGTTCTGGTGCGCAATCCGGCCAAACCGCGCGACGTGCCCGGAGCCTCGCCGCGGCATATCCGCCCGCTGCTGGTCTCTGAACCTGCCGCCCTGATGGCGCGGGATCCGGATATCGTGCTGGAAGCCCTGTCGGAGGCAGATGCGGGCCACGCGGTGATCCGCGCCGCCCTGGAGCGCGGCATCGATGTCGCCAGCGCCAACAAACAGGCCGTCAGCCGCGACCCCGCAGGTCTGCTGGCTCTGGCTGAAGAGAATGGGGCACGGCTGCTGTGGTCCGCCTCCATCGGCGGTGGCGTGCCGATGGTGGAGACGCTAAGGGCCGCGCGCGCCGGGGCGCCGATCGCCGCCTTCGAGGCCGTGCTGAACGGCACCGTCAACTTCATGCTGGAACGCATCGGTGATGGAGCCTCGTTTGACACGGCCTTGGCGGAGGCCCGCGCCGCCGGCTTTGCCGAAGAAGACCCTTCGGCCGATCTGGAAGGACTGGACGCCGCCGCCAAGGTTCGTCTGCTGGCCTTCGAAGCCTTTGGACGCATGCCGGATCAGGTCGAAATCCCGCGTGATGTCCTGAGCGCCGACCAGCCCGCCGCGCCGGGCGCACGTCAGCTCTGTCGCTGTCGGCTGGAAGAGGGCAAGCTGATCGCAGAGGTGCGTCTGGTCGCCGGTCCGATGGACGCCCTGTTCGCCACGCTGAAGGGAGAGGGCAACGCCTTGAAGGTCATTCGCCAAGATGGATCGGTCGTGCGCTGCAAGGGACGCGGGGCCGGACGATGGGCCACGGCCGAAAGCCTGCTGGCCGATCTGTCGGAGCTGGCGGCCCATCGCGCCGGTGAGCGCATCGCCGGACACGCCTGACCCGTGGCGGTGTTCACCCCCGTCGAAGCCGCCGAGGCCGAGCCCTTCATTCGTCGCTTCGGCGCGGGCGGGCTTCGCGAGCTGACGCCTATCGCCGAGGGAATCCAGAACACCAACTATCGTGTCGAGACCGATCGTGGGCGCTTCGTCCTGACCCTGTTCGAGGCCCGGACGGAGGTCGCATCCCTGCCCTTCTGCCTGGACCTGACCAACCATCTGGCGACTAAGGGTTTGCCGACCGCGCGGCCGCTACGGGATGCCGATGGTCGGAGCCTAGGCCAACTGAACGACCGTCCGGCCGCCCTTCTGCAATGGCTGGAAGGAGCGTGGAAACGCGACCCGTCACTGGCGGACCATGCGGCTGCCGGCGTAATGCTGGCCCACCTTCACCTCGCAGCCAAAGATTTCAGGGCTGAGCGACCTGATCCCGTCGGGCCAGCGGCGCGGCGGACCCTGTTCGACGCCTGCGCGCTTGGGTCGACCAGCGCCGACCGCGCCATTCTCGACCGTTGCGCGCCCTGGGTCGAGGCGGAGCCGGGCCGCGACCTGCCCCGGGGAGCGATCCATGCCGACTATTTCCCGGACAACGTCCTGTTCCAGGGCGACGCCATCAGCGGGGTGATCGACTTCTATTACGCCTGCACCGACGCTCTGGCCTATGACCTGGCCATCGCCCTGTCGGCCTGGGGGTTCGACGCGGAGGGGGTCGCCATACCCTCCGCGCTGGAAGCGTTTCAGGCGGGATATGAAAGCCTGCGTCCGCTCAGTCCTGCCGAGCGTCGTACCCTGCCCGCGCTGGGAGCCGTCGCCGCGACGCGCTTCACCCTGACCCGCCTGCACGACCGGCTGTACCACGACCCATCGGCCCTGGTGACGCCCAAGGATCCGGCCCCTTTCGTGCGGCGACTGGACTGGTGGACGCGAATGCCGGTCGCGGCCTGAGCGTCAGGTGATGGCCGCGCGGACCGAAGCCAGGTCTGCATTGACCGTCTCGAAGCGCTCGGCGCGGCCTTCCAGACCCTGAAGCTGCTGCGGGCGCTCCGGCTCAATGCCGATGGCGGCGCGTACCGCCTCGGGAAACTTTGCCGGATGCGCCGTCGCCAGTGCGACGACGGGACCGTCGCGGCGGTTCAGACGGCGGGCGACGGTCAGGGCGACCGCCGTGTGCGGGCAGATGACGCGGCCCGTCTCGCGGTGCGTGCGAGAGATCTCCTCGGCCGTCTCCGCCTCTGTGACCGCGACCGCCGACACCTCGCGGCGCAGGGCTCCGAGCAGGTCGTCCGGAAGCCGGACACGCCCATGCCGGGCGAAGTCCTCGAACAGGCCGCGTGTCAGATCGGCGTCGCGGCCCGAGGCTTCGAACACCAGACGCTCGAAGTTGGAGGGGGCCTGGACGTCCATGCTGACGCTGGCGGTCGGGGTGGCCGTGGTGCGCTCATAGACGCCGGTGCCCAGCGCGCGGACCAGGGCGTCGTTGCGGTTGGTGGCGGCGACCAGACCGTCCATCGGCACCCCCATCCGCTGAGCGCCCCAGCCCGCGAAGGTGTCGCCGAAATTGCCGGTCGGCACCACATAGGTCGCCCGCGCGGCCGCATCGCCCAGCGCCCGCGCCGCGGTCACATAGTAGGGAATCTGACCCGCCAGCCGCGCCCAGTTGATCGAGTTGACGGAGCTGAGCCGCCGTCCGTCACGCAGGCCCTCGTCGGCCAGCAGAGCCTTCACCAGCCGCTGGCAGTCGTCAAAGTCACCGCGTACCGCCAGATTGCGGACATTGTCCGCGCCCGTGGTCGTCATCTGCAGACGCTGAATGGCTGAGACGCGGTCGAGCGGGTGCAGGATCACCAGTTCGATACCCTCGATGCCCGCGAATGCACGCGCCGCCGCCGCGCCGGTATCGCCACTGGTCGCCGTGATCAGCAGCAGCCTCTGTCCGCTCTGCTTCAGCGCCGCCTCGGCCAGCACAGCCGCCATCTGCATGGCGTAGTCCTTGAACGCCGCCGTCGGGCCGTGGAACAGCTCCAGCATGTGCAGATTGGGGCCGATCTGAACCAGGGGCGTCACCTCCGGCTCCAGAAACCCCTCCGTCAGCCGCCAGGTCGCGCGGGTCAGCGCCTCGTCAGGCAAAGCATCGCCCACGAAGGGACGCAGCACGGCATGGGCCACCTCGCGCGCCGAATGCGCCGTCATCGCCTCGGGAGCCAGGGCGGGCCAGCGGCTGGGCACATAGAGACCGCCGTCGGGCGCCACGCCACGCAACAAGGCCTCGGCGAAGTCTACGGCAGGGCTCTGGCCCCGGGTGCTGATGTAGATCGATGCGGCGGCGGGCATGGGCGGTCCGAAGGTTGATCGGATCATCCAACAGGTCGCCTTGCCGCGACGCAACAGGAACCGTGCGTCAGGCCCCCGCTTTCGCCGCCGGGCGGGCGCGGCAGGCCTCCAGCCAGCGGGCCAGATGGGTGAACTCTTCCGGCGGGCGGTATTTGACCAGGCGGGCGAAATCCAGACCGACCACGGCGACGATGTCGGCGATGGTGAAGCGGTCCAGGCTTATGAACTCGCGGTCCGCCAGATGCCGGTCCAACGTCTTCATGAACCGCTCGGCTGACAGCTTGTTGTAGTCCGCGACCTGAGGCTGCTGATGCGACTCGATGGCCGCCAGCGCCGGATGGGTCAGCCGCACGTTGAGCATGATCGGATTGGCCAGATAGAATTCGCACCGTCGGGTCCACATCTCGACGATGGCCTGCTCGCGCGCGTCACGACCGAACAGGTTAGGCTCTGGATAGAGCGCCTCCAGATAGCGGCCGATGGCGACGGATTCGGAGATGGTCGTGCCATCGTCCAGCGTCAGGGACGGGACATGGGGCACACCCACGCGGGCGCGGTATTCGGGTGTCTTGTGCGCGCCGACCATGATGTCGACCTCGACCAGTTCGACGTCCTCTATGCCCTTCTCGGCCATGACCCAGCGGACGCGGCGCGGGTTGGGGGCGCGGTGAGAGGTGTAGAGCTTCATCGATACGGTCTCCGGTTCAGCCGAATATGGCGGTGGGCATGGCTCCGACAACCGCCGCCGTCATCAATGTGGTCAGGAAGCCCGCGAATAGCCCTTTCCAGACCAGGCCGAGAACCTCCTCGCGGCGCTCCGGCATCAGCACCGACAAGCCGGTCACGGTGATGCCCACCGAGCCGATATTGGCGAAACCGCATAGCGCATAGGTCAGCAGCATCCGCGTCCGCTCGCTCATCTCCGCCACCGGAACCTTGCCCAGTTCGATGAAGGCGACGAACTCGGTCAGGGTCAGTTTTACACCCAGCAGCCAGCCCGCCTTGCCCGCCTCGGACCCATCGACCCCGATCAGCCAGGCGACCGGCATGAACAACCAGCCGAGCAACCTTTCGACCGTCACCGGGGCATCGAACAGCCAGACGCCGCCGATCATGATGTTGACCAGCGCGACCAGGGCCACGAACACGATCAGCACCGCCGAGATATTCAGCACCACCATCAGGCCGTCGGCCGTGCCCTTGACGATGGCGTCGATGGCGCTGTCGTATTTCAGGGCCGAGCCATAATCCGCGACCTCGCCGCCCTGCCCCGGCGTCTCCGGGATCATGATGCGCGCCAGCAGGATGCCGGCCGGTGCCGACACGATGGAGGCGACCAGCACATGGCCCGCCGCATTCGGCAGGACGGGGGCCAGGATGGAGGCATAGGCCACCATGGTCGAACCCGCGACGGTGCCCAGGCCGACAACCATCATCAGGAACAGCTCCGACCGGGTCAGCTTGTCCAGATAGGCGCGGATGACGATGGGGCTCTCGATCATGCCCAGGAAGATGTTGGCCGCGACGGCCAGTGCCGAAGCCCCGCCCAGACCCATGGTCCGCTGAAACAGGAAGCCGAAGCCGAGCGTGATCCACTTCAGGATACGCCAGTGCCACAGCAGCGCCGACAGGGCCGAAATGACCAGGATCAGCGGCAGGACGTTGAAGGCGAAGGTGAATAGCCCCTGCTGATTGGTCACCGCATAGGGCTGGTCGCCGCCGGCCAGATAACCGAACACGAACTGGGTCCCGCGCGCCGTGGCCCGGGCCAGTCCGTCGACGGCACCCGTAATGGCCGCCAGCACAGTCTGCGAACCCGGAATGGCGAACAGGGCCAGGATCAGCGCCGCCTGAACCGCGATGGCCCCCAACGCCAGCCGCCACGGAAAACGCTTGCGGTTCTCCGACAGGCCCCAGCACGCCCCCACGATGACGACGAGACCTAGCAGGCTCTGAAGGTTCAGCAGGCTGAACATGATGCGTGATCTTCCCCACCCCGGCCCCGCCGGTCCCTGACATCGCTTGAACGCCGCCGATGAAGCTCTGACAAGAGGCGAAGTGAGAGTCCGTGCGAGTGACTCTACTTTCTCTCACATTGAACTTTTGCGAGGGACCGTTGATCGACACAGACTGGCACGCGAGCACGTCAGAGCCGGTCGTAGTCTGTTTGCCGAGCTACCCACCCCGATGATCCGTCACGTCCGCCCCGAAGACGGCATTCTTTCGCATGACCGGCTGGAGCAGGCCGTAGATCAGACGGGGCTCGGCTGCGCTGACGGCGTCAAGTTCGGCGCGCTGTTCGGGTGACAGCCGGACCTGAAGGGCCGTCGCATTGTCGGTGACCTGGCTCGCGCGGCTGACGCCCATCAGGGTGGAGGTGACGCCTGGGCGACCGACGACCCAGGCCAGGGCGAGGCGGGCCGGGGTCTGACCCGTCTCCTCGGCCATGCGGCGCAGGACATCGACGATCTGCCAGTTGCGCTCGGTGAACAGGCTGTCGCCGAAGGGATTGGCACCGTCCAGCCGCTTGTCGTCCTCAGGCCGCGTCTCCTCGGAGGTGGCGGCGTCACGGGGCAGGCCACCGGTGCGTGGGCTACCGGCCTCGACCGTGGCGCGATCGTACTTGCCGGCCAGCAGGCCATAGGCCAGCGGGCTCCATGGCACGATGCCCAGGCCGAAGTCGCGGGCCAGAGGCACGTGCTCGTCCTCGATGTCGCGGTTGGCCAGGGAGTAGAAATACTGCAGCGCGATCGGACCGGGGAGGCCTCGCGTCGTCGCCAGCGTCGCCAGTTTGGCGACGAACCAGGCCGGGCTGTTGGACGTGCCCCAGTAGCGAATCTTGCCCGACCGGACCAAGCCCGCCATCGTTTCCAGCAACTCTTCCGCCGGGGTGACGCCATCCCAGACGTGCGCCCAGAACAGGTCGACATAGTCGCTACCCAGCCGCGCGAGCGAACCCTCCAGCGCGCGCGTCAGATGTTTCGCGCCATTGCCGCCTGCCAGCGGCCAGGCCCCGGTGTTGAACCCCGCCTTGGTGGCCACAACGATCTGATCACGCAGGCCGCGCTCGGCGATGAAGCGGCCCACCATCTCTTCGCTGCGACCGCCTGAATAGACGTCGGCAGTATCGACGAAGTTGCCGCCGGCATCGACGTAGGCATTGAACACCTCGCGCGAGACATCCTCGCCGGACCCCCATCGCGCAGTGCCGAAGGTCATGGTTCCGAGCGCCAGCGGGCTGACGACCAGGCCGGACCGTCCCAGGGTGCGATAGTCGGTGAAGGTCATGGCTTGGTTTCCTATCGATTGATATGAAACCCTTTGCGCGCCTTGCGGTCCGACGTCAATCGTTTCATACTGATCGTTATGGAAATGGAGTCGCACACGCAGCCGCGCCGGATCGGACGCCCGCCCTCGTTTGATCGCTCGGTCGCGTTGGAGCAGGCGATGCTGCTGTTCTGGAAGCACGGGTATGAGGCGACGTCGCTCAGTGATCTGACCCAGGCGATGGGCGTGACGGCACCCAGCATCTATTCCGCCTTCGGGAACAAGAAGGCGCTCTTTCTGGAGGCGGTCAGCCTGTATCTGTCCGGTGGATCGTCGCCGACCGCGATCATCGATGCCGCCCCCTCGGCGCGCGACGCCGCTCAGGTCCTGATGGAAGGCGCCGCCATTGCGTATACGGGCGAGAAGACGCCGCCGGGATGCATGCTGGCCACCTCGGCCATCAGCGTGTCCGCAGAGGCGGCGGATGTTCAGGCGCACCTTTCGGCCATCCGCAACGGCGTCGAGGCGCATCTGAGAGCGCGTATTCAGGCCGAGGTGGCCGACGGCACCCTGCCCCCGCATACAGATGCCGAAACCCTGGCGGCGCATACTACCGCCATCATTCAAGGCCTTTCGACCCTGGCGCGCGACGGGGTACCCCGCGAAAAGCTGCTGCGTATCACCCGGTCCGCCATGGCGGTCTGGCCCCAGGTCTGAGGACGGAGCCGTCTGGCATCAGACGCCCGCGTGAACGGCGTCCGCGGCCTGTTCGATCGCGGCCCATACGCGGCCCAGATCGGCCTCGTCGATACAGTAGGGCGGCATGACATAGACGGTGTCGCCCAGAGGCCGGATCAGCAGGTCACGCTCTCGGAAAAACTTCAGCAGCCACGGCCCCAGCCCGGACAGATAGCCACCGCGCGCGCCCTCGAAATCGACAGCCGCGATGGTGCCGAGGCGGCGGGCGTTGCTGAGTGCCGGGTGGGCGGACAGGCGGTCCAGATGCGTCTGCTGCGCCTGCCCTAGGGCCGCGACGCGATCCAGCACGGGTTCGTCGCGCCAGATGGCCAGGTTCTCGGCGGCGACGGCGCAGGCGATGGGATTGGCGGTATAGCTGGAGGAGTGGAAGAACATCTTCGCCCGATCGGTCGAGCGGTGCGCCTCGAAGATCGGGGCCGTGGCCAGGGTGGCGGCCAGCGGCAGCGCCCCGCCGGTCAGCCCCTTGGACAGGCACAGAATGTCGGGCGACACGCCCGCCTGTTCGCAGGCCAGCAGCGTGCCGGTGCGGCCCCAGCCGGTCATCACCTCGTCAGCGATGAACAGGACGCCGTGCCGCGCGCAGACATCGGCCAGGGCACGCAAGGTCTCTGCGGAATAGATCAGCATCCCGCCCGCGCCGAGGATCAGCGGCTCGACGACGAAGGCGGCGGGTTTCGCCTCCTGACGGCAGAAGGCTTCAAGCGCGTCGACACTGGCCTGTTCCGCTCCGGCCGTTGGGAACGGAATGGTCGCCACGTCGAACAGCAGGCGGGCATAGGCCTGGTTGAACACCCCGCGCTCGCCCACCGACATCGTGCCGATGGTGTCGCCGTGATAGCTGTGCTGCATCACCACGATGCGGTGGCGCGGCTGTCCGATATTGGCCCAGAACCCCAGAGCCATCTTCAGCGCCACCTCCACCGCCGTCGAGCCGCTGTCGGAGTAGAAGACGTGTTGCAGGGGCTCGGGCGTGATGTCGATCAGGCCGCGCGCCAGGGTTTCGGCCGGCTCATGGGTCCAGCCGGCGAAGATGATCTGATCGAATCGCTCGCTGGCCTTACGTATTGCGGCTTGCAGGCGCGGGTGGCTGTGGCCGTGGGTGATGACCCACCAGCTGGAGATCGCGTCGATCACGCGGCGACCGTCGGCGGTATGGATGGCCGCGCCCTCTGTCCGCACGACCTGAGGGATGGGTTCGTTCAGGCCATGCTGGGTGAAGGGATGCCAGACGGGGCTGCTCACTGGAAATCACCTTGGTCGAAACCGGCGGCGAAGGCGGTACGCAGGGTGTCCGGCGTCAGTGTGTCGAGCCACGGCAGACGCCCGAGGCGCCGGACTTGGCCGAAGCGAACGATGGCGGCCTCGGAACTGGCGTTAGCCTCGCCGATGAAGGCGATGCCGAGGACGGGCACGGCGCGTGCTCTCAGCGCCTCCAGCGTCAGCAGGCTGTGGTTGATGGTGCCGAGCGCGGTCGAGGCGCAGACGATGGTGGGGAGCTTCCAGCGCGCGAAGACATCGGCGAACAGGACATCATGGTTCAACGGCACCAGCGCGCCGCCCGCCCCCTCGATGACCAGGGGCCGGTCGCAGGTCGGCGGGGTCAGGGCGTCCGCATCGATTCGGATGCCCTCCAGATCGGCGGCGTGGTGCGGCGAGGCGGGTGTCTGCAACCGCCAGACTTCGGGCAGGATGCGGTCGGGGGCCAGACCGGTCAGGGCCGCCACCCGCTGCGCATCCGTTGCACCGTCGAGGCCCGCCTGCACGGGCTTCCAGTAACAGCCGTCCAGCGCCTGGGTCAGGGCGGCGGCGAAGACCGTCTTACCGATGTCTGTATTCGTGCCGGTAATGACGAAGCGGCTCATGCGGCCTCCAGCAGCGGTTCCAGCGCGGCGACCAGCGCTTGCACATCGGCGATATCCACGTTCAGCGTCAGCGATACCCGCAAGCGTGCGGTGCCGACAGGAACGGTCGGCGGGCGGATGCCGCGCACGTCGAAGTCTTGCGCCTGCAATGCGGCGGCGACCCGCATGGTGCGAGCGTCGTCGCTCAGGATGATCGGCACGATCTGGGACCCCGTGCCTTCCACGCCCAGGCGGTCTGCGAAGGCAGCCCCGGCATCGGCGATCAGGCCATGAAGCCGAGCACGCAGGGTGTCGTCCTGTATCAATCGCAGGGACGCCCGGCAGGCGGCGGCCATCAGGGGCGACGGCGCGGTCGAGAAGATGAAACCCCGCCCACGATTGATCAGGAAATCGACGACGGCCCGGTCGCCACAGACCAGCGCGCCCTCGCACCCCAGGGCCTTACCGCAGGTCCGCAGGGTGATGACGTTCGACCGTCCCTCAAGCCCCGCCGCCAGGCCGCGCCCGCCAGGTCCGAACACACCAGTCGCATGCGCCTCGTCAATCAGCAGAACCGCGTCATGGCGGTCGGCGATGACGACCAGAGCGTCCAGCGGCGCGCGGTCGCCGTCCATGGAGTACAGGCTCTCGACCGCGATCCAGACCTGCCCCTTGCCGCCCTTGGCGCGCCAGTCGGTGATGGCGGTTTCGATCGCCCCGGCGTCGTTATGCGCCGCCGAAACGGTCTCGGCCCGGCCCAGGCGCATGCCCTCATGGGCACTGGCATGGATCAGGGCGTCATGGACGACCAGATCGCCCCGCTGAGGCAGGGTCGCCAACAGCGCTGCATTGGCCGCGTAGCCGGACGAAAAATAGAGCGCCGCCTCGCTGCCGAACAAGGCGGCGGCCTCGGCCTCGAGCGCCTCATGCTCCGGATGGTTGCCGCGCAGCAGCCGCGAGCCACCAGAGCCGACCGGCACGCCGCGATCCAGCGCCTCGGCGACCGCCTGTCGCAACGCGGACGACCCCGCCAGCCCCAGATAGTCGTTAGAGGAAAAGTCGACGCCCGCACGCGCTCGCAAGCCGCGCAGGCGAGCGGCGGCTTCGAGCTCATCCAGATGAGCGCGGTGGGAAACGAACGGCTTCAACGCTGTGGTTGGGGTCTGATCTACTGCCTGCGGACCAGCCGGCCATAGTCTTCCATCAGGCCCAGGCTGAGGGCACCCGGCGTGAAGCGATACTCGCCGATCTCGCTGACGGGGGTCACTTCGGCGGCTGTGCCGGTCAGGAAGCATTCGCTGAAGGTCGACAGTTCCTCGGGCCGGATGTGGCGCACGATCACCTCGATCCCCTTGGCCCTGGCCATTTCGATGATGGTCTGGCGCGTGATGCCATCCAGGATCGCGTCGATGGGCGGGGTGTGCAGGACGCCGTCCTGGACGAAGAAGACGTTGGCTCCGGTCGCCTCGGCGACATAGCCGCGCCAGTCCAGCATCATGGCGTCCGAGAAGCCGCGCTTCTCCGCCGCCGTCTTGGACATGGTGCAGATCATGTACAGACCCGCCGCCTTGGCCGCCGAAGGGGCCGTGGCCGGGTCGGGGCGACGCCACTTGGCCCACTCCAGGCGGATGCCCTTGGCCTTGGTTTCGGGATCGAAATAGGAGGGCCACTCCCAGGCGGCGATGGCGAGATGCGGTTTCGAATTCTTGGCCGTGACGCTGACCTGTTCGGACCCCAGGAAGGCGACCGGGCGCACATAACAGTCGTCCAGACCCATCTTGGCGCAGGTTTCCTTGCAGGCGGCGTCGATCTCGGCCACGCTATACGGAAGGTCGAAGTCCAGCAGGTTTGCAGAACGCTTGAGGCGTTCGCTATGCGGGGTCAGCTTGAAGATTTCGCCCGCATACATACGCTCACCCTCGAAGACCGACGAGCCATAGTGAAGTGCATGGGTCAGAACGTGCGTTTTCGCGTCCCGCCAGGGCACGAAATGCCCGTCCATCCAGATCCAGCCGTCACGATCGTCGAAAGGAACGAAGGCCATTGAATAACGTCTCCCGTAGCGATGCTGGTTTTAGACCCGTCGAAAAGCCTCAGGTCAACGCCTGTCGGCATGGCGCGGGCGTATCCGCATGAGCGATTCGCGCAGCAGCGGCCGTTCCGGCCCGATCGCAGGCCCCGG
>NZ_JAEMRO010000018.1 GCF_016463295.1 Brevundimonas sp.
TGGGCAAGAACTCGAAGAGCCGGATCATCGCCAAGGCGGTCTCGGCGGGCAAGTCGGACTCGACCTATCGCGGACTGGTCTCGGTGCATCCCAAGGCGACGGGGGTGCGCAACTTCACCCAGTGCGACAGCCTGCTGATCGGGGGCGACTGCGGCAGCCACACCGTGCCCTATATCGAGGCCCGCAACGGCTCGGCCCAGCTGGAGCACGAGGCGACGACGACCCGCCTGTCGGACGACCAGCTGTTCTACGCCCAGCAGCGCGGCCTGTCGCAGGAGGAGGCCGTGGCCCTGCTGGTCAACGGCTTCGTCCGCGACGTGATGCAGAAACTGCCGATGGAGTTCGCCGTCGAGGCGCAGAAGCTGGTGGCGATCAGTCTGGAAGGGAGCGTGGGGTGAGGGCCGCAGTGGCGGCAGTCGCTGCTCTATCGCTCGCGGGCTGCCAGGCCGACAAGCGAGGCGGATCGGAAGTGGAAAACGAGCGATTTCACGGTCGGTTGGTGGAGTTGAATGCCGCTCCAATTCCGGAATCCAACGTCTGGATCACAGTCACAGACGTCAACGTGCACATCAACCTCGACGCCGCATGCGAACATTTTTATGCGGCGTTTCAACAGCGAGGTGGGGCGACGCTCGTTGAACAGCAACCACGCGGCCGTTCCTGTTCTGATGCAGATCGGGCAAATTTGGCGACCATTGTCAGCCTGCTGGGAGGCGGCGCAGCGGTGGAGTTGCAGGGTCAACGGACAGCATTTGTTCGATTAGCTGACGCCGGTGTCGCCCGCTTTGAAGTTCAATCATCCATTTCGCCGATCGACTGAAATCTAATGCTCTCTATCCAAAATCTCCACATCTCCATCGGCGATAAGCCAATCCTTAAGGGCCTCACGCTCGATGTTCCGGCGGGCGAGGTGCACGCCATCATGGGGCCGAACGGGGCCGGCAAGTCGACGCTGGGCTATGCCCTGTCGGGACGGCCCGGCTATGAGGCGACCGAAGGCTCCGTGTCGTGGCAGGGCCAGGACCTGCTGGACCTCGAGCCCGCCGAGCGGGCGGCGAAGGGCGTCTTCCTGTCATTCCAGTATCCGATCGAGATTCCCGGCGTCCCGGCCCTGACCTTCGTGCGCACGGCGCTGAACGCCCAGAAGCGCGCGCGGGGCGAGGACGAGGTCTCGGCGCCCGCCTTCCTGAAGATGGTCAAGGCGGCGTCGGGGGCGCTGAAGATGGACTTCGACATGCTGAAGCGGCCGCTGAACGTCGGCTTCTCCGGCGGCGAGAAGAAGCGGATGGAAATCCTGCAGATGGCCCTGCTGGAGCCGTCGTTGCTGATCCTCGACGAGACGGATTCGGGCCTGGACATCGACGCCCTGCGGATCGTGTCGGAGGGGGTGAATGCCCTGCGCAGCCCCGACCGCGCCATGCTGGTCATCACCCACTATCAGCGGCTGCTGGACTATATCAAACCCGATCGGGTGCATGTGCTGGCCGGAGGGCGCATCGTGGCCTCGGGTGGGCCGGAGCTGGCGCATCAGCTGGAGGCGGAAGGGTACGACAAGTATCTGCCGGTGGCCGCTTGATGATCCTTCTCCCCTTGTGGGAGAAGGTGGCCCGCGCAGCGGGTCGGATGAGGGGTCGCACCGGCGGGACCGGTGGGCGCTCTGAAATCCATTTCGACAGGCCTGTGCGACCCCTCATCCGTCAGCCTTCGGCTGCCACCTTCTCCCGCAAGGGGAGAAGGGCGTGAGCGCGTTGAATCTTTCCGACCCTTCGACCTTCCCGTCGCGGCGGGTCGAGGCGTGGAAATACACCGACATGCGCCGAGTGCTGCGCGACGCGCCTGCGCCGTCGCCCACCACTACGGTTGGACCGCCCGGACCCTTCTATGAAATAGGCGGGGATGCGATCGTGTTCGGCAACGGGCGCGCGGTCGGGGTGACGGACTTCCTCGCGTCGGGCGAACAGACGCTGCGGCTGCGCTTCATCTCCAATGCCACCGAGACCGGACATACCGCCTCGGCCCGGGTCGTGGCGCGGCCGGGTGCCAGGCTGCTGCTGCTGGAAACGCATGAGGGCTCCGGCTCGGCCTATGTCGCCCACAATCGCCTGGACATCGACGTCGCCAGCGGTGCCGAGGTGACCCGGATCGTCCTGGTCGATGAGCCGCATGACGCCATCTCCCTGACCGAGATCGATGTCCGCGTGGCACCGGGTGGTCGCTATCGCCAGACGACGATCACGGGCGGGGCGCGGTTGCAGCGCCAGGAGACACGGCTGATCCACGGCGGCGAGGGGGCCGATGTCCTGCTGGACGGTCTCTACGCCCTGTCCGGGGAGCGCCACGCCGACCTGACCAGCGTCGTCCGCCACGGTGGCCTGAACGGCGTCACCTCGCAACTGACCAAGGGCGTCGTGCGCGACACCGCGCGCGGCGTGTTCCAGGGCAAGATCGTCGTCGAGCGCGGGGCGGATGGCACCGACGCGCGGATGGGGCATCACGCCCTGATCCTCGGCGAACGGGCCGAGGTGGACGCCAAGCCCGAGCTGGAGATCTATGCCGACGACGTGCAGTGCGCACACGGCAATACGGTCGGCAATCTGGACGAGAGCGCCCTGTTCTACATGCAGCAGCGCGGCATTCCGGCGGACGAGGCACGGGCCCTGCTGACGCAGGCCTTCCTGTTCGAGGTCGTGGATCGCATCGACCATGAGGGTGCGAGAGAGGTGGTGAGGTCATGGCTGACGGCACGACTCTAAATCCTCACCCGTCGGGGGAGGTGGCTCCGAAGCGCAGCGGAGGAGACGGAGGGGGCTCGCTCCAGACACCCTCGTCGCGGCTGGCCCCCTCCACCACTTCGTGGTCCCCCTCCCCCGACGGGGGAGGAATGTTCGACCCCTATGCTGCCCGGGCCCAGTGTCCGATCCTGTCGCGGACCGTGAACGGCAAGCCGCTGGTCTATCTGGACTCGGCCGCGTCGGCGCAGAAGCCGCGCGCGGTGATCGATGCGATGACGGCGGCGATGGAGGGCTCTTACGCCAACGTCCACCGCGGCCTTCACACCCTGGCCAATGAAACGACCGAGGCGTTCGAGGCGGCGCGCGAGACGGTCGCCCGCTTCCTGAACGCCGAGAGCGCCGACCAGATCGTCTGGACCAAGGGCGGAACCGAGGCGATCAATCTGGTCGCAGCCGGACTGGGCCAGTCGCTGCAGGCCGGCGACGAGATCGTCGTCACCCAGATGGAGCACCACGCCAACATCGTGCCCTGGCACATGCTGCGTGAAGCCAAAGGCCTGGTCCTGAAATGGGCACCGGTTCTGGATGATGGGTCGCTGGACATGGCGGCACTGGCCGAGCTGATCGGGCCGCGTACGAAGCTGGTGGCCGTCACGCACATGTCGAACGTGCTGGGCACGGTGAACGACGTGCGCGTCATCGCCGATCTGGTCCATGCTGCGGGTGCACTGGTGCTGGTCGACGGGTGCCAGGGGGCGGTGCATTGCAGCCCCGACGTCCAGGCGCTGGATGCCGATTTCTACGTCTTCACGGGCCACAAGCTGTTTGGGCCGAGCGGTATCGGCGGGCTGTATGGCAAGCGGTCCGCACTGGAGGCCCTGCCTCCCTATCAGGGCGGCGGCGAGATGATCGCTACCGTCACTGAGGACGCGGTGACCTATGCCGGCATTCCGCACCGGTTCGAGGCGGGGACACCGCCGATCCTGGAGGCCATCGGCCTGGGGGCGGCACTGGAATGGCTGTCGGGGTTTGATGCTACAGCGGTCGCGGCGCACGAACAGGCCCTGCTGGCGCATGTCCGCGTCCGCTTGGAGGGCCGCGACTGGCTGACGGAGATCGGCACGACGGAAGGGAAGGGCGCGATCTTCACCTTCACGGTCGAGGGGGCCCACGCCCACGACATCGCCCAGATCATGGACCGCTATGGCGTGGCGGTCCGTGCCGGGCTGCACTGTGCCGAGCCTTTGTCGCGCCGATTTGGCCTGACCTCGAGCGCGCGCGCCAGCTTCGCCCTATATAACACAATCGAGGACGCCGACGCCTTTGCCGACGCCCTGATCAAGGCCCGCGAGTTCTTTGCATGAGTGACGACACGACCCTGTTGGGCAAGGATGACGACGGTGGACGCGGCGCGGCCGTGGCCAGCGGAGCCATCACGCCTGCCGAACTGGACCGGCTGACCGAAGACATCATCGCGGCGCTGAAGACGGTGTTCGACCCGGAAATCCCGGTCGACATCTATGAGCTGGGCCTGATCTACAAAGTCGATCTGTCGGACGATTTCGACGCCCGGATCGAGATGACGCTGACGGCCCCAGGCTGTCCGGTCGCGGGCGAGATGCCCATCTGGGTCGAGCAGGCGGTGATGAAGGTCGAAGGCATCAAGTCCGCCACCGCCGACCTGACCTTCGACCCGCCCTGGGATGCGTCGAAGATGAGCGACGAGGCCAAGATGGCCTTGAACATGTTCTGAGGGATGTCATGAGCGAACTTCAGACCACAACACGTCCGCGCCGTCCGCGCCCCGCCGTCGTCACCCTGACCGATGCTGCAGCCGAGCGGGTGCGCGCCTTGACCGAGGCCGGCGGACACAAGGCGCTGCGCGTCGGGCTGAAGAATGCGGGCTGCGCGGGGCAGGAGTACACCTTCGCCTTCGCTGACGAGATCGGGCCGCTGGACGAGGTCGTGACCGACAAGGGTGCCACCGTTGTCGTCGATCCCAAGGCGATCCTGTTCCTGATCGGGTCGGAGATCGATTACGAGACCACCAAACTGGCGTCCAAATTCGTCTTCCGGAACCCGAACCAGACCGATGCCTGCGGCTGCGGCGAGAGTGTTACCATCGTTCCGGTCAAGGCCGTCGAAACCGAAGAGCAAGCCGACTGATGATCCAGCTCGAGGGGGTGACCCGGCGCTTCCAGAGCGCAGCGGGCGAGCGCGTGGCGCTGGACGCGGTCGATTTGACGGTCGAGGCCGGTCAGGTGTTCGGCGTGGTCGGGCGGTCGGGCGCGGGCAAATCGACCCTGATCCGGACGATCAATCTGCTGGAACGCCCGGATGCCGGGCGTGTCGTCGTCGATGGTCAGGACATGACGGCCCTGTCGCCCGCCGATCTGAGGGCCGCGCGTCGCCGGATCGGCATGATCTTTCAGCATTTCAACCTGCTGAACGCCAAGACGATCGCCGAGAACGTGGCCTTTCCGCTGCGGCTGGAGGGGCGGCCGTCGGCGGAGGTGGACCGTCGGGTGGCGGCGCTGCTGGATCAGCTGGGTCTGGCGGAGCATGCGAAGAAGCATCCCGCGCAACTCTCCGGCGGCCAGAAGCAGCGCGTCGGCATCGCCCGCGCCCTGGCCTGTGAGCCGGGGGTCCTGCTGTGCGACGAGGCGACCAGTGCGCTGGACCCCGAGACGACGGATGAAATCCTGACCCTGTTGGACCAGCTGAACCGCGATCTGAACCTGACCATCGTTCTGATCACCCACCAGATGGAGGTGGTGCGCCGGGTGTGCGATCGCGTGGCAGTGCTGAAGGACGGCCGTGTGGTGGAGGAGGGGGCGACCGCCGATGTTTTCCTGCATCCGCGCCATGCCGCGACCCGTGCCATGCTGGCCGAGGGCGAGGAGGCGTTCGACGCCACGACCGTGCCGCCGGGGGGACGTCTGGCCAAGCTGACCTTCCGGGGCGGCTCAACCTATGAGCCCGAACTCAGCCGTGTCGCGCGGTCAGTCGGTGTGGATTACTCCATCCTGTCGGGTCGGATCAGCCGTATCCGGGGCGAACCCTATGGCCAGCTGGTCGTGGCCTTCACCGGTGGCGACGCCGAGGCGGCGGTGGCTCAGCTGACGGCACGCGGCGTCACCGTCGAGCAGGTGGGGGAGGCGGCCTGATGGAGACCTTCTTCGTTAATATCGACTGGTCTGAGATCGTTCGTGCGACCATCGACACCCTGCTGATGCTCGGCGGGGCGATGGCTCTGACCGTGGTGTTCGGCATTCCGTTGGGCGTGTTGCTGTACCTGTCCGGCAAGGGGCGACTGGCGGCCAATCCGGTGCTGAATGGCCTGCTGTCGTTCGTGGTCAATGTGCTGCGATCGGTGCCCTTCATCATCCTGCTGATCGTCATGTTGCCGGTGACGGTGCTGCTGGTCGGGACCTCGCTGGGCGTGGCGGGGGCTATTCCGCCGCTGGTGGTCGGGGCCGCGCCCTTCTATGCGCGGCTGGTCGAGACGGCCCTGCGCGAGGTCGACAAGGGAGTGGTCGAGGCGACCCAGGCCATGGGCGGCTCCACCTGGCAGATCGTCACCAAGGCCCTGCTGCCCGAGGCCATGCCCGGCGTGATCGCGGGCGCGACCGTCACCGCCATCGCGCTGGTCAGCTATACGGCCATGGCCGGTGTCGTCGGGGCCGGGGGGCTGGGCGATCTGGCCATCCGTTTCGGCTACCAACGCTTTCAGACCGATGTCATGGTCGTGACCGTCCTGCTTCTGCTTGTCCTCGTGCAGGGTCTTCAGATGCTGGGCGACCGCCTGGTCGCCACCGTTTCCCACCGCTGATCCCGCTTAGAAGGCCAAACCCATGCTGCGTCGCTCCCTCCTGACCCTCGCCCTTGCCGCCGTCACGCTCAGCGCGTGCGGGCAGGGGGCGGACAAGGCCGCGGGGCCGGATGCGCCGCTGGTCGTCGGGGCCACCGCCGTGCCGCACGCGGAAATTCTGGAACACATCAAGCCGCTGCTGGCCGCCCAAGGCACCAATATCGAGATCAAGGTCTTCAACGACTACGTGCAGCCCAATACCCAGCTGGCCGAGCGCCGGCTGGACGCCAACTACTTCCAGACCAAACCCTATCTGGACGAGTTCAACGCCGCGCGCGGCTCCGATCTGGTGACGGTGGCGGGCGTGCATGTAGAGCCGCTGGGCGTCTATTCGCGCAAGCATCGTGATCTGGCGTCGGTGCCGGCCGGTGCGCTGATCATCCTGCCCAATGATGCCTCGAACACAGGTCGGTCGCTGCTGCTGCTGCAGAGCGCCGGTCTGATCACCCTGCGTGACCCCGCCAACCCCTTGCAGACCGTGCGCGATATCACCGGCAACCCGCGTCGCTTCACGTTCCGCGAGGTCGAGGCCGCGACCATCCCGCGGATTCTCGATCAGGCCGATCTGGCGGTGATCAACACCAACTATGCGCTGGATGCGGGCCTGAAGCCCCGTACGGACGCCCTGTCGCTGGAGGGGGGAGACAGCCCCTACATCAACTATCTGGTGACGCGGTCCGACAACCGGAACGACCCGCGCATAGCGGCGCTGGCGGACATGCTGCGTAGCCAGGCGGTGAAGGACTACATCACAGGCAAGTATGACGGCGCAGTGATCCCGGCGGCCTAAGCCGCCGCTGCCGCTTTCGCCTTGCGGACTTCGTCGGGCGCCAGCACCCGCACCGCAGGCGTGACCGGACGACCGGTCGCCTCGGCAATCAGCTCTGCTGTGCGGTCCTCGACGGCCGCTTCCAGTCGCGCCAGGAACTCTTCCTTGCCGAGGCCCGTCGGGATCGGGTCCAGGAATTCGATCGTGGCCAGGCCCGGTGTCTTCCTGAAATCCTCCTGCGACCAGAACAGGCCCAGGTTTGAGGCCAGCGGCACGACCGGCATGTCGAATTCGCGGTACATGTGCCAGACGCCGGAGCGATAGCGGAACTTCTCGCCGACCTTGGCCAGATTGCCCTCGGGATAGATCAGGATCTTGCGCCCGGCCGCATGGGCGTCGGCGCTGCGGTGTTTCAGGGCATCGCGAGCCTCGCGGCCCCCGCAATTGTTGACCACGATGGCCCCCAGCTTGCGCAGGACGGTGCCCAGCAGGGGAAACTTCTCCAGATGGTCGCCAGTGACGAACGCCAGATCCTCGAACTGGTCATAGACAGCGAAGCCGTCGCCCCAGCTTTGGTGTTTGGAGGCGATGATGAAGGCCCCCTCGGGCAGTCGCTCGCGCCCGCGCACCTGCAACTTGATGCCCGCGAGCAACCGCATGGCCTGAACCATACGCTTCACATAGCGGCGGATGATCCAGCTGGTCGCGCCGCGTCCGGGCGCGAGGGCCGCAAAGGCGGCCGTCAGGCCGTAGCCGATCGACAGGGTCCAGTAGGCGAGGGCAAAGGCGAAGCTGCGCATGGGGAGACTAGAGCCGAAACCCGTCGCGTCGGCTAGGCCGCTGTTGCGAGACGTTCGGCCGAGGTGACGCGGTCGCGGCCTTCGCGCTTGGAGACATAGAGGGCGGCATCGGCCCGCTCCAGCAGGCTGACGGCGGTTTCGCCCATGTGGCGGTGCGCGAAGCCGGCGGAGAGAGTGACGGTGCCCAGTTCGTCATTGGTAGAGCGACGACGAAGGGCACGCGAGCCGATTTCCTTGCGAATGCTTTCCAGGGCTCTTTCGACCTGGGGCATGCTTTCCATCGGGAAGATCATGGCGAACTCCTCGCCGCCATAGCGCGCCGCGACGCGGGGCGTCTTGGCCACCCGGCCCAGGACGCTGGCGACGTAGCGAAGGACCTGATCGCCGGTCTGGTGGCCCCAAGTGTCGTTGAAGGCCTTGAAGTGGTCGATATCGAGGACCGCCAGGGTCAGGGCCGTGCCCATGTCCTCGGACTGTCGGCAGGCGGCCTCCAGATGGTCGTCGAAGGCCTTGCGGTTCGCCAGGTTGGTCAGGGCGTCCGTCATGGCGTCGCGGCGCACCTGCTCCAGATGCTCGCGCAGCTTGGCCACCTCCTTGGTCGAGGTTTCGAGCTTCTTCTCGAGGGTCACGTTCTCCCGCTGGACGCGGCGCGTGGCGGTGGTCAGGCTGGTTACGATGGTCTGAAGGGCAGGCGTGCCGTCAGCCCCTTCCATACTGGTCGCGGCACCCTCCAGCGTCCTGCCATAGGCGGACTGGGTCTGATGGGCCTGGGAGATGGCGGCGGCGACGCTGGACAGTTCGCGGTCCAGCACCCGCCCGGCGTCGCGGATTTCCTCGGTCAGGCGGCCGCGCGGCAGGTATTCGGCGGCCAGCATGTCGGCAGTGGCTTCGGTGAAGCGCTCGCCGGCGGCCAGCATGCGGGCGATCTCCTTGCCCAGAGCGCTTTCGGGGTCGGCCAGATAGTGGGTCCAGAGCTCGAAGTTCAGCGGGCTGGGCCAGACGGACGCGGCCTCCATGCCCTCGATCACCCGCCGCGCCAGATCATAGGCTAGCGGACCCCTGAGAGCGGTTTCGACCTTGGCCGTCATTCAGCAGTCCCCGACTCGTCGCCTTTTGCGATCTGGTCGCGGACGCTATCCGCTTTTCCGTAACGCCGGGTTAAACGGCGTCACCGGCGTGCGAAATCGTTCAGCTTTTCAGTGAAACAGGGCGGCGCAGGAAGGCAGGGATTTCGCTGTCGCCGAACGGACGGCCGTTCGAGGCGCGTGGCTCGCTGTCGTCCTGCTGGCCCCGGCGATCGGACTGGCGCAGATGGGCCTTCTGGGCCGGGCGCTCGGCTGAGGCGGCAGGGGCGACGGCCTCGACAGGGGCGATTTCGAGGCCATCCTCGACCGGCGCGGCTTCGGTCGGTTTGGAGCTACGGCGACCGCGGCGGCTGCGGGACCGGTCGGCAGGCTTCTCGGCATTCTCGGCAGGGGCCACGGCAGTCTGGCTTTCTGCCGCCAAGGCTGCATGATCGATCGACGCGGCGGCTTCCGTTGCGCCTTCGGCAGCGGCCGCCTTGGTGGTCGTCTTGCGGCGGCTGCGCCCGGCCTTGGGCGCTTCGGCGTCGACGGCAGGCGCAGACTTCTCCGTACGCGTGGGTGAGCGCACCGGAACCCCCAGATCAGCGGGGTCCAGAACCAGTTCCTGCGGGTCCATCTTGATCAGCTTCAGGACCTTGTCGAGCGACTTGTCGTCGGCCGGGGTCACGATCATGAAGGCCTGACCGAGCTTGCCGGCGCGACCCGTACGACCGATGCGGTGCACATAGTCGTCGGCATGGTGGCTGACATCGTAGTTGAAGACGTGGCTGACGTCGGGAATGTCCAGACCGCGCGCGGCGACGTCGGACGCCACCAGCAGCTTCAACGCCCCCGAGCGGAAGTCCGCCAGCGTCTTCGTCCGTAGGGACTGGTCCAGGTCGCCATGGATCGGGGCGGCGTCGAAACCGTGCTGCTTCAGCGATTTGGCGACGACGTCGACCTCAGACTTGCGATTGCAGAAGACGATGCCGTTGCGCACGTCGGCACGGCCTATCAGGGCGCGCAGGGCGGCGCGTTTCATCTTCGGATCACTGGACGGAAGACGGACCAGATATTGGGTGATGGTGTCGGCGGTCGCGGCGGGGCGCGACGCCTCGATCCGGGTGGGGTCTTTCAGGAACTGGGTGGTCAGGCGCGTGATCTCTGGCGGCATGGTCGCCGAGAAGAACAGGGTCTGGCGTTTGGGCGGCGTCAGCTTGAAGATCTTTTCGATGTCGGGGATGAAGCCCATGTCCAGCATGCGGTCGGCTTCGTCGACGACCATGATCTCCACGCCGTTCAGCATCATCTTGCCGCGCTCGAACAGGTCGATCAGACGACCGGGCGTGGCGATCAGCACATCGACGCCCTTGTTCAGGGCCGCGACCTGGTCGCCCATCGACACACCGCCGATCAGCAGGACCCAGGTCAGCTTGGTGCCCTTGGCGTATTTGGCGAAGCTCTCGGCCACCTGGTCGGCCAGTTCGCGGGTCGGGGCCAGGACGAGGGCACGCGGCATGCGGGCGCGGGCCCGGCCGCTGGACAGGCGCTCGACGAGGGGCAGGGTGAAAGCGGCGGTCTTGCCGGTGCCGGTCTGGGCGATGCCGAGAACGTCACGTCCGGCGAGGGCGACCGGGATGGCTTGCGCCTGAATGGGGGTGGCGGTCGTGTAGCCGGTATCGGCGACCGCTTGCAGGGTCATGGGCGACAGGCCCAGTTGGGAAAATTCGGTCATAGGTCCTTGGGACTGAAAGAAGGACGCCCCGCGCATCGGGGTCATCGTGCGATGTCGCGGAACCGCCCTGTCTCTGGGCGAGCGGGCGGCGCGGATTCGCCAGTCCTGTCCCGAACGTGGGCCGCATATAGAAGTCCATGCGAAATAGTCAACTATTCAGCGCCGCCGCAGTCACGCTTGGCAATCGATTAATGATCGGTAATGTTCGGGTTAGGGAAGGCTAATTAAGAGGGGACGACATGCAGCGCATGCTTGCCGGAGCGACCATGGCTGTCGCCTGCCTGATCGCGATGCCGGCACAGGCGGACATGGATGCTGTGTTCAGCAATACGGTGGTGTCGCGCTATCCCGATGGCGGCTGGGTCAAGCACTGGTTCAACCGTGACGGCACCTATTCCGCGCAGTTCTCAGACGGGCGCAGGATTTCGGCACGCTGGTCCGTCAATGGCGAACGGGTCTGTCTGACCAATATTCGACCCAACATGCTGATCCCGCGCTTCTGTACGACCATGGTCGATGCCGATGTCGGCCACACCTGGCAGTCAAGCGATCCGTTGGGCCGACGCGTACAGAATGTTCTGGTCGCGGGGCGCGACCAGTAAGTCCATCATTTCGATGAGGGGGAGACGCGCCATTCCCTGAGAGATTTCAGAGGGAATGGCGCGAGTGACGGGGCTCGAACCCGCGACCTCCGGCGTGACAGGCCGGCACTCTAACCAACTGAGCTACACCCGCGTATCCCGGCCGCGGCGCTGGTCTGCGTCGCGGCGAGGGGCGTCGTTTAGGCGGGGGGGCGGCGCACTGTCAAGCGCCACTTCCGCCGAATTCGCACGATCAGCGCGATGCGACCCCCGGACCTGCGACGGCCGCCGCTTCAGGCGGCGCAACCGGGCCCGATATGCCGCCGTCAGCCGGTGCTTGCAAAGCAGTAGCCGGCTCCGGCAACTCATAATAGACGCCGACTCCCGGCCCGAGCGGCAGGTCGAAGGTGACCCAGGCGGCGATCATCAGCACACCCGCCAGCAGGAAGCACCCGGCATAGGGCAGCATGGTGGACATGAGCGAGCCGAGGCCGAACTTGGGATCCCAACGCTGGGCGAAGGCCAGGATCAGCGGGAAATAGCTCATCAGCGGCGTGGCGATGTTGGTCACCGAATCGCCCATGCGATAGGCGGCGGTGGTCATCTCGGGGCTGATGCCCAGCAGCATGAACATCGGCACTACGACGGGGGCCAGCGCCGACCACTTGGCCGAGGCTGACCCGATGAAGAGGTCGAAGAAGCAGGACACGAGCAGGACGACGATCAGCAGCAAGGGGGCAGGGACGTCGAGCGTCTGCAGGCCCGCCGCCGCGTTGACTGCAAGGATCGGCCCCAGTCCGGACCAGTTGAACATGGCCACAAAGTGCGCGGCGAAGAAGGCCAGGACGATATAGGGGGCCAGTTGGGCGATCCCCTCGACCATCATTCGCACCATGTCGCGGTGGCTCTTCACCGTCCCTGCGCCCGCGCCATAGGCCCCGCCCGCCAGGAAGAAGGTGGTTGCGAAGAAGGCGACCAGAGACTTGTAGAGCGGATTGAACCGCTGGGCCGGTTCGGCCTCCGGATCGACGAAGGGCGAACCGGGCAGGAAGGTCACAAGGGTCCACAAGCCGATCATGCCTACGATAGCCAGACCGGCCCACAGAAGGCCCCGCTTCTCCTCGCGAGTCAGGCCCTTCTTCTCCTCAGCCTCGGCCTCCGACACCGGGGCAGCCGCGGATGGCGTCCAGGCTCCGAGGCGGGGCTCGATGATGCGGTCGGTCAGGAACCAGATGATGGGCGTGAAGACGACCACCACGCCGACGATGAAGAACCAGTTGCCCGCGATGTTCACCGAATAGGACGGGTCGATCAGTCGGGCGGCCGGCTCTGTGATGCCGAGGATTAGGGCGTCGGAGGCTCCGGGGAACAGATTGCCGGCATAGCCGCCGGAGACAGCGGCAAATCCAGCTGCCAGCCCGGCCAGGGGATGGCGACCGGCCGCGGCGAAGATGACGGCTGCCAGCGGGATCACGACGACATAGGATGCGTCCGAGGCATGGTGCGAGACCATGCCGGTGATCACGACGACCGGCGTCAGAATGGATTTGGGCGCATTCAGCAGGGCCCCGCGAATGGCTGTGCCGAACAGGCCGGTCCGCTCGGCGACCGATGCGCCATAGATGATGGTGATGACGATCCCCAGCGGCGGAAAGTCGGCCAGGGTCGACGGCATGCCGATGAACAGACGCTCAAGGTTCTCGGGCGACAGCAGGCTCTGGGCCTGAAGCGTGTCACCCGTCACCGGGTTGACCGCCGACCAGCCCAGCCCAGCGCCGACGAGGCTGAGCGCGATCAGACCGAGGATTAGCCAGAGAAACAGAAAGACGGGATCGGGCAGCTTGTTGCCGATCCGCTCGACGCCGTTCAAAATTCGGGTGCCAATGGCCATCAACTGCTCCGAAGGGTGTCCTGATCAGTCGGCCATAGGGAAGCAGTGCTGTGAGAATGGCAAGCATCTTCAATCTGACAATTGCGCCATCAGCCCTGCGAACCATTCTCAATAAAATCCTTTTGCCGCATGGGTTTGAACCTCGGCGCATCCGGGTCTAGAAAGCGCCGAATCCGCCCCTCCCACTGTGGCGGACGAGGTCCCTTCCGGATGAATGCATATCTTCTCGAATATCTGCCGATCGTGGTCTTTCTCGGGATCGCGGCGGTGCTTGGGCTCGGTTTCATGATCGCGGCCTGGGTGCTGGCCCCCAAGAACCCCGACTCCGAAAAGCTGTCGGCCTATGAGTGCGGCTTCAACGCCTTCGACGATGCGCGCATGAAGTTCGACGTGCGGTTCTATCTCGTGTCGATCCTGTTCATCATCTTCGACCTGGAAGTGGCCTTCCTGTTCCCCTGGGCTGTGTCGATGTTCGATCTGGCGCGCGGCGAGATGATCTTCGCCTTCTGGTCGATGATGGTCTTCCTGGGCGTGCTGACCGTGGGCTTCATCTACGAATGGAAGAAGGGAGCTCTCGAATGGGAGTGATCGCCCCCCCGTCTGGCCCCACCAGCCTGTTGCCGACCAACCTGTACGGAACCGGCGCGCGCTCGTCGGTCGAGGGCTACGACCCTGCTGTCCATGACAAGTTCTTCGAGGCCGTGAACGCCGAACTGGGTGAGCAGGGGTTTCTGACGACGTCGCTGGACGACGTGATCAACTGGGCCCGCACTGGCTCGTTGATGTGGATGACGTTCGGCCTGGCCTGCTGTGCCGTCGAGATGATGCAGGCTTCGATGCCGCGCTTCGACATGGAGCGGTTCGGCATGGCCCCGCGCGCCAGCCCGCGCCAGTCGGACCTGATGATCGTCGCCGGCACCCTGACCAACAAGATGGCCCCGGCCCTGCGCAAGGTCTACGACCAGATGCCGGACCCGCGGTATGTCCTGTCGATGGGCAGCTGCGCCAACGGTGGCGGATATTATCACTACAGCTACAGCGTCGTTCGCGGCTGCGACCGGGTTGTGCCGGTCGACGTCTATGTGCCGGGGTGCCCGCCGACGGCGGAGGCGCTGCTGTACGGCCTGTTGCAGCTGCAGAAGAAGATCCGGCGCACGGGGACGATCGAGCGATGAACGCGCTGGCGAAACTGCAGGAGATCGAGACCACCCTGACGCCGCTGGGCGCGGAGATGGTCGGCGAGCTGGGCGTTCAGGCCCAGGTGGCGTTCGGCGAGTTGACTTTGATCGCCGAGCGCGATGCGATCGTGAATGTGTTGACGGTGCTGAAGGACCGGTTCGGCTTTCATCAGCTGTTGGACATCTGCGGCGTGGATTTCCCGGATCGCGAGGAACGGTTCGAGGTCGTCTATCACCTGCTGTCGATGACGCGGAATGCGCGGGTGCGGGTCAAGGTGACGACCGACGAGGTCCAGCCGGTGCCTAGCGTCATCTCCGTCTTCCCTTGCGCCGACTGGTTCGAGCGCGAGGCGTTCGACATGTACGGCATGCTGTTTTCGGGTCACCCCGATCTGCGTCGCCTGCTGACCGACTATGGCTTTCAGGGGCATCCGCTGCGCAAGGACTTCCCCATGACGGGCTATGTCGAGGTCCGGTACGACGAGGAGCAGAAGCGGGTGGTCTATGAGCCCGTCAAGCTGACGCAGGAGTTCCGCAACTTCGACTTCCTGTCGCCCTGGGAGGGTGCGGAATATCCGACCGACATCCTGCCCGGCGACGAAAAGGCCGCGCAGGCTGCGGCGGTCGCGGGCAATGCGCCGTCCGGAGGCAAGGCATGACCGACACCGCCCTGCCACCGCCGATCGGCGCGACCGACATCTTTGACGAGCCTCACGACGGGCGCACGGACCACGCGCGCGCGCTGGACGACCGCAAGTTCACGATCAACTTCGGCCCCCAGCACCCGGCCGCGCACGGCGTGCTGCGTCTGGTGCTGGAGCTGGACGGTGAGCTGGTCACGCGCGTCGATCCGCATATTGGCCTGCTGCATCGCGGCACCGAAAAGCTGATGGAGGCCCGGACCTACCTTCAGAACATCCCGTACCTGGACCGTCTCGACTATGTGTCGCCGATGAACCAGGAGCATGCCTTCTGCCTGGCCATCGAAAAGCTGATGGGCATCGATGTGCCGTATCGGGCCCAGCTGATCCGGGTGCTGTATTCCGAGATCGGGCGCATCCTCTCGCACCTGCTGAACGTGACGACCCAGGCCATGGACGTGGGGGCCCTGACGCCGCCGCTCTGGGGCTTCGAGGAGCGCGAGAAGCTGATGGTCTTCTACGAGCGGGCCTGTGGGGCGCGCCTGCACGCCAACTATTTCCGGCCCGGCGGCGTCCATCAGGACCTGCCGCCCGCCCTGATCGACGACATCGGACGCTGGTGCCAGGAATTCCCGGCCGCGCTGAAGGACATCGAGAGCCTGGTCACCGAGAACCGCATCTTCAAGCAGCGCAACGTCGACATCGGCGTGGTGTCCAAGCAGGAGGCCCTGGACTGGGGCTTCACCGGGGTGATGCTGCGCGGCTCGGATATTCCGTGGGACCTGCGCAAGTCGCAGCCGTACGAATGCTATGCCGACCTGGAGTTCGACATCGCGGTCGGCAAGAACGGCGACTGCTGGGACCGCTACCTGTGTCGCATCGAGGAGATGAAGCAGTCGGTGCACATCATGGAGCAGTGCATCCATCGCCTGCGCAACTGCCCCGGCGAGCCGGTGATGACCGAAGACAACAAGGTCGTGCCGCCGCGTCGTGGCGAGATGAAGCGGTCGATGGAAGCCCTGATCCATCACTTCAAACTGTATACCGAGGGCTTCAAGACGCCCGAGGGCGAGGTCTATGCCTCGGTCGAGGCACCCAAGGGCGAGTTCGGCATCTATCTGGTGTCCGACGGCACCAACAAACCCTATCGCGTCAAGATCTCGGCGCCGGGCTTCCGCTCGCTCCAGGCCATGGACTGGATGAACCGCGGCCACATGCTGGCCGACGTCAGCGCCATCCTGGGCTCTCTGGATATCGTGTTCGGTGAGGTGGACCGGTGAGCGACAAGCCTCTGAGCGATGCCGTGGCCGCCGGCTGGGAGATCGTCTCCTATTCCGCGACCGACTACAGCGGCGAAACCTATCAACACAACATCCTGCTGCGCCGTCAGGGCCAGCACCGCATCCTGAACATCCGCAAGAAGATGCTGGGTGACGGTGTGGTCGTCACGAATCTGGAAGTCTGATGTCCGTTCGTCGTCTCGCCAAAGTTCAGCCTGACAGCTTCGCCTTCTCCAAGGCGACGAAGGCCAAATGCGACTGGTGGATCGCCAAATATCCGGCGGATCGTCGCCAGTCAGCGGTGATCCCGATCCTGTGGCTGGTCCAGAAGCAGGAAGGCTGGGTGTCCGAGCCCGCCATCCGCGCCATCGGCGAGCTGCTGGGCATGCCCTATATCCGGGTGCTGGAGGTTGCGACCTTCTACACCATGTTCATGCTGGAGCCGGTGGGCACCAGTGCCCTGATCCAGGTTTGCGGCACCACGCCGTGCATGCTGCGCGGGGCGGGCGATCTGATGGCCGTCTGCAAGTCCAAGATCGGTCCCAAGGACACGCTGAGCGCCGACGGCCGCTTCACCTGGCAGGAAGTGGAATGCCTGGGGGCCTGCGCCAATGCGCCGATGGCGCAGATCAACGACTACTATTTCGAAGACCTGACCGCCGAGACCATGGCCCAGATCATCGACGATTTCGCCGCCGGCAAGAAGCCCAAGCCCGGCTCGCGCGTCGGCCGTCACAGCTCTGAGCCCGAGGGCGGGGCCCAGACGCTGCTGGATCCAAAACTCTATGACGGCTCGGCCGCCAAGCCGATCAAGTCGCTGCCCAACAGCAAGCCGGTGCCGGCATGAATGGGCCAGACCTGTCCACCGACGAAGCCGTCGCCCGCTATCGCGCGGAGCTGCGGGCCGTGGGTCGTAGCCAGCGTCTGGCCGGCTTTGGCCTGGTGATCGTCGGGGCCATCGCGGTCTTCGCCTCCAGCCGTGCGGGTGACCTGGGCCAGGCCGTTCAGATGGGCGGCTATGCGGCCCTGGCGGCCGGTTGGGCACTGATGATCGCTGCCATTTTTCTTCGTACCCGCTATCACCGCCGCCGCATGCGCGAGATGAACTGAACCATGGTCGGAATCCTCGAAGACAAGGATCGCATCTTCACCAACCTGTACGGCTTCCAGGACTGGACGCTGGAGGGGGCGAAGACGCGCGGCGCATGGAATGCGACCAAGGACATGCTCGACCTGGGGCGTGACTGGATCATCACCAACGTCAAGAACTCGGGCCTGCGCGGACGCGGCGGCGCGGGTTTCTCGACCGGCCTGAAGTGGTCCTTCATGCCCAAGGAGGTGAAGGACCGGCCGCACTATCTGGTCGTCAACGCCGACGAATCCGAGCCCGGGACCTGCAAGGACCGGGAGATCATGCGCCATGATCCCCACCTGCTGATCGAAGGCTGCCTGATCGCCTCCTTCGCCATGCAGGCCCACGCCTGCTACATCTATCTGCGCGGCGAATATGTGCTCGAGCGCGAGCGGATGGAGGCGGCGGTCAAGCAGGCCTACGAAGCGAAGCTGATCGGCAAGAACAACGTCCACGGCTGGGACTTCGACGTCTATATCCACCACGGTGCCGGTGCCTACATCTGCGGCGAAGAGACGGCCCTGCTGGAGAGCCTGGAAGGCAAGAAGGGCCAGCCGCGTCTGAAGCCGCCGTTCCCGGCCGGGGCTGGTCTGTACGGCTGCCCGACCACGGTGAACAACGTCGAGTCGATCGCGGTTGTAGGCACCATCCTGCGTCGCGGCGCCGAGTGGTTCGCGGGCTTTGGTCGTCCGAACAACACCGGGACCAAGATCATGAGCATCTCAGGCCACGTGAACCGCCCGTGCAATGTCGAGGAGGTGATGTCGATCCCCCTGCGGCAACTGCTTGAGGATCATTGCGGCGGCGTGCGCGGCGGCTGGGACAATCTGAAGGCCATCATTCCGGGCGGCTCGTCCGTGCCTCTGATCACGCGCGAAATGTCCGAGGTCGCACTGATGGACTTCGACAGCTTGCGCGAGATGAAGTCCGGTCTGGGCACGGCGGCGGTGATCGTCATGGATCAGTCGACCGATCTGGTCCGCGCCATCGCCCGTATCAGCTATTTCTACAAGCATGAGAGCTGTGGCCAGTGCACGCCGTGCCGCGAGGGCACGGGCTGGATGTGGCGCGTGCTGGAGCGGATGGCCATCGGCGAGGCCGATCCGTCCGAGATCGACATGCTGCTGGAGGTTTCGACCCAGATCGAAGGGCATACGATCTGCGCCCTGGGCGACGCCGCTGCCTGGCCGGTCCAGGGACTGATCCGCCATTTCCGTCACGAGATCGAAGACCGCATCTCGTCCTATCGCAGCCGCCGCGCGAACTTCGCCGGCCATGCGATCGCGGCGGAATAGCCGATGCGGATGGTCCTGGCATCAGCGCTGGCCGTCGTCGCCCTCGCCGCCTGCGGTGAAGGTACGGACAAGGCTGCGCCGAAGGCTGATGCGCCGGTCGCGCCCGAGGCCCCGGCCATGACCGCTGCGGCGACCATCTCGACCCCTGCCGATCTTCAGACCGCTTGCCGCGAGGCCGTGCGCCGTCTGGCCGGACAGGAGGGGGACACCGTGCAGTTCCGCGCCACGGGGACGAACACCGCCACCATGTCCTGGCGCGCGCCCGTCGACGGCGGTCGCCAGACCATGACCTGCACCGTCGGCGCGAACGGTGTCGAGCTTGCTACAGACGTCGGACAGGTGTCCGTCGACGCATCCATAGTACCGGCGGCTCCGGCTGCTCAAGAAGAGGCCCGCTGATGCCGATCGCCAAGGTCAACGGCGTTGAAACCGAGTTCGAGCCCGGGATGACCGTGCTTCAGGTCGCCGAGAAGGCCGGCCACGAAATTCCGCGTTTCTGCTATCACGAGCGGCTGTCGATCGCCGGCAACTGCCGCATGTGCCTGGTCGAGGTGAAGCCCGGACCGCCGAAGCCCCAGGCGTCGTGCGCCCTGCCGGCCGCCGAGAACCAGGAGATCTTCACCGACACGCCGATGGTGAAGAAGGCCCGCGAAGGGGTGATGGAGTTCCTGCTCATCAACCACCCGCTGGACTGCCCGATCTGCGACCAGGGCGGCGAGTGCGACCTGCAGGACCAGGCCATGGGCTATGGCCGCGACGGTTCTCGCTATGCCGAGAACAAGCGCGCGGTCGAAGAAAAGAACATGGGTCCGACGATCAAGACCTATATGACCCGCTGCATCCAATGCACGCGCTGCGTCCGCTTCGTCACCGAAGTGGCGGGCGTGCCGGACATCGGCATGATCTCGCGCGGCGAGGATGCCGAGATCACCACCTATCTGGAAAAGGCGGTCGACAGCGAGCTGTCGGGCAACGTCAACGACCTGTGCCCCGTCGGGGCCCTGACCCACCGCCCGTGGCAGTTCCACTATCGTCCGTGGGAGCTGAAGAAGACCGAGACCATCGACGTCATGGATGCCCTGGGCTCCAACATCCGCGCCGACGCCAAGGGGGCCGAGGTGATGCGCATTCTGCCGCGCGTCAACGAGGGCATCAACGAGGAGTGGCTGTCGGACATCAGCCGCTATGCCGTCGACGGCCTGCAACGTCAGCGCCTGGACAAACCCTATGTGCGCGAGAACGGTCGCCTGCGTGCGGCGTCGTGGGACGAGGCGCTGGCCGTCGTGGCCGACAAGCTGAAGGCCGCTCCGGCCAACCGGATCGGCGTCGTGGCCGGCGACCTGCAGGACGCGGAATCGATGAAGGCGGCGCTGGATCTGTTCCGCGCCCTGGGATCGGCCAACACCGACTGCCGTCAGGAGGGTTCGGCCCTGGGCTATGGCCCGCGCGAGAGCTGGCTGTTCAACAGCGGCCTGGCCGGTATCGAAAACGCCGACGCCATCCTGATTGTCGGGGCCAATCCGCGGACGGAGGCCCCGCTGCTGAACGCCCGCCTGCGCAAGGCCTGGCTGGGCGGCAAGACCGAGATCGCCCTGGTCGGCGAGCAGGCCGATCTGACATTCGACTATGCCTATCTGGGTGCGGGGTCCAAGACCCTGGCCAAGCTGCCCAAGGCGGCGATGGACATGCTGACCAAGGCCGAGCGTCCCGCCATCATCGTGGGGGCAGGGGCCGTGTCGGGCGACAAGGGCTCGGCCGTGCTGAACGCCCTGGGCGCGCTGGCGCAGAAGGTCGGCGTGGTTGCCGAAGGCTGGAACGGCTTCAACGTCCTGCACACCGCCGCCGCGCGCGTCGGAGGCCTGGACATGGGCTTCGTGCCGGGTGAAGGCGGGCTGAGCGTGGCCGCGATGGTCAAGCCGGGCGCGCTAGACGTGCTGTTCCTGCTGGGGGCCGACGAGGTCGATCCGACGGGTTCGGACGCCTTCCGCGTCTACCTGGGCAGCCACGGCGACCGCGGCGCGCATGGGGCGGACGTCATCCTGCCCGGCGCGGCCTATACCGAGAAGGCGGGCCTGTATGTGAACACCGAGGGCCGGGTGCAGATGGCCGAACGGGTCGTCTTCCCCAAGGGGCAGGCCAAGGAAGACTGGGCCATCCTGCGCGCCCTGTCGGCGGCGGTCGGCCAGACCCTGCCGTACGACACGCTGGAGGCCCTGCGCAGCAAGCTGATGGCGGACCATCCGACCTTCGGCCGCATCGACTATCTGCCCGCACCCGCGTCGTTCGACGTGGCCGGGCTGGGTGCGAAGGGCGACCTGGGCGACGTGGTCTTTGTCTCGTCGGTACGCGACCCCTATCTCAACAACCCGATCACGCGCGCCAGCGTGACCATGGCCGAGCTGTCCGCCCTGCGGATCGCCCCGGTCGCGATGGCGGCGGAGTAAGGCCTGATGGTCGAAGGTTCCAACATTCCTCCGTTGGCGTGGGTCGCGTTCGGCGCGGCTTGGATCGCAGGCCTGACTTTGTTTGGCTGCCTATTTCTGATTACGCGTCGTCTCGGCATGTCGTGGCATAGGCGTCTAGGCGGTGCCAATCTGGAAACCACTGATGCTGTGCGGCTGGGCAAGCTATTGTTCGGCCTGGAAGCACCGCCTCAAGACGCTAATGTTGAGACCCTCGTCTGGATCGTTCGGGGCTGCTGGTTGGTAATGACGCTTATGCTCGTTTCGTTTATTATGCTGATGGCCGGGATCGCCTGATGGATTTCTGGACTTCCCCCCTTGGCTGGACGCTGGCGACCGCTGGCGGCATACTGCTCGTCACTGTTGGCATACTGATCTCGCTGGCGTTTCTACTGCTGGCCGACCGCAAGATCTGGGCGGCCGTGCAGATGCGCAAAGGCCCCAATGTCGTGGGGCCGTTCGGCCTGCTTCAGTCGTTCGCCGACTTTTTCAAATTCGTGCTGAAGGAAATCGTCGTACCCGCAGGGGCCGACAAGATGGTCTTCCTGCTGGCCCCGCTGCTGACCTTCATCCTGGCCTTCATCGCCTGGGCTGCCATTCCGTTCGCGCCGGGCTGGGTCATCTCGGACCTGAACGTTGGCATCCTGTACATCTTCGCCATCAGCTCGCTGGGCGTCTACGGCATCATCATGGGCGGCTGGGCTTCGAACTCGAAGTATCCGTTCCTGGGGTCACTGCGGTCCGCCGCGCAGATGGTGTCGTACGAAGTCTCCATCGGTCTGGTGATCATCAATGTGATCCTGCTGGCCGGGACGATGAACCTGACGGAGATTGTGACCCGTCAGGAGGGCATGTTCTGGAACTGGTTCGTGTTCGGCGGCGGGGCAGGAACCTGGCCGACGATCATCGTCCTGCTGCCCATGGCCGTGGTCTTCTTCGTGTCGGCCCTGGCCGAGACCAACCGTCCGCCGTTCGACCTGCCCGAGGCCGAGTCCGAACTGGTGGCCGGCTATCAGGTCGAATATTCCTCGACGCCCTATCTGCTGTTCATGATCGGCGAATACGCCAACATCGTCTTCATGTGCGCCATGATCAGCCTGCTGTTCTTCGGCGGCTGGAACCCCGGTGTGCCGCAGGCGTGGCTGGATAGCCTGCCGGGCTGGCTGGAGCAGGGCATCTATCTGGTCACCTTCCTGTTCAAGATCGTGGTCGCCTTCTTCATGATCGCGCTCGTGAAGGCCTTCGTGCCGCGCTACCGCTATGATCAGCTGATGCGTCTGGGCTGGAAGATCTTCCTGCCGACGTCGCTGGTGGCTGTGGTGGTCGTGGCGGCCTGGCGCGTGTTCGCGGTGGGCGCATGACCCGCATCCTGATCCTGACGATGGCGCTGGGGCTGACGGCCTGCACCATCCCGACCTATGAACCCGATCCGGTCTCGGCCACTCAGTGGGAACGACGGCAGGAGGCCATAGAGCGCCAGCAGGCCGAGAAGGCCCGCCTGTGCCAGATCACCAAGGATGACGATCCGCGCAAGGAAGAGCTTTGCCGCGGCGTCAGGAGAGATCGCTGATGTTGAACCGTATCGTCCAGGCCGCGAAGGGTGCGCTGCTGATCGATGTGATCGGTGCCGTCGGCCTGTCGCTGAAATACATGGCCCGTCCCAAGATGACGGTGAACTATCCGTTCGAGCGCAATCCGCAGTCGCCGCGCTTCCGGGGCGAGCACGCGCTGCGCCGCTACGCCAATGGCGAGGAACGCTGCATCGCCTGCAAGCTGTGCGAGGCCATCTGCCCAGCTCAAGCCATCACGATCGAAAGCGAACCGCGCGCCGACGGCAGCCGCCGTACGACCCGCTATGACATAGACATGGTCAAATGCATCTACTGCGGCCTGTGCCAGGAGGCCTGCCCGGTGGACGCCATCGTGGAGGGGCCGAACTCGGAGTTCACGACCGAGACCCGCGAAGAACTGCTGTATGACAAGGATCGACTGCTGGCCAACGGTGACCGTTGGGAGCGATTGATCGCCAAGAATCTGGAACTCGACGCGCCTTACCGGTAAGGCGCACTCGCTGAAACGGGCCGCGATTCCTTCAAAGGAGTCGTCGCCATAGTCGAAAGGGGCGAAGGCCTCCGATGTTGCAAGGCATTGCCTTCTATCTGCTGGCGGCGGTGGCCGTGGTGAGCGCGCTTCTGGTGGTCACCGCAAAGAACCCCGTGCACAGCGTTCTGTGGCTGATCCTGGCCTTCTTCTCGTCGGCCGGGCTGTTCGTCCTGCTGGGTGCGGAGTTCCTGGCCATGCTGCTGGTCGTCGTCTACGTCGGCGCGGTGGCGGTGCTGTTCCTGTTCGTCGTCATGATGCTGGACGTCGACTTCGTGAAGCTGCGCGAGGGCTATGCCCGTTATCTGCCGCTGGCGGCGATCGTGGCGGCGGTTCTGCTGGCCGAGATGATCGTGATCTCGCTGACGGTCGCCAGCGGCGGGGCCGCTGCCGATGCGGTCGGTCCGGTCGCGGCCACGGCGGACCAGAGCAATGTCGAGGCCATCGGGCGGGTGCTCTACACAGACTATGTCTACTTCTTCCAGGCGGCAGGGATCGTGCTGTTGATCGCCATGATCGGAGCCATCG
This sequence comes from Brevundimonas sp., assembly GCF_016463295.1. GTDB lineage: Bacteria > Pseudomonadota > Alphaproteobacteria > Caulobacterales > Caulobacteraceae > Brevundimonas. Next base: position 24,060 of record NZ_JAEMRO010000018.1, read on the forward strand.
TCCTGACCCTGCGCCACAAGCCCAATATCAAGCGCCAGAACATCGCCCGCCAGGTCGGCCGCGATGCCAAGACCGCCATGGAGGTCAAGTCCGTGACCACCGGGGCCGGCGTCACCCCGGAGGATCTGATCTGATGGTCGTCTCGCTCGCACACTATCTGGCGGTCGCCGCCATCCTGTTCACCATCGGCGTCTTCGGCATCTTCGTGAATCGCAAGAACGTCATCATCATCCTGATGTCGATCGAGCTGATCCTGCTGGCCGTGAACATCAACTTCGTCGCCTTCTCCGCCTATCTGAACGATGTCCAGGGGCAGATCATGGCCATGTTCGTCCTCACCGTCGCCGCGGCCGAGGCCGCCGTCGGCCTTGCCATTCTGGTGACCTTCTTCCGCAACCGCGGCGACATCGCGGTTGACGATGCCAGCGTGATGAAGGGCTGATCGTGGACTATAAGACCCTCGTCATTCTGGGCGTCTTCGCCCCCCTGATCGGTGCCGCGATCGCCGGCTTCTTCGGCCGCCGCATCGGCAATACGGCGTCGCAGGCCGTCACGACCGGCCTGCTGTTCGTGTCCTGCGTCGTCGCCTGGATCGTCTTCGGCAACTGGACCTGGGGCGAGCTGGAGCCGTTCACAGTCACCCTGGCACCCTTCATCAATGTCGGTGACTTTCAGTCCGACTGGGCCATCCGCATCGACGCCCTGTCGGCGACCATGCTGGTGGTGGTCACCACCGTGTCTTCCCTCGTGCACCTCTACAGCTGGGGCTATATGGCCGAGGACCCGGACAAGCCGCGGTTCTTCGCCTATCTGTCGCTGTTCACCTTCGCCATGCTGGCGCTGGTCACCGCCGCCGACTTCATGCAGCTGTTCTTCGGCTGGGAAGGGGTGGGGCTGGCGTCCTATCTGCTGATCGGCTTCTGGTTCAAGAAGCCCACGGCCAGCGCCGCCGCGATCAAGGCCTTCGTCGTCAACCGCGTCGGCGACTTCGGCTTTGCGCTGGGCATCATCACCGTCTTCTGGATGTTCGGCACGATCCAGTTCGCCGAACTCTTCCCGATGATCGCGGCCAAGGCCGGTACCGGCTGGGATTTCCTGGGCCACCGCTGGTCGGCGCTGGATCTGGCGGGTTTCCTGCTGTTCATCGGGGCGATGGGTAAGTCGGCGCAGTTCTTCCTGCACACCTGGCTGCCGGACGCCATGGAAGGCCCGACGCCGGTGTCGGCCCTGATCCACGCCGCGACCATGGTCACGGCCGGCGTCTATATGGTCTGCCTGCTGAGCCCTATCTACGAATACGCACCCGTCGCGGCCGGCATCATCGCCCTCATTGGGGCCATCACCGCCATGTTCGCGGCGACCGTCGGCCTGATGCAGAACGACATCAAGCGGGTCATCGCCTATTCGACCTGTTCGCAGCTGGGCTACATGTTCTTCGCGGCGGGCGTCGGCGTCTACGAGTCCGCCATGTTCCACCTGTTCACCCACGCCTTCTTCAAGGCCCTGCTGTTCCTGGGTGCCGGCTCGGTGATCCATGGCATGCATCACGAGCAGGACATGCGGAAGATGGGTGGGCTGTGGAAGCTGTTGCCCGTCACATATGCGGTCATGACCATCGGCACCATCGCCATCACCGGCCTGGGCATTCCCGGCGTCGGCGGCTTTGCGGGCTTCTATTCCAAGGATTCCATCATCGAGAGCGCCTATGCGGCAGCGATGACGGGACACAGCCCGTTCGGCCTGTTCGCCTTCTTCATCGGCATCGTGGCGGCGGGCCTGACGGCCTACTACTCCTGGCGTCTGGTCTTCATGACCTTCCACAACAAGCCGGTCTGGAAGGAAGAAGGCGCGCATCATCACGACGATCATGCCACCGACGCCCAGCTGGAAACCCACTCAGAGCCGCTGTCCGACGACGCACATGCCCACGACGATCACGCGCATGACGACCACGCCCATCACGGCCCGCTGAACCCGCACGAGAGCCCGTGGGTCATGCTGGTGCCGCTGATCCTGCTGTCCATCGGAGCCGTAGCCGCCGGTCTGGTCTTCGCGCCCAGCTTCATCGGGGATCACGAACATCACTTCTGGCGCGGGGCGATCTTTGTGTCCGAGGCCAACCACGTCCTGCACGAGAGCCACTATGTGCCCACCTGGGTGAAGTGGTCGCCGCTGATCCTGACGCTGATCGGGACCGCCTTCGCCTTCTGGATCTATGTCCTGAAGGAAGGCATGGCCAAGCGGATGGCTGACAGGGGCGGGGTCATCCACGGCTTCCTGTACAACAAATGGTATTTCGACGAGCTGTACGCCTTCGTCTTCGTGCGCGGGGCCAAGGGGCTGGGTGACCTGTTCTGGAAGGTCGGCGACGTGAAGATCATCGACGGCGGCGGGCCTAATGGCGTCGCCTGGCTGTCGCGCCGGTTCGCCGGCGGTCTGGCCCGCTTCCAGTCCGGTCAGGTGTATTTCTACGCCTTCGTCATGCTGATCGGCCTGGTCGGTTTCCTGGCCTATGCCATCACTTCGTGGGGAGCCTGATCTTGCCCCAGATCCCCTTCATCCTCAGCCTCATCACCTTCCTGCCCCTGATCGGCGCGGGCGTGATCCTGCTGTCTCGCCTGTTCAACAAGGCCGGGGCCGACAATGCCGCGCGCTGGATTGCCATGGGCACGACCCTGGTCACCCTGGCGCTGTCGGTCGTTCTGGTCGGCGCCTTCGATCAGTCCAGCGCGGCCTATCAGTTCGTGGAACGCTACGTCTGGTTCGTCGGCGCGGAATACCACATGGGCGTGGACGGGATTTCGATCCTGTTCGTGCTGCTGACGGCCTTCCTGATGCCGATCTGCATCCTGGCCAGCTGGAAGACCATTACCGACCGCGTGGTCGAATACATGATCGCCTTCTTGGTGCTGGAGACGCTGGTCATCGGGGTCTTCACCTCGCTGGACCTGTTCCTGTTCTATATCTTCTTCGAGGGCACCCTGGTGCCGATGTTCCTGATCATCGGCATCTGGGGCGGGGCGAACCGCATCTACGCCTCGTACAAATTCTTCCTCTACACCCTGCTGGGGTCGGTGCTGATGCTGCTGGCCATGCTGTGGATGGCTCAGGATGCGGGCACGACCAGCATTCCGGCACTGAAGGAACACGTCTTTGACGCCCGCTATCAGCCCCTGCTGTGGCTGGCCTTCTTCGCCTCGTTTGCGGTCAAGATGCCAATGTGGCCGGTGCACACCTGGCTGCCCGACGCGCACGTTCAGGCTCCGACGGCGGGCTCGGTCATTCTGGCTGGCATTCTGCTGAAGCTGGGTGGCTACGGCTTTATCCTGTTTAACATACCGATGTTCCCGCTGGCGTCGCAGATGTTCGCGCCGCTGGTGTTCGCTCTGTCGGTGATCGCCATCGTCTACACCTCGCTGGTCGCCTTCCGTCAGACGGACATTAAGAAGCTGATCGCCTATTCGTCGGTGGCCCATATGGGCTTCGTGACCATGGGCATCTTCGCCGGCAATGACACGGGCGTGCAGGGCGCGGTGTTCCAGATGCTGAGCCATGGCCTGATCTCGGGCGCGCTCTTCCTGTGCGTCGGCGTCGTCTATGACCGGATGCACACGCGCGAGATCGCCTTCTACGGCGGCCTGACAAATCGCATGCCATGGTTCGCGGCCATCTTCCTGATGTTCACCATGGCCAATGTCGGCCTGCCGGGCACCTCGGGCTTCATCGGGGAAATCCTGACGATGACCGGCGTCTATCAGGTCTCGACCTGGGCGGCCTTCGTGGCGGCCTCGGGCGTCATCCTGTCGGCCATCTATGCCCTGACGCTGTATCGCAACGTCATGTTCGGCGAGATCGTCAATCCGGCGCTGAAGACCATCGCCGACATCGACAAGCGCGAGCTGGCGCTGTTCGTGCCGCTGATCGTCGGCACCATCTGGCTGGGCGTCCAGCCGGGTCTGGTGCTGAACTATACCGCCGCCTCGGTCGAGGCGCTGACCGCCACCTATCGCGCTGTGATCGGCGGGTGAGACCATCATGCAAGATCTGATTCCCGCCCTTCATCTGTCCGCGCCCGAGGGCACGCTCGCCGTCGGTGGGCTGGTGCTGCTGATGATCGGGGCTTTCCTGGGCGAGAAGAGCGCCCGTCTGGTCTCGATCCTGTCGGTCGCCCTGCTGGTCGCTGCCACCGCCGTGACAGTCACCGGCCCGCTGGGTCAGGCCTTCAACGGCGCCTATGTGGCCGATCCGCTGGCCGTCTACGGCAAGGCGATCATCTTCCTGTCCAGCGCGGTCTGCATCGTACTGGGCGGCGGCTGGATGCAACGCGCTCGGATCGCGCGCTTCGAATATCCCATTCTGATCGTTCTGGCCTCGGCCGGCATGGGCATGATGGCGTCGTCAGGCGACCTGATCTCTATGTATGTCGGGATCGAGCTGCATTCGCTGGCCCTGTATGTGCTGGCGGCCTTCCACCGCGACGACCTGAAGGCGTCGGAGGCGGGGCTTAAGTATTTCGTGCTGGGCGCGCTGTCGTCCGGCCTTCTGCTGTACGGGGCCAGCCTGGTCTACGGCTTCACCGGCTCGATGAACTTTCAGGAAATCGCGGCCTATGCGGTCCAGAACCCGTCGGTGGGTCTGGTTTTCGGCCTGGTCTTCGTGATCTGCGGTCTGGCGTTCAAGATTTCGGCCGCGCCGTTCCACATGTGGACGCCCGACGTCTATGAGGGCGCGCCGACACCGGTCGTGGCCCTGTTCGCCACGGCACCCAAGATGGCGGCCATGGTTCTGGTCGCACGGGTCCTGATCGACGGCTTTGCCGGGTCACACGACCAGTGGGCCCAGGTGCTGGTGCTGATCTCGCTGATCTCGTTCGCCGTCGGTGCGTTCGGCGGTCTGGCGCAGAAGAATATCCAGCGCCTGCTGGCCTATTCCTCGATCGCCAACATCGGCTACGCCCTGCTGGGCATCACGGCGGGGACGGAAGCGGGCCTTCAGGCCATGTTGATGTTTATGACCCTGTATGTGGTCGATCAGCTGGGCTTCTTCGCCATCCTTCTGTCGCTGTCCAAGGGCGGCAAGCCGGTGCGCACTATCGCCGATCTGGCGGGGCTGAGGCGGACGCGGCCGGTGACGGCCATCGCCCTGACCGTGCTGTCGCTGTCGGTTCTGGGCATGCCGCCGTTCTCGGGCTTCTGGGGCAAATACTATGTCTTCGGTGCCGCCGTGGACGCGGGCTACTGGATGGTGGCGACTGCCGGTCTGGTGGCCTCGGTCGTGGCTGCCTTCTACTATCTGCGGATCATCAAGCTGATGTGGTTCGATCCGCCGGTGGACGAGGTGCCGTTCGATGCAGCACCGGTCGAGGCCAGGACCATCGCCGTTGCCGGTGCCGCCTTTGCCTTTCCGCTGGTCATCGTCGGCCTGACGTGGATCGAGCCGCTGAGCCGCGTTGCCGCGACCAGCTTCAACGCCGGCTAGGGTGGACGCGGCCCCCGTCCTGCTGTTCGACCAGCTCGACTCGACCAATGCCGAGGCGCGGCGTCGGGCCGAGGCAGGGGAGGCGGGGCCGCTGTGGATCACCACCCGTCGTCAGACGCAGGGCCGTGGGCGCCGCGGCCGGGAATGGGCCAGCCAGGATGGCAATCTGTTCGCCACCCTGCTTCACGTTGTGACCAAGTCGCCCGCCGAGGCGGCACAGATCACCTTCATCGCGGCCCTGGCCGTGGCCGATCTGCTGGACCGCTATGCGCCGCCGTCGCTGGTCACGATCAAATGGCCCAATGATGTGATGCTGGCGGGCGTGAAGGCCTCGGGCATTCTGGTCGAGTCCGGCGCGCATGCGTCCGGTGGCCTGTGGCTGGCGGTCGGGATCGGCGTCAACCTGTCCCATGCGCCGCAGGGGACCGAGCGGCCGGCGGCGGCCCTGGTCGATCACCTGGCCGCAGATGTCGCCGCGCCGCCGGCCATTGAGGTAGCGTCGCGCCAACTCGCGGATGTTTTTGCCGTCTGGCTGCACCGCTGGGACACGCTGGGTTTTCAGCCCATCCTCGACGCCTGGGCCGCCCGCACGCCGGGGCTCGATGGTCCTGCCATAGCGCGCCTGGGGCATGAAACGGTCGAGGGCCTGGCCGAGGGGGTGGCCGCTGACGGTGCCCTGAAACTGCGACTGGGCGACGGATCGCTGCGGCTGATTTCCGCCGGCGACGTCTTCTTCGGAGAGGCTGCCTGATGATGAAGGGGAGCTGTATCTGCGGCGCGGTAACAGTGACTTTGCCAGGCACCGTGACGGAAGTCGGAACCTGCCATTGCGAGATGTGCCGCCGTTGGTGCAGTGGCCCGTGGATGTCATTACAGGCACCACCGGACACGCACCTGGAGGGGACCGCCCTGCGCGTCTATCGGTCCAGTGGGTTCGCGGAACGTGGCTTTTGCGGAGAGTGTGGATCCAATGTCTTCCATCGACCTGTAGATGGACCTGAATTGGCTGTGTCCGCTGGATTGTTCGACCCAAAAAACTTTACGCTTCGCCGTGAAATCTTTGTCGACCGCCGTCCCGCATTCTACGGCTTTACGGACAGCACCGAGAAAATGACCTCAGTCGATATGGCGTGGGCGTGGGCACCCAAGCTGATTGCGCGTCGTTTAAGTCGCTGGTGGCATAGTCTGCGTCGTCTAAAGAATGAGGCTGCCTGATGCTGCTGGCGATCGAGCAAGGCAATACCAACACCCTGTTTGCGATCCATGACGGGTCCGATTGGATCGCCCAGTGGCGCACCTCGACCTATGCCAACCGCACGGCGGATGAATATGCCGTCTGGCTGCATCAGCTGCTGACCATGCGCGATCTGTCGATCAGCCAGCTGGACGGCTGCATCATCTCCAGCGTGGTGCCCCAGTCGATCTTCAACCTGCGTAATCTGGCGCGGCGATATTTGAACGTCGAACCCATGGTCATCGGCGAGAACGTCGACCTGGGCATCGCCGCGCGCATCGACAAGCCCAGCGAGGCGGGGGCCGATCGGCTGGTCAATGCCATCGGGGCGCATCTGGTCTATCCCGGCGACCTGATCGTGATCGACAGCGGTACAGCGACCACCTTCGATGTCGTGGCCGCCGATGGCGCGTTCGAGGGCGGGATCATCGCGCCCGGCGTCAACCTGTCGCTACAGGCCCTGCACGAGGCCGCCGCAATGTTGCCCCGCATCGCCATTCAAAAGCCTGCGAAAGTCATCGGCAAGGATACCGTCTCCAATATGCAGTCGGGCGTCTTCTGGGGCTATATCGCCCTGATCGAAGGCCTGGTGGCGCGCATGAAAGACGAGTGGGGCGCGCCCATGACCGTCATCGGAACGGGCGGCGTGGCCAGCCTGTTCGAGGGCGCAACGAATTCAATCGACCGGTTCGATCCGGACCTGACCATCCGCGGCCTGCTGGAAATCTGGCGGCGGAACACTCCCCCCAAGGACACATGAAAAACAACACAAACGACGAACTCGTCTTCGTGCCGCTGGGCGGTTCTGGCGAAATCGGCATGAATCTGAATGTCTACGGCTATGGGCCGGAGGCGAACCGAGAATATCTGATCGTCGACGTGGGCGTGACCTTTGGCGACCTGTCGACCCCAGGGGTCGATGTGATCGTCCCCGATCCGGAGTTTCTGGACGGCGAGACGATCCGCGGCATCGTCCTGACCCACGCGCATGAGGATCACATCGGTGCGCTGGGCTGGCTGTGGACGCGCATCAAGGCTCCGATCTATGCGACGCCCTTCACCGCCTTCCTGATCCGCGAAAAACTGCGCGAGGCGGGGGTGCTGGATCAGGTGAAGATCATCGAGGTGCCGCTGTCGGGCACCGTCGACCTGGGCCCGTTCCAGGTGACGATGATCACCATGACCCACTCGATCGCCGAGCCGAATGCCCTGGCTATCAAGACGCCGCTGGGCACCGTGCTGCACACCGGCGACTGGAAGCTGGACCCCACGCCCGTCATCGGCCAACCGACCGACATCGCGGCCATCACCAAGCTTGGCGACGAAGGCCTGCTGGCCATGGTCTGCGATTCCACCAACGTCTTCGTCGAAGGCCAGGCGGGATCGGAGCTGGACGCCCAGGCCGGTCTGATCGAATTGATCGGCAGTCTGAAGAAGGGGCGCATCGCCGTCGGCTGCTTTGCCTCCAACGTGGCGCGCATGGTCAGTGTGATGAAGGCCGCGCAACTGGCCGGGCGCCGCGTCGCCTTGGCCGGGCGGTCGATGCACAAGATCACGGCGGCGGCGAAACACGTCGGCCTGTTCGGTGAGAGCCAGCGCATCCTGTCTGAGGAAGAGGCCCGGGTCTGGCCAGCCGACGAAATCCTGTACCTCTGCACCGGCAGCCAAGGTGAGGATCGCGCCGCCCTGTCCCGCGCCTCGCAGGGAACCCACCCGGTCATCAAACTGGGTCTGGGCGATCACTGCATCTTTTCGTCGCGGGTCATCCCCGGCAACGAACTGGCCATTGCGGCCTTGCAGGACCGGCTCGCCGATCGCGGGGTGCGGCTCTATACCGAGAAGGACCATCCGCACGTCCACGTCTCGGGACACCCCTGCCGGGACGAGATGAAGCAGATGTATGCCTGGGCGCGGCCGAAGATCGCCGTGCCCACCCACGGCATGCGCCGCCACCTGGCCGAACACGCCAACCTGGCCAAGGATCTGGGTGTGGCGGAGACCGTGCAGCCTCGCAACGGCGACATGGTGCGCCTGGCCCCTGGACCCGCCGCCATTATTGACGAGGTTCCGAGCGGTCGCCTGTATGTCGACGGCGGGCGTCTGGTCACCGAACAGGGCGAGGCGATGCACGAGCGTCGTCACGCCTCCAACAACGGCGTGCTGATCGTCAGCTTCGCGATGGACAAGCGCGGCAAGATCGTCAGCGACATCGACGTCCGCTCCATCGGCCTGCCGGGGGACGCAGAGCGTCCGCTGGGCGATGCGCTGGACGATCTGGCCGAACGGGTCGAGGTCGCAGTCGGCAAGCTGAAGGGCGAGGCGCTGGAGGATGAACTGGTCATCGAGCAGGCTGTGTCGCGCGCCCTCAAGAAGGCCAGCCAGCAGATCTGGGATCGTCGCCCCATCGTGGAGACGGTGATTCTGCGGCTCTAGGGGCCAATGCGATGGGCGGGCGCGAACGGATCAAGGCGAGCGGTACCAAGGCTTTGGAGCGCGTTCGGCATGCGCGCCATCCGCTGCATGGCTGGCGCAAATGGGCGCTGATCCTGTTTCAGGCTCTCGTGGGTCTCGTCGTTCTGTTCGCCGTGGTGAACCTGACGCTCAGCCTGACCACTTTTCGCGGCAGTAATCCCGCCGATCGGATGGTCGACGAGGTGCGGGGCCTTTGGTTCAGTCCTGCGGATGGTCGCGCCGTCTCGGCTGAGGCCTTTGTCGCGGTGCATGGCGAGGAGCTTGGACCCGATCCGTCCGCTGAGGCCATTCGCGGATACTTCGAGCATGAAGCGGAACAGGGCGTGTTCCTGCTGGACCATGTCATGGCCGACTACATCGTGAAGCGGTTCGGGCGGATCGACAGCCGGACCGTGCCTTCGGGCGTCTATGTCGGGGCGCATGCTCTGGGTCCGGACGGCGACCCTTGGGTGCGCATCACCAAATGGCCGGCGCATTATCTGATGTTCCCGCGCCACGCCTATATTCTGGTGGTACCAGAGGAGGGGCCGGCCATCGCCTTTTCCGCCAGCCAGAATGCCAAGTTCGATCCCGACCTGCCCGACGGCGACCGTCTGGGCGCACGGATCGCCTCCTATGATCCCGACGCCTATGACTTTCCCAGCTCGGGTCAGGCCCTGCATGAGATGACGCTGATCACCAGGGATCCAGCCGAGGTCGCCGCGGCACCCGCCGATCTGGCCCGGGCGAGAGCCGAGCTTGACGCCAGCGGCCTGCGCTACGGCCTGCTGGCCCCCAATTCCAACACGGTTGTCGGCTGTGTTCTGGAGCGGTCGGGCGCCATGACGGCGGAACAGCGTAGCCGCATCCTGCTGGCGGTGCGGGCGCCGGGAATCGGCGCCGACTGCTGGTAGGCTTTGAATCCCGGCGCAGGCCTACCTATAAGGAGCCGAATCCCGCCGCCCCAAGGTTCCAAGCATGCCCGACGCCCCTTCCGAGTTTCGCTACAAGCGCGTCCTGCTGAAGGTCTCGGGCGAGGTGCTGATGGGCGATCAGGCCTATGGCATCGATCAGAAGACGGTGGCGACCGTGGCCCAGGCCGTGGCCGATGTGGCGCGTGACGGCATCGAGATCTGCCTGGTCATCGGCGGCGGCAACATCTTCCGTGGTCTGTCCAAGGCGGCGGGCGACATGGAGCGGGCCACCGCTGACTACATGGGGATGCTGGCCACGGTCATGAACGCCCTGGCCATGCAGGCGGCGCTGGAGAAGATCGGCGTTCAGACCCGCGTCCAGAGCGCCTTGACCATGAATGCCGTGGCCGAGCCCTATGTGCGCCGTCGCGCCCTGCGTCATCTGGAGAAGGGGCGTGTAGTCATCTTCGCCGCCGGCGTCGGCGCGCCCTTCTTCACGACCGATTCCGGAGCCGCCTTGCGTGCCGCCGAAATGGGGTGCGATGCCCTGCTGAAGGGCACCAGCGTGGACGGCGTCTATACGGCCGATCCCAAGAAGGACAAATCCGCGACGCGGTATGAGACCTTGACCTATCACGATGTGCTGGCGCGCGACCTGAAGGTCATGGACGCCTCGGCCATCGCCCTGATGCGTGACAGTGGCATCCCGATCGTGGTTTTCTCGATCCGGGACGATAATTCGCTCCGTCGCACTCTGACGGGCGAAGGCACGTTCACCGTGATATCGTCCTCCGACAAGGCCGCCTGATCGGCCGCCTACGCACGACAAGAATCTGGCGCAGACAAGAAACGACGAGAGAAACGACCATGGCCAAGCCCGATCTGAAGACCTACCGCGACCGCATGGACAAGGCGGTCGCCGCCCTGAAGGAAGAGTTCAACGGCCTGCGCACCGGCCGCGCCAACGCCGGCCTGCTGGATCCGGTGCAGGTCCAGGCCTACGGCTCCAACTCGCCTTTGAACGCCGTGGCGGCCATCAGCGTGCCCGAGCCGCGCATGATCTCGGTCAGCGTCTGGGACAAAGGCATGGTGGGCCCTGTGGAAAAGGCCATCCGTGCGGCGGGTCTGGGCCTGAACCCCATCGTCGATGGCCAGACCCTGCGCATTCCCGTGCCGCCCCTGACCGAGGAGCGCCGCAAGGAGTTGGCCAAGCTGGCCGGCAAATATGCCGAGCAGCAGAAGATTTCGGTCCGCAACGTTCGCCGCGACGCCAATGACGACCTGAAGAAGGCCGAGAAGGCCGGCGAGATCAGCCAGGACGAGCAGAAGAAGATGGAGGCCGAGGTCCAGA
>NZ_JAEMRO010000081.1 GCF_016463295.1 Brevundimonas sp.
TCCTGATCAGCATCGGCCCTCTGGACCTGCGCTGGTACGCCCTGGCCTATGTGGCCGGCATCGTTCTGGGCTGGTGGTACGCCAATCGGCTGGCGAAAAGTGCGGCCGTCTGGGCCCCTGGCCAGCCGCCGGCCACGACGACGCAGGTCGACGATCTGGTGCTCTACATCACCCTGGGCATCATCCTGGGCGGGCGTCTGGGCTATGCCCTCTTCTACCAGCCGCATCTGTACGGCCAGTTGTTCAGCGGTCCCGACAACTTCGCCCTGTTCCGCCTGTGGGACGGCGGCATGAGTTTCCACGGCGGCCTGATCGGCGTCAGCCTGGCGATCCTGTGGTTCAGTTGGAGAAACAAGATCAGGCTGCTCAGCCTCGGTGATCTGGTCGCGCCGGTCGTGCCGATCGGACTGGGCTTCGGCCGCCTGGCCAACTTCATCAATGGCGAGCTGTACGGCCGCGAGACGACCGTGCCGTGGGGTGTGAACTTCTGCAACGACCGCATGCGCGACATCTTTGGCCCCACCTGTCAGGCGGTGACCAGCGAGGGTCTGATCGTCGGCCCCGGCGACGTGGTGCGGCACGCCAGCCAGCTCTATGAGGCGGGGCTGGAGGGGATCGTGCTGTTCGGCGTGCTGGCGCTGGCCGTCTACAAATGGAAATTGCTGAAGAAGCCGGGCTATGTCACAGGCCTTTTCCTGTTCGGCTACGGGCTGATCCGGGCCTCGCTGGAGACGGTGCGCCAGCCGGATGCGGGACTTGAGAACCTGCCGCTGGGGCTGACCATGGGGATGGCCCTGTCCATCCCGATGATGCTGATCGGGGCTTGGCTGATATGGCGGGCCTGGAGCCGTCCGCCGGTGCAGGCGACCTGATCGATGGAGACGGCCACCACCTTGGCCCAGCGCCTGGCCCGCGAGATCGCCCTGACCGGACCGATGACGATCGCGGATTATGTCACCCGGTGCCTGCACGACCCTCAAGGCGGATACTATGCGACCCGGCCGTCCATCGGAGCGACCGGCGACTTCATCACCGCGCCGATGATCAGCCAGATGTTCGGCGAGCTGATTGGGCTGTGGGCGGTCGAGACGTGGGAGCGGCTGGGCGCGCCCGAGCGGGTGCGGCTGGTCGAGGTTGGGCCCGGCGACGGCACACTGATGGCCGACGCGCTGCGAGCTGCGCGGCTGGCCCCGGCGTTTCTGCAGGCGGTGGATGTCGTGCTGATCGAGCCCAGTCCGCCACTGAGGGCCGCCCAGGCGCGGATGCTGGCCGACAGCGACGTGCACCCCCGCTGGGTGTCGGCCCTGAACAAGGTCGAAACCGACGCGCCGGTCATCCTGATCGCCAATGAGGTGCTGGACTGCCTGCCGGCCCGCCAGTTCGTGAAGACAGAAGACGGCTGGGCCGAAAGGCGGGTCGGCGTCACCGACGACGGTGCCCTGACGTTCGGATTGGTCGCCATCAGCGGCGGCTTCAAAAGACCCGACTTCACGGTCGAGCCGGGTCAGACGGTCGAGATCTCCGACCAGCAGGCGGCATTCGGACGCGATGTGGCGACCCTGATCAAGGCGGCGTCCGGTGCCGCCCTGCTGATCGACTATGGCCGATCGCGACCCGAGGCTGGCGACACCTTGCAAGGTCTGCGGCGGCATCAGAAGGTCGATCCGCTGGATGCACCCGGCCAGACCGACCTGACGCAGTGGGCCGACTTTCCAACGGTCCTTGACGCCGCCGTCCGCGCCGGGGCCGACGTCACGGGCTGCATGGGTCAGGGCGAGTTCCTGCACCGGCTGGGCATTGAGGCGCGAGCCGAGCGGCTGAAGGACGGCCGCCCCGAGGCCGCGCCAGTGATCGACCGACAGATGGAACGCCTGACCGCCGACGACCAGATGGGCACACTGTTCAAGGTCTGCGCGATCTTTTCGCCGCATACCCTGGTCGTGCCGGGGTTCGAGGCATGACCGACGCGACACCCCTGGCCCCCATCACCCACCCGCTGCTGGACAAGGCAGGCATCCGCCACGGCTTCTTCACGCGTCAGGGCGGCGTCTCGACCGGCATTTACGACGGCCTGAACACCGGCGTCGGCTCCTCCGACGATCCCGCAGCCGTGCAAGAGAACCGCCGCCGGATCGCCGCGCACATGGGGGGCACGCCAGACGACATCACCGCCTGCTACCAAATCCACTCCGCCCTATGCCGCGTTGCCGATGCGGGCTGGAAGGGCGAACGGCCCGAGGGTGATGCGGTCGCCACCGCCGCGCCCGGTGTCGTCTGCGCCGTCCTGACCGCCGACTGCGCCCCCGTGCTGCTGGCCGATGCCGAGGCGGGCGTCGTCGGTGCGGCGCATGCGGGCTGGAAGGGTGCGCTGGGCGGCATCGTCCATTCCACCGTCGCCGCCATGCAGGCGCTGGGTGCCGAGCCATCCCGCATCACTGCCGTCGTCGGACCCTGCATCGCGCAACAGAGCTATGAGGTCGGCGCCGACTATCAGGACCGGTTCGAACACCACGACCCCGGTAGCGGTCGGTTCTTCGTGCCGGGCGGGTTACCGGACAAACGTCTGTTCGACTTGCCGGGCTTCGTTCTGTGGCGGCTGGAGCAGGCCGGTGTCGGAGAAGCGGCCTGGACAGGCGACGACACTCGAGCGGATGAGGCGCGGTTCTTCTCCAACCGCCGGGCCTTTCTGAGGGGCGAGCCGGACTTCGGGCGGATGATGAGCGCGATCAGTCTCGGCTGAGGCTCAGCCCGCCATCGCCAGCTCAGGCACGCGGGTGACTTCGCGCCAGGCTTGGGGATTGGCCAGCAGTTCGCGGACCAGCAGGTTGTTGATCGCGTGGCCCGCTTTGACACCTTCGTAACGACCCAGCAGGGGCGCGCCGAGGACGTACAGGTCGCCGATGGCATCCAGTGCCTTGTGCCGGACGAACTCGCGTTCCATGCGCAGGCCGCCGGGGTTCAGAATCTGGTCGCCGTCGATGACCAGGGCGTTTTCCAGGCTGCCACCCCGGGCCAGGCCGGCACGGCGCAGGGCCTCGACCTCATGCGCGAAGCCGAAAGTGCGGGCGGCCATGATCTCGGTGCGGAAGGTGTCTTCGTCCACGACGAAATCCACGACCTGATTGCCAATGACAGGGGTCGGGAAGTCGATCTCGAACCGCATCTCGTAGCGGTCGCAGGGCAGCAGGGTAGCCGATTTGTCGCCGTCCTGAACGCGGATCGGCTCCAGGATTTCGATGTAGCGGACGGGGGCCGACTGACGGCGGAAACCGGCGCGGTCCAGCAGCTGGACGAACGGCAGGGCCGAGCCGTCCAGGATCGGCAGCTCTGGGCCATCGACCTCGATCACGGCGTTGGAGATGCCCAGGGCCGCGAACGCCGCCATCATATGCTCGATGGTCGACAGGCGAACGCCCGCCGCATTCTCGATCATGGTGTTCAGGCGGGCATCGACGACCGCCTCACCCGAGACCGGGATGCGGTTGTCGCGGTCGGTGATGTCGGTGCGGACGAAGACGATGCCGGTGCCCTCGGCCCCCGGCCGCACAGCCAGGCGCACACGGTCACCCGTGTGCACGCCCACGCCGGCGATGATCGCGGGCGCGACGGTCGTCCTCTGGCGGTGGTCGAAACGGGTGGGCACAGACAGTCTCTTTACAGCCGGCGACATGGTTAGCGGATTTCGCCTGAGGAGCGATGTAGCCAACCTTTCGCAAGAGCGAAATCAAAGTCCGGTTTCGGATTGTTTCGGTCTGCAACCGTCACACGGACCCAAAGACGCTAAGGGCCAAAGAAAAACCGCCCCGGCCCTGGGGGCGAGGCGGTTGATCAGTCTTCACGCTGGCCTAGTTGGCCAGACGGCGCAAAAAAGACGGGATCTCCAGGTCGTCTTGGGCCTCCGGCTCCGGTGCGGGCTGGGCCGAGCTGGTCGGCCGCATCTGGGGGGCATAGTTCGACTGTTGCGGCTGGGGCTGACGCTTGCCACGGCCGAACAGGCTCCAGCCGCTCTTGCGGTGGTCGCGGTCGTCGTAGTCGTCATAGGTCGGCTGCTCTTCGCGCGCCTGCGGAGCAGGCTGCTGGTAGCCGCGATCCATGTACAGGTCGCCTTGTGGGGCCGGAGCTTCCGCAGCCGTGCGCGGGGCGCTTTCGTACTCTTCGACCCAGGGATCGACGATGGGCTCCAGCTTGCGCTCTTCGGCGACGTGGATCACCGGCTCGCGAACCGGTTCCTGTGCAGGGGCCTGATAGGTTGGGGCCTGGTAAGACGGTGCCGTCTGGAAAGTCGGCACAACGGGTGCAGCCTCGGAACGGACAGGCTCGGAGCGGACGGGCTCACTGCGCACGGGCTCGGCGGCACGCGGCGCATAGGTCGGCGTCGAGCGGCGGCTGTCGATGATCGAGGAGGTGGTGGTCGGCGGAGCCTTGGCCACGGCCAGGTCTTCCATGCCGGTGGCGACGACCGAGACGCGGATCTTGCCGTCCAGGGCCGGGTCGAAGGCGGCGCCGAAGATGATATTGGCGTCGGAATCGACCTCGCCGGCGATCGCGTTGGCGGCTTCGTCGACTTCCAGCAGGGTCATGTCCATGCCGCCGGTGATGTTGACCAGAACGGCCTTGGCCCCCTTCAGGCTGGTCTCGTCCAGCAGGGGGTTGGCGATGGCGTTCTGGGCCGCCATCAGGGCGCGGTCGTCACCCGAGGCCTCGCCCGTGCCCATCATCGCCTTGCCCATTTCGGACATGACGGCACGAACGTCGGCGAAGTCCAGGTTGATCAGACCCGGCAGGATCATCAGGTCGGTGATCGAGCGGACGCCCGAGTGCAGGACCTGGTCGGCCATGCCGAAGGCATCGGCGAAGGTTGTCCGCTCATTGGCGACGCGGAACAGGTTCTGGTTCGGAATGACAATCAGGGTGTCGACGTAACGCTGCAGCTCGGCGATGCCCGCATCGGCCAGACGCATGCGGTGGCGGCCTTCGAAGGTGAAGGGCTTGGTCACGACGCCGACGGTCAGGATGCCGCGATCGCGCGCGCACTTGGCGATAACGGGGGCTGCACCGGTCCCGGTGCCGCCGCCCATGCCGGCGGTGATGAAGACCATGTGGGCGCCTTCCAGGTGCCCGTAGATTTCCTCGGCCGATTCCTCAGCGGCGTTCATGCCGACCTCGGGATGGGCACCGGCACCCAGGCCTTGGGTGATCGTCTCGCCCAGTTGCACGCGGCGGTCGGTCTTGGCGAAGCTGAGGTGTTGCGCGTCGGTGTTGGCGACGACGAACTCGACCCCTTCAAGGCCGGCGTCGATCATGTTGTTGACGGCATTGCCGCCTGCGCCACCCACGCCGAAGACGACGATCCGGGGTTTCAGATCCGCGCTTTGCGGACGTACCAGCGAGAGAGACATATTCTATAGACCCTATCCGACCCTGCCCTGCAGTTCCGATGCGAAATCCCCGCCGATTCGCATTGGTTATGAGCGCGTTAAGGAAGCGCCCAAACTGCTTAAGAGAAGGTTACCGGATAGCTTGAGTCGGGACGCATGCCACGGAAATCGTTAACCTTGGCCGCAGTTTGCAAGGCTCCATCCACAGCGAAACGAAAAAGGGCGGCTCTCGCGAGCCGCCCTTTCCGTTGTGTCTGCCTGTCGTCCTTAGAACGGACGGTAGTTCAGGCCCAGGAAGAAGCGCGTTCCGTACGGATCGATGTTGTCCTGGAAGCCGGCGCGCAGCCAGACCGGCGGCTCGGAGTCGAAGGCGTTGGTCACACCGGCACGCAGGGTGACGTCGTCGCGGACCTGATACCGGACCGAGAAGTCATGACGGGCGAAGTTTTCGCTCTCATAGAACTCGAAGGAGCGGTTGTCGGTGTTGCCGGACAGAACCTGATCGCGGATGCGGAACAGATCCTGTGACGACTGCCAGTCCATCGTCCAGGTGAAGCTCAGATCCTCGGTCGGGATCCAGGCCAGGGTGGACGTCAGACGGACGCGCGGCGAGGTCGGGTTGCTGGCGAACTCGGTGAACAGGGCCGGGTTCGAAGGGTTCGAGAACTGCTTCTGTTCGATCAGCCAGTTGGCCCGCAGCGAGTAGCGGAAGCTGCCGATGTTCAGGCCGAACTTCTCACGAGCGTCGAAGGCATAGTTGGCCGTGACGTCCAGACCGCGGGTCTGGAAGCCGGCGAAGTTGACCGCGCCTTCGATGAAGGCCGGCTCGCCCGGGCCGGAACCGGCGACCTGGAAGCCCGCCGAACGCTCGATGTTGGTCGGGTTGGCACCCAGGGTCGGGATCGGACCCAGACGGAAGATGGTGTCACATGCCGGTCCCAGGCCCTGGAAGTTGACGCACAGGGCGGCAGCCTGGGTGGGCGTAACCGCCGAGATCACGTCGTCGATGCGGATTTCATAGTAGTCCAGCACCAGGCTGAAGTTCGGGATCTGACGCGGTTCCAGAACGATGGTGAAGGTGGTCGATTCCGAGGTTTCCGGACGAAGAGCCACGTTACCGCCCGAGAAGCCGAACGGGCTGGCGACCGTCTGGATGAAGTCGTCTTCGTTACCGGCCGTCGCACCGGCGAAGTCGAAGAAGGTCGGCGAGTAGCCACGAGCGACCGCCAGTGCCGTACAGTTGGTGATCCGGTTGGCGCGGTTCTCGGCCGTATAGGTCGCGGTCAGCGGCGCATTGATGTTGGCCGTGGCGCAGGGATCGACGAAGCCGTTCGAGAAGGTACCCGACAGCGGTGCGAAGTTCTCACCCAGGTTCGGGGCGCGGAACGAGGTGTTGTAGCTGGCCTTGAAGCCGATGTCGCGGATCGGACGGTAGACGAAGTTGACACCGTACACGTCGCCGTCGCCGGCGGTGGTGTAGTCGAACTGACGATACGACCCGCTGATCTCGGCATATTCACCCAGCCAGCTGTCCTGGAACAGCGGGATGGACAGTTCGCCGAAGAACTCTTCGGATTCATATTCGGCACCGAGGAAGTCGGGGCCGGTCAGACCGAAGGTGAACAGGTTGTCGCGATCGTCACGACCCGCAGCCTCGGTGTACTCACGACGGTACTCGGCACCCAGGGCGATCCCGATCGGGCCGGCACCGAAGAAGTCCCACAGCTCGCCGGAAACGAAGGCCAGGGCCTGTTCCGACTCGTTGCGCTCGGTCACCAGCAGGCCGGCCTCGTCCTCGATATAGGCCAGGGCCGCCGGGTCCTGGTTGCCTTCACCGAAGATGTTCAGCGGACGGCACTCGGCCAGCGCTTCACGACCCTCGGCCGTGTCCCGCAGGTCTCCGCCGCGCAGATCGTCGCGAACGGCAAACCCAAGGGCCGCCGAACGCGTGGCCCGGCAGACGATCTGACCGCTTCCATCCAGAACCGCATCGGCCGCCAGGGCCAGGCGCTGGCCGTCGACCGAGTTTTCTTCGGCTTCGTTGTCAACCGAGCCGTAGGTATAGGCGATTTCCCAGTTGATGTTCTTGACGAAGGCAAAGCCGTCGAGGTCGCCGTTCAGGGCCGCCGTATACTGTTGCAGGTCGCGGGTCTGCTGCTGGAAGCGTTGCGGGCCGAACAGGGAGTGACGCGCGAACTGCGCGGCGACGGCAGGCAGAGCCGTACCGGGGGTATTGGCTGTCGGCGCATTGTAGTTGCTGAGCGTATTGGCCGTGATCGCATCCTTGACGATTTGCGGCAGATAGGCGTTGTCCGAGTAGCGCATGGTATAGTTACGCGCGCTGAGCTGGCCATCGCCAAAAAGGCCGGACCAGCGCGGCACGGTGTTGACGCCGATCGGCACGCCGCCCGGCGCGTCGTTCAGGTGGAAGTCGAAGAACTGCGGCTGGCTGCCGGCATAGGCTTCTTCGGCGACGTATTTGGCGTCGATCGACAGATTGATGTTGTCGGTGATCGCGAAGTTGGCGCCGGCGGCGTAACGCTGGGCTTCCATCTGCGGGGTACGCTCTTCGAAGCTGAGGACGTTCGGGTTGGCGCCGTCGCCCCCGATGTTCAGCGGACGGCTGAGGCCGTTCACGCCGATACGCTGGCCGAAGTTGGCCAGACGGGCCGTCGGACCCTCAAAGACGAAAGTCTTGCCGGGGTTCACGGCGTAGCAGTTGGCGTTCAAGAAGCCCGTGGCCGACGTCGTGTTGCAGTTGGCCGCCGGGATGTCGGGATCGCTCAGCGGGCTGGGCTGCTGGGTGTTGGCCAGGGTCGTCTGACCCCAACGCGGACGGGCCAGGGTGCGGACATTGTTGGCCAGCAGGGCGTCGATCTGGTTGTCGAAGGGTGCCGCAGCCGGATCGGCGTCGGTGCCATAGAGAACCCAGGCGTCGGCGATCCAGTCGACCTCATCCGAGCGGATGTCATCGCTGTACTCATACTCGGCGAAGCCCCACAGGTTCAGGCGATCGTCCAGCAGATTGACGCCACCCAGGATGGCGGCGTTGTAACGGTTGTTGTTGCCGCCCTGATTGATCTGCGAGGCGCTGAGGTCGATTTCCAGACCTTCGAAGTCCTTGCGCAGAACGAAGTTGATCACGCCGGACACGGCGTCGGCGCCGTAAACCGACGACGCACCGCCGGTGACGATCTCGGTGCTTTCGATGAGCAGACGCGGGATGGTGTCGACGTCGACCTGCAGCGAACCACCGACCGAACCGACCTGACGGCGACCATCGACCAGCGTCAGGGTACGGCCCGCACCCAGCGAACGCAGGTTGGGCGAGGAGATGCCCAGGAAGCCGACGCCTTGCGAGAACACGTCGACCGTGTCGGACGGAACGCGCGAGTTCGACAGCGCAGGGATGGTGGCCAGATAGTCGATGATCGAGTTCTGACCGGTGTTCAGCAACTGCTCACGCGGCACGCTGATCAGCGGGGTCGCCGAGTTGGCGGCGTCGCGACGCAGACGCGAACCGGTCACGACGACCTCTTCGATTTCAGTCGGCTCAGCGTTGACGGTCACGCCCGGCAGCTGCGTGTCTTGTGCGAAGGCCGGAGCCGCGACGGCCATGACGCCCGCCAGGATCGTCGTGCCAAAGAGATACTTGCGCTTCAAAAGCATGTGTGGGGCCCCAACCAGAAAAAGGATTCAAGACATGGATTCCACCGA
>NZ_JAEMRO010000082.1 GCF_016463295.1 Brevundimonas sp.
GGCCTTCTTCCTGAGCGAATACCGGCTGAACCATCTGATGTTCGACTATCCCAAGCCGATCACGGCCCTGGTCGACGGCATCGTCATGGGCGGGGGCGTCGGCATCTCCGAGCCTGCCGTGGTGCGGATAGCCACCGAGCGGACGACCTATGCCATGCCCGAGACGGGGATCGGACTTTTCCCGGATGTCGGGGGCGGCTGGTTCCTGCCGCGGCTGCCGGGGCAGACGGGGGTCTGGCTGGCGCTGACCGGTGCGCGGCTGAAGGCGGCTGATACGGTGTTTCTGGGCATCCACAGCCACTATCTGCCCAGCGACGCGCTGGACGCGTTCCGCGCCGTCCTGTCGGCCGATCCTGCGCACCCGGTCGATGTCGCGGACGGGCTGGAGGACGATGCGGGCGAGGCCCCGATCGAGGCGCATCTGGAGGCGATCGACCGGCTGTTCGCTTTCGACACCGTCGAGGACATCTTTGCGGCGCTGGAGGCGGACGGCTCTGACTGGGCGCTGGCGCAACTGGCAACGCTGAAGACCAAGTCGCCGCAGTCGTTGAAGGTGTCGCTGCGTCAGATCCGGACCGGGGCGACGCTGACCGACTTCGCCGACAACATGGCCATGGAATACGCCCTGGGCGGTCGTGTGGTGCGCACCCATGACTTCCAGGAGGGCGTGCGGGCCGTGATCGTGGACAAGGACAATGCGCCGAAATGGTCGCCCGACACATTGGAAGGCGTCACGGACGCGGCGCTGGACGCCCTTTTTGCGCCTTTGCCTGCTGACGAGGCTTGGACACCGCTCGACTAGTCGACACAGCGAGGGCTTGCGTCGCGGCGCGAACCGTTGCCTTGATCCGGGGGTGTCCTGGAGAGCCCCCATGTTGAAGTCCTCGATCCTCGCCGCCGCCATGTCGGCCAGTGCCGTCGCCCTGTCGGGTTGCGTGATCATAGCCAGCGATGGCGGGACGCGGACGGTCTATGTTTCGGCGGAGGAAGCGGCTGCAATGGGCGCGCCGACGGCGTCGGACTATGCGTCGGTTCTGGCCGACCCGCGCCGACTGGAGACCGAGGTCGCGCGCGATCCGCTGCGCAAGCCCGCCGAGATGCTGGCCTTCGCCCAGATCCAGCCGGGCGATGTCGTGGCCGACATCCGGCCCGAGGAAGGCTATTTCACCCGCCTGTTCGCGCCCGCTGTGGGCGATACCGGCAAGGTCTATGCCTTTGTGCCCAACCAGACGGCGGGGCGCGAGAATGCGTTTGCCGACACCCTCGCCGCGACCTATCCGAACGTCAGCCGCGTGACCGGGGCGCTGGAGACCCTGAGCTTCGACCGTCCGCTGGACGTCGTCTTCATGGGTGAGGAGTACCACGACTTCACCATCCCCCGCTTCGGCGCGGATGTGGCGGCGATGAATGCGGCCGTTTTCGCGGCGCTGAAGCCGGGCGGACTCTACGTCATCCTGGATCACCAGGCGGCGGATGGGGCGGGCATCAGCGTGGCCGGGACCCTGCACCGGATCGAGGCGGCGGAGCTGCGTCGACAGGTCGAGGCCGCGGGCTTCATCTATGACGGTGAGAGCGATGCTGTGCGTATGGCAGGCGACGACCACACGCTGAGTGTCTTCGACGAGAGCATCCGGGGCCGTACCGACCGGTTTGTCTATCGCTTCAGGAAGCCGATTTAAGTAAGTTGGGCCTGAACACGATCTTTTTTTCTGAACCCCAAGAAATCGAATTAACCGTATGATTATTAAACGACTGCTGCTGGCAAGTTTGTTATTGACAGTATTTGTCGGGGCTTGTGGGGACATCTCTGCCTCGGCGGGCGATGGTGACGAAAACCTGACTGATAGCGTGTCATCACCCAAGGAAATTCAAGCCGCAGCAAGCTCCGATCATACCAATGACCCGAACATTCACACTTTGATTGGCGAGCCATTCCCAGAGGTTCGCACCGCTCTGCTGCGTCTTGGTTGGGAGCGAGCAGCAGTTAGCGTCGATCAACCACACAGGCTTCATGCCGATTTGAGCTGTCCCAACTATTCGTCAGTATGCCGCGCTCTTTTTCTGCGGTCAGGTTCAGATGGTTGGAAACATCACTGGGTAGTTGTGGTGGACCCCCAAATTTTAGCAGTGACTGAGATACGCCAAGCTGCGTCAGCTGAGAGTCCCCCTTCCATTCCCCCTTCGCTTGCAGCCGACATGCCAGCGCTGCCCCAACCGTACCGTGAAGCTCGAGTCACTTTGATGGCCTTGGGTTTTCGTCCTGTTCCCGCAGCTGATCCGACGACCGTGTGTCCGGGGTGGATGAGCGGCCGAGACGAATGGGAATGCACGCAAGGAATTCGGTTAATCGAGGCGGAATGCGGCAACGCAGGCTGTACTGCCTTGTGGCGTGCCCCTGACGGGCGTCGTCTCAATATCATCCTTAGAGGTGAACCAATGCCCGGAGCAATTTATACAATGAAATGGCAGCCTTCGGAGTGATGGCCGCCGAACCTCTAGCCTCTCGTTCCCCGGGGCGCTAACGCTCCCGGCAAAAGACAAACCGGGAGAGACGCCATGACCACCAAGAAGATCGCCTTCATCGGCCTGGGCAATATGGGCGGCGGCATGGCCGCCAATCAGGCGAAGGCCGGGCATGCGGTCGCGGCGTTCGACCTGTCGCAGGCGGCACTCGACCGGGCGAAGGGTGTTGGCTGCGTGCCGGTCGCATCGGTGGCCGAGGCGGTGAAGGATGCGGACGTGGTCATCACCATGCTGCCCGCCGGGCCGCATGTGTTTAAGGTCTATTCCGAACAGATCATCGGGGCGGCCCCCACGTCAGCCCTGCTGCTGGATTGCTCGACCATCGACGTGGACACGGCGCGCAAGGTCGCCGGACTGGCCAAGGAGGCGGGCTATGCATTCGCCGATGCGCCGGTGTCGGGCGGGACGATGGCGGCAGACGCCGGCACCCTGGCCTTCATGGTCGGCTGTGACGAGCCGGACTTCGCGCGGATCGAGGCGGCGCTGGAGCCGATGAGTCGGGCGACCTTCCGCGCCGGCGATCACGGGGCGGGGCAGGCGGCCAAGATCTGCAACAACATGATCCTGGGCATCACCATGCTGGGCACCTGCGAGGCCATCGGGCTTGCGGAAAAGCTGGGACTGGACCCGGTGAAGATGTTCGACATCGTGTCCAAGTCCTCGGGCCAGAGTTGGTCGACGACGACCTACTATCCCTGGCCCGGCCCGGTGCCGACGGCCCCGTCGAACCGCAACTACGACGGCGGTTTCGCCACCGCCATGATGTTGAAGGACCTGAAACTGGCCCAGGACGCAGCGTCCAAGTCGGGGGCGTCGACGCCGCTGGGGGCCCAGACCGAGGCTCTGTTCCAGATGTTCGACGGCCTGGGTTATGGCGGTCGCGACTTCTCGGCCATTCTGCAGATGCTGCGCGGAAAACTGGACGATTTGCCCAAGGGGTGAGCGCACGAACTAACCTGATAATCATTATCAATTAGACAGTTGCGACGATTTAACCGTCGCCGCTGATAGACTTTCGCGGCCCTGCGGCGCACATAGCGGTCCTGTTTCAAAGACCAGACGAGCGTCAGGGTTGTTCGACTACAAGGCGGCATTCGAGAGCTCGGTAGAGCAGGTCAAGGGCGAGGGGCGCTATCGCGTCTTCGCCGACCTGAAGCGCGTGCGCGGCCAGTTCCCGCTGGCGCGCCGCCGTCGCGAGGACGGCACCGAACAGGACGTCGTGGTCTGGTGCTCCAACGACTATCTGGGCATGGGCCAGCACCCCGAGGTGCTGGGGGCCATGCAGGCCGAGATCGATTCCGTCGGGGCGGGTGCCGGTGGTACGCGCAACATCTCGGGCACCACGCGCTCGGCCGTCGATCTGGAAGCCGAGCTGGCCAGCTGGCACCAGAAGGAAGCCGCGCTGCTGTTCACCTCCGGCTATGTGGCCAATGAGGCGACGCTGACGACGCTGCAGCGCATCCTGCCGGGCCTGATCACCTTTTCCGACAGCCTGAACCACGCTTCCATGATCGCGGGCATCCGCAACGGCGGCGGCGAGCGACACATCTTCGCGCACAACGATCTGGTGCATCTGGAGGCCCTGCTGGCGGCCGCGCCGATCGATGTGCCCAAACTGATCGCCTTCGAGAGCGTCTATTCCATGGACGGCGACATCGCCGACCTGGCCGGGACGATCGCCCTGGCCAAGAAGTACAACGCCCTGACCTATCTGGACGAGGTCCATGCCGTCGGCCTTTACGGTGCGACCGGCGCGGGCGTGGCCGAGCGGGACGGGGTCCTGGACGGCATCGACATCGTTGAGTGCACCCTGGGCAAGGCCATCGGCGTTATGGGCGGCTACATCGCCGCCGATGCCGTCATCATCGATGCCGTGCGCAGCTGGGCTTCGGGCTTCATCTTTACGACGTCGCTGCCGCCGGCATTGACCGCTGGCGCACTGGCCTCGGTGCGGCATCTGAAGGCCAATGGCGCTCTGCGCGAGGCGCATCAGGAGCGGGCGGCGACGCTGAAGGCGCGATTCGCGGCGGCGGGCATCCCCGTCCTGCCTAGCGTCAGCCATATCGTGCCGGTGCATGTCGGCAATCCGGTCCACTGCAAGATGATCTCGGACATGCTGCTGGAGCAGTACGGGGTCTATGTGCAGCCGATCAACTATCCGACCGTGCCCAAGGGGACCGAGCGGCTGCGCTTCACGCCGTCGCCGAACCATACGGATGCGATGATGGACGACCTGGTCAAGGCCATGGACGCCCTGTGGACCCACTGCAACGTGGTGCGCCTGCCTGCCGTCGCCTGATTCAGAGCTGGGCGCCGATATCGGCGAGGTCATCCTCGAGCTGACCCGTAACGGGGCCTATCTGAAATGCTCGGCGGTGCACGTCGCGACCGGCGTCGAAGTCACCGCCATTGGCCCCGTGACCGAGCGGCACGGACTGGAGCGGATCGCTCTGGCCAAACTGAAACGGGCCTTGGCGTCGCGCTGACCCACTAGATGTTGTGGTGAACCCGCGTCAGGCCTAAATGGATCGCCGCTCAAGCCTCGGGGATTCCAGTGACCGCCTTCACCCACGCCGACTATTTCTCGAAAACCCTCGCCGCCGCCGATCCCGACGTCTTCAACGGCATCCAGGGCGAACTGGCGCGGCAGAAGGAACAGATCGAGCTGATCGCGTCCGAAAACATCGTCTCGCAGGCGGTGCTGGAAGCGCAGGGGTCGGTGCTGACCAACAAATATGCCGAGGGTTATCCGGGGCGCCGCTACTATGGTGGCTGCGAGTACGTCGATGTGACCGAAGATCTGGCGCGGTCGCGGGCGAAAGAGCTGTTCGGCTGTGCATTTGCCAACGTCCAGCCGCACTCGGGAGCCCAGGCCAACCAGGCGGTCTTTCAGGCCCTGCTGCAGCCCGGCGACACCTTCCTGGGCATGGATCTGGCCGCAGGCGGACACCTGACGCACGGCAGCCCCGCCAACCAGTCGGGCAAGTGGTTCCGACCCGTCACCTATACGGTGCGCCAGGACGATCACCTGATCGACTATAACAACGTCGCCGAGATGGCCGAGCGCGAGAAGCCGAAGCTGATCATCGCCGGTGCCTCCGCCTATTCGCGCCATATCGACTTCAAGCGCTTCCGCGAGATAGCCGACAGTGTCGGGGCCTATCTGATGGTCGATATGGCCCACTATGCGGGGCTGGTGGCCGGGGGTGTCTATCCCGACCCCTTGCCGCATGCCCATATCGTCACGACCACGACCCACAAGACCCTGCGCGGGCCCCGCGGCGGCATGGTGCTGTCGAACGACATGGAGATCGGCAAGAAGATCAACTCCGCCGTCTTCCCGGGCCTGCAGGGCGGGCCGCTGGAGCATGTCATCGCCGCCAAGGCCGTGGCCTTCGGCGAGGCGCTGAAGCCGGAGTTCAAGGCCTATGCGCAGCAGGTCGTTGACAATGCCCGGGCCCTGGCCGCCGTGCTGGTCGAGCGCGGAACGCACATCGTCTCGGGCGGGACGGACACCCACCTGATGCTGGTCGATCTGCGGCCCAAGGGCGTTACCGGCAAGGCGACGGAGGCGGCGTTGGAACACGCCCTGATGACCTGCAACAAGAATGGCGTGCCGTTCGATACCGCCCCCTTCACCGTGACCTCGGGCGTCCGCCTGGGCACCCCGGCGGGCACAACGCGCGGTTTCGGCGTGGCCGAGTTCCAGCAGGTCGGCCACTGGATCGCCGATGTGATCGATTCCATGAAGGGCACGGACGAGGCCGATCCGGCGGTTCAGGCTCGCGTGGCGGACGAAGTGCGCGAACTGACCGCGCGCTTCCCGATCTATGGATAGCCCGCGATGAAATGCCCCTTCTGCGGACATGCCGACACCCAGGTGAAGGACAGCCGCCCGTCGGATGACGGCGCGGCCATTCGGCGCCGGCGGTCCTGTCCGCAGTGCAACGGGCGTTTCACGACCTTCGAGCGGGTCCAGCTGCGCGAACTGATGATCCTGAAGCGCAACGGGCGGCGCACGCCCTTTGACCGCGACAAGCTGGAGCGGTCGTTGGGCATCGCCCTGCGCAAACGCCCGGTTCAGCCGGAACAGGTCGAGCAGATGGTGTCGCGGATCGTGCGTCAGCTGGAAAGCCTGGGCGAGACCGAAATCCATTCCTCGACCGTCGGCGACTTCATCATGAAGGCGCTGAAGTCGGTCGATGAGGTGGCCTATGTCCGCTATGCCTCGGTCTATAAGGACTTCCGCGCCACCGGCGACTTCGCTCGCTTCCTGGGCGACGAAGGGCTGGACGAGCCGGGCAAGGGCTGATGCCCCTCAGGGTCACACTGAAACTGGCGACGTCGCTGGACGGGCGCATCGCGATGCCGTCGGGCGAGAGCCGCTGGATCACCGGAGAGGCGTCGCGGGCGCAGGGGCATCGGCTGCGGGCGGCGCACGAGGCCATCCTGGTCGGGGTCGAGACGGTGCTGGCGGACGATCCGGAACTGACGGTGAGACTGAGGGAAAAGCCCTTCCCCCTTGATGGGGGAAGGGTTGGGATGGGGGTGAAGGCGGTTGGGGCAGACGGCTCCGTCGAGACCACTTCCGCCGACACTGTCACCCCCAACCCCGGCCCTTCCCCCATCAAGGGGGAAGGGGGCGATGAGGCGAACAGTAGCATTCAACCCCTTCGCATCGTCCTCGACAGCCGCCTTCGCACACCCCCGTCGGCAAAGGTCGCAATCGGCGGCACCCTGATCCTCACCGCCACGGAGCCGCACCCCATCGGCACCGCCGAAGTCGTCCAGATCGCTTCGACCGATGGCCGACCCACCATCGAGGCCGTCTTAGGCGCTCTGGCCGAGCGCAACATCACCTCCGTGCTGATCGAAGGGGGAGGGCAGGTGGCGGCGTCCTTCATCCGCGCCGGCCGCCTCGATCGACTGGAGTGGTTCCGCGCGCCCATCCTCCTCGGTGCGGAGGGGCGACCCTGTATTGCCGCCCTGGCCCTTGCGAAGCTGGGCGACGCCCCCAAGTTCCGTCGTCTGTCGGCCGAACCTCTCGGAGACGACCTATGGGAACGCTACGAGCGCATCGAGCGTGAGGCCTGACATGTTCACCGGCATCATCACCGACATCGGCCGCGTGCGGTCCGTTCGCCAGACGGACCGTGACCGCCGCTACGAGGTCGAGACCGCGTGGGACACGGCGACCATCGACCTGGGTGCCTCGATCAGCCATGCGGGCTGTTGTCTGACGGTCACCGAGAAAGGGCCCGGCTGGTTCGCTGTCGAGGTGTCGGGCGAGACCCTGTCCAAGACCACCCTGGGCGACTGGGCCGAGGGGCACCGCGTCAATCTGGAGCGGGCAGCGAAACTGGGCGATGAGCTGGGCGGCCATATCGTCTCGGGTCATGTGGATGGTCTGGGCCGCGTCGTCTCGGTGACGCCGGACGGCGGGTCGCACCGGATCGAGATCGAGGCTCCGGCCCCGCTGCACCGCTACGTCGCGCCCAAGGGCTCGATCACGGTGGATGGGGTGTCCCTGACGGTCAATGCCGTAGAGGGCGCGACCTTCGGCCTGAACATCATCCCACATACCTGGGACGCGACCACTCTGGGGACGCTGAAAGCCGAGGATCGGGTCAATCTAGAGATCGACATGCTGGCGCGATACCTCGCGCGGTGGCAGGAGACGGCGTGATGCAATTGGCCGCGAACATGAATGACAGCCCGATCAGTCCCATCGAGGACATTCTGGAAGATGCCCGCAATGGGCGTCCCTACATTCTGGTGGATGCCGAGGACCGCGAGAACGA
Source organism: Brevundimonas sp. (assembly GCF_016463295.1). Taxonomy (GTDB): domain Bacteria; phylum Pseudomonadota; class Alphaproteobacteria; order Caulobacterales; family Caulobacteraceae; genus Brevundimonas. Next base: position 8,325 of record NZ_JAEMRO010000082.1, read on the forward strand.
GGGCGACGTCATCATCCCGGCCCAGTTCGCGACGCCCGACCAGATCAACTTCATGGCCCGCCACGCGCGCGGCCTGATCTGTCTGGCCATCACCAGCGACCGGGCGCGGCAACTGCGCCTGCCGCCCATGGCCGCCGACAATCGCACCAGCATGGGTACAGCCTTCACCGTCTCGATCGAAGCGCGCGAAGGCGTGACGACGGGGATTTCCGCTGCGGATCGGGCGCGGACCGTCCAGGTCGCCTCCGATCCGACAAAGGGGGCCGACGACATCGTCTCGCCAGGTCATGTGTTCCCGCTGGTCGCGCGGGATGGCGGTGTTCTGGTCCGGACGGGCCATACGGAGGCGGCGGTCGATATCAGCCGCATGGCCGGACTGACGCCCGCGGGCGTGATCTGCGAGGTCATGAATGACGACGGGTCGATGGCGCGGATGCCCGACCTTGTCGCCTTCGCCCAGCTGCATGGGCTGAAGATCGGCACGATCGCGGACCTGATCGCCTATCGCCGCCGCACCGAACGCTATGTCGAGCGGATCATGGACACACCGTTCGACAGCGTCCACGGCGGCCCGTTCCGCCTGATGCTGTACCGGAACACGATCGAGGGGGCCGAGCATATCGCCTTGGTGAAGGGCAAGGTCGAGGCCGGCAAGCCGACGCTGGTCCGCATGCACCAGGTCGATTTCGCCGCCGACATCC
>NZ_JAEMRO010000019.1 GCF_016463295.1 Brevundimonas sp.
ATCAGACTACGAATCTGAGGGTCGGACGTTCGAATCGTTCCGGGCGCGCCATTTTTACCAATAAAATCAGCAGCTTGACAGCGCCGGGGCGAGCGGTGTTGTCCGGTTATCAATGATTCCAAATCCATCCGGAAAATTCCGCTTAAAACCAATCAGTTACCACCTTTTGCGGTTTGGGTCCGGATCGTTCACAGCGCTTCCGAAGAGCAATTTTGGAGCATCAACTGTTTGCCGAAGCCATCGAATAGCACGACGATTTCAAGTCACATTCACCCAACCCGGCGACCATCGACTATTGGCTAAACTGCCAGTTTGCCCCGCTAGGTTACCGCTGCCTGAAGCGATCTGCGCACGAAATTTGCAGGCCAAACCAACCGTCAACGATGCAGCCGCAGAGGCAGGTGTCACCTTGTCTGACATGCTGTGCGAGCCAAACACACACCTGTGTCAGTGAAACTGGTAAGGTGCGCCAACAAAAACTGCATCGGGTGTCAACGAGGCCCCACACCTCCTTTTCGCGCCTGGTGACGCTCGTGCTAGCTGAAAGCATACGCCCCTTTGGATGGGTGGCTGGTGAGAAGTCACAATCGCTATGAAGCTATCCATCCTTGCATTCGTCGGGGCCGCAATCGCTGAGATCGTAGGATGCGTCGCGTTCTGGGCCTGGCTGAAGATGGGTAAGTCCATCTGGTGGGTGCTGCCAGGTGTGCTCTCGCTGGCTGTGTTCGCCTCCCTCCTCACACTGGTGGATTCCGAACACGCGGGCCGCAGCTACGCGACCTACGGCGGCATCTATATCGCCGCAGCCGTTATCTGGATGTGGGTCGCGGAAGGTGTGCGACCAGATCGATGGGACATTCTAGGGGTGTGCATATGCCTTGTCGGCGCCGGCGTCATCTTGTGGGCGCCACGGGCACTGACACAGTTTGAAATTCAGGTCCCTTTGCCGGTGGGCCAACCGTAGCAAGAGTCTTGCGCCCGACATGACGGAGGCAACAACGCCTCTGTCATCGGAGCACGGCTATGACAGGCCAAGACTACAAGATCATCATTCATAGGGGCGAGCGCACCATCACAATCGTCGTCGATCCCTGTGTCGCGAACGACCGCTTCATCGGCCTCGTCGATGGTGTCGAAGTGGCCACCGCTGAAGACCCGTCAATGGTCATGGCGAAGCTGTTGTCGGACTGGGGCTGACCGTAAACGGCGCGTTGGTGATGACGCGCCGTTTGTCTGCCGCCGCTAGGTTCTGCACCCTTCTATGGCTCTTGGCGGCCGCGCGAGCAGCAGACGTCCTGAACCGCCGCGCGAGTGGGGGGGGAGACAAAGCCATCGCGATCAGCGTGTCTGGAAAGCACCAGTTGCGGACCTTGACTGCTCGCCTGAAGCAGACGCTCAGATCGTGATTTCACATGAGCATCGGCGCGCTGATCAGGCTGATCTCCATCGCCAGCATCCACACCGCCATCGCGATCATCATCAGGTTCTCGGTCAGGGACAGGAAGCCGAGCGGCACATTGCTGTCGCCGCCGACGCAGGCGCATTTGAGCTCCCGCTTGTCGATATAGACGGCCTTGAACACCGAAACTGCGCCGATGCCCCCGATGATCAGGGCGACCGGTGCCGACAGCCAAGTCAGGACGCCCGCCACCATCAGCGCGCCCGCCCCGAATTCCGCGAAGGGGTAGACCTTGCCGTAGGGGACCCACCGCTTCGCCAGCAGATCGTAGTTCAGGAACATCGACGAGAAACTCTCGACGTTCTGAAGTTTCAGCATTCCAAGCACCATCATCGACAAGGCGATGAACCACTCGCCCGCCTGCACGGTCAGCGGCGTGCCATAGACGACAAGGCTGAGCATCGCGGCCATGACGGCGGTCGTCAGAAACACGACCAGCACAGGCGTATAGGTCGTCGCCTTGGGGTCGCGGACCTTCAAGCCCAGGTAGCGACGCAGGTCGTCGTGACCGCCGATCCGCTGTCCGTCGATGAACACCTGCGGCGTAGTCTTCACCCCGTGCTCGGCCTTGAAGGCATCGGTCTGCTCGCGTGTCGTCAGCCAGTGATCCTCAACCGTGTAGCCCCGGCTTTTCAGCAGATGACGGGCCTTGAGCCCCCAGGGGCAGGTGTGGTCGGGCATCACCATGCGGTGGATGATGGCGGTCTTGGTCATTGCAGCCTCCGTGATCTTCAAATCCGAGGCGCACTCCTTAAGTTCCGTAGCATGATACGGAGTCAAGCATGAGTGTGCGGACGATAGCAGGCCTGGCGCGAGAGGGTGGCGTTGGCGTGGAGACGATCCGCTTTTATCAGCGGCGCGGGCTACTGCCGACGCCGGATCGCTGGTCGCGCGACGGCGTGGGCGCCGGCATCCGCCGCTATGGCGAGGAGGACGTGCGCCGGCTGAAGTTCATCCGCTCGGCTCAGACGGCTGGGTTCACCCTTGAGCAGATCAAAGAACTTCTGTCGCTGGACGCGGGCGAGGATCGGGCGCGCGCCCGCGTGCTGGCGGCCGAGCGTATGGCCGCGTTGGATCGAACGATCGCCGATCTGGAAGACGCGAGAGCGGCGCTGAGGCGGTTGGCTAACGCCTGCGCGTCGACGGACAGCGGCCCTTGCCCAATCATCGAGGCCTTCCAGGGCGAAGCCGCCTGAGGCTCAGGCCCCGTTGTGGCGGCCGAAGACGGTCGCCTCTCCGGCCCGGTTGATCAGCAGGGTGACATAGGGCTGGCGACCTGCCGCTTCCATGCCGGGCGATCCGGCGGGCATGCCGGGCGCGGCCAGCGCCACGGCCGTCGGCCGCTCGCGCAGCAGGCGGTCGACATCTGCAGCGGGCACATGGCCTTCGATGGCATAGGCGCCGACCACGGCGGTGTGGCATCCGGCATAGCGGTCCGGCACGCCGTAGCGAGCCCGAATCGGGGAGAGGTCCTCGCGCTCGACGACATCAACGGTCCAGCCCGCGCCGCGCATATGGGTCACCCAGCCGTCGCAGCATCCGCACCACGGGGTCTTGTAGGCCGTCATGCGCCGCACCTGCGCCACCGCCGTGCCGGTCGAGGCAAGAGCGATAGCGCCGCCCAGCAACAGGCGACGGTTCATTCGGACTGTCATCAATGGACCATGAAACGAACGACGCCCGCCATCTCGTGACCGTCCGCGCCTTCAGCGGTCCAGTTCAGGACGTAGTTGCCGGGCGCCAGGGTCGGCAGATCGGCGGACACGCGCGTCGTCGCAGCGGCGGCCGCGACGGGGACTTCAACGGCGGCCTGACCCTCGGCGGTCACAGTGACGGCCTTTAGCGTCATTGCGTGTGGGAAGGTCGCGGTGAACCAGTCGGGAGAGCCGTTGGTCATCGCGCCATCCGCCGGGCTGGTGACGACGCCGTGCGCGGCATTATCGGCAGGCGCGGCCTGGCTATGACCTGCGTGCGCGTCCTGGCCCTCATTTCCGCAGCAGCAACAAGCGGCTGCGGCCTGGGCCAATGTGGGGACCACCAGGGCCAAGGTCATGGCGACGGCGGGGATGATCTTGCGCATGGACAACTCTCCTAGAACCAGGCCTTCAGGCCGATGACAAAACGGGTGTGTTCGGGCTCGCCGCCTGCGGCGCGCGTGAAGTCGGCGGTGTCGCCGAGTTCGCGGCTCCATTCGATCCCGACATAGGGCGCAAACTCCTTGGCGATTTCATAGCGCAGGCGCAGACCGGCCTCGATGTGTGTCAGACCCGATCCCAGCCCCAGTTCGGGGATGTCAGCAGCCGAGGCCTCGACCTCGACGCGCGGTTGAAGGATTAGCTTCTGAGTGATCCGCTGATCGTATTCGGCCTCGACCCGCGCCGTCAGGTCGCCTTCGCTGGACACAAAGGCTGCGGCGTCGACCTCCCACCAGTAGGGGGCCAGCCCCTGAAGTCCGAGCACCAGATGGGTCGGATTCTCGTCGCTCTCGCCGAAGTCCTGACGCACGCCCGCCTGCACGTCCCAGAAGGGCGAGATCGCGCGGCTGTAAAGCGCCTGAACCTCGCCTTCGATCTCGCCGTCGAAGTCGCCCTCGGCCTCGGACTTCCACCATAGGCGGTTGATGTCGCCGCCGGTCCAGCCCGCAACGTCCCAGGTCCAGCTCTCTTCGCCATCGCCGAAGCCGACTTCCAGGCGATCGACGATGACGGCGGTGGCGCGCACGTCGCCATTCTCGCGCCTCAAGCCTTCGCGGGCTCCGGTCATCCGGTCCGCGCCCCAGATCGCGTCGGCTGCATGGGCCGGGCCGGACAGGGCGGCGGGCGGCAAGGGCGGTTGCCGAGGCCGGCCCGCGTCATCGGCGCTGGTCGGGACGTCGGGCGGCCCGCTCGCCGCGTGGCCGCCCATGTCGTGACCTGCGTGGGGATCGCCCTGGGCGGGCATCGTATGACCGGCGTGAGGATCAGCGGCCTGAGACGGCGCGCCCATGTCGTGCCCGGCGTGCGGGTCCGCGCTCTGCGCCAACGGGGGCATGGCGTGTCCCGCATGCGGGTCGGCCGCAGGAGCCTGAGCCGACTGCTGCGGGACCGCCGGATGATGGCTGTGATCCTGTGCGGCGGCGGCTCCTGCGGCCAGCATCAGGGGGACCAGCGCGGTCATCATCCGGATCATGAGGCCGCTCCATCCAGAGGGCGGACGGTGACGACGTTGAACATCCCCGCATGCATGTGCATCAGCATGTGGCAGTGGAAGGCCCAGTCGCCGGGCGCATCGGCCGTCAGGTCGAAGGTCACCTTGGACCCCGGTGCGACATTGACCGTGTGCTTCAACGGCTGATGCCCAGCGGGTCCGCCCGTCACCAGCTCGAAGAAGTGGCCGTGCAGGTGGATGGGGTGGGCCATCATGGTGTCGTTGACCAGGGTCACTCGCACCCGCTCGTCCCGCTCGAAGCGGATCGGCTCGACGATCTCGGAGAATTTGCGTCCGTCGAACCCCCACATGAACCGTTCCATGTTTCCGGTCAGGTGGATTTCCAGCGCGCGGGAGGGCGGCCTCTGGTCTTTGTTGGCGGCCAGCGAAACAAGGTCCGTGTAGACCAGCACCCGGTGGGGCGCGTCCTCCAGTCCCATGGGCCGTTCGCTCAGGCGGTTGGCCGGGTCCGATGAAATCATGTCGACCCCGACGCCGACGGCCATGTCGGCGGGCGCGTTGTCCGGGTTGCGCATGTCGTGATCCATGCTGCCGTGACCCATGGCGGCGTGATCCATCGGCGCGGAGGCGGGGGCTTCGTGTCCCATGGCAGAATGATCCACGCCGCCGTGTCCCATCGCCGAATGGTCCATCCCGGCCATCCCGCCCATGCCCATGTCGCGCATCGTCAGGGTCGGCACCTCGCGCAGCGGAGGAACCTCTGCCGTCATCCCCAGACGGGGCGCCAGCGTCGCCCGCGCCATGCCGGAGCGATCCACCGACTCGGCGACCAGGGTGTAGGCGCGGTCCTCCGTCGGTCGGACGACCACGTCATAGGTCTCGGCCACGGAAATCTGGAACTCGTCGGTCTCGACGGGTCGCACGTTCTCGCCGTCGGCATTGACCACCGTCATCTGCAGGCCCGGAATGCGCACGTTGAAGATCGACATGGCCGAGGCGTTGATGACCCTCAGCCGCACCCGCTCGCCGGGCCGGAACAGGCCGGTCCAGTTCTCGGCGGGCCCATGCCCGTTGACCAGATAAGTGTAGGTCGTTCCGTTGACGTCGGCGATGTCGCGGGGGTCCATCCGCATCTGACCCCACATCTGGCGGTCGGCGAGCGACATGCCGTCCTCACCGGAGATCAGGCCCGACAGGGTCGTGCGCGACTGGTTGAAATAGCCGGGGCTCTTCTTCAGCCGGTCCAGAATCTCGTGGGGATGCAGGAAGCTCCAGTCCGACAGGACGATCACGTGCTCGCGGTCATAAGCCACCGGATCGGCACCGGCCGGGTCGATGATCAGCGGCCCGTAGTGGCCCATCGCCTCCTGAAGATTGGAATGGCTGTGATACCAGAAGGTGCCCGACTGAATGACCGGGAACTCGTAGTCGAAGGTCTCACCGGGCCTGATGCCGGGAAAGCTGACGCCCGGCACGCCGTCCATGTGAAAGGGAAGCAGCACGCCATGCCAGTGGATAGAGGTGTCCTCGTCCAGGGTGTTGGTCACCGACAGCCGAGCCGTCTCGCCTTCGCGCAGGCGGATCAGCGGCGCAGGCAGGGTCCCGTTGACCGTGATGGCGTGGCCGGAGCGACCGCCGACCGTGAACGGCGAATGGCCGACGCTGAGCCGAACGTTCGGCCCTTGAAGGGTCGGCAGATCGGCGCGCAACCCCGTTGATCCGCTCTGGGCCCAGGCGGGCAGAAGTCCTTGCGCGGCGAGCAGCCCCGTGCCGCCCGCGAAGCCGCGCAGCAGGGCGCGGCGGTCTGTCTGGATCGATCTCATGCGTCAGTCTTGGCCCATCTGTCTGACTGGCTTACGCCAGAACCGCGCGCGCCCCTCGCGGCGGCTGGTCGCAGGGGCTTATCCGGATGGGCCGAGGCGATCCAGCAAGGCCTTGCGGGCGCGGGCGATCCGCAGCTCGACCGCCTTGGACGACAGGCGCAGTATCTGGCCGATCTCGGCATGGGAGCGGGCTTCCAGAACCGCGAGGAGCAGCGGCGCACGTTGACTGTCGGGCAGTTCACCCAAGGCGCGGGTCAGCCGCTCGACCCGTCGCCGGTCGTCCATCCGGTCCTCGGCGCCGGGCTCCGGATCGCCGACCGCCATGGCTTCGGGCGCGTCGAGGCCCATGACACCCCGAACCAGCCGACGCACGCGGCGACGTCGGCTCCAGTCGCGGCATTTGTTCAGGGCGATGGTGCGCAGCCAGGCGCCGAACGGTCGGCCGGGATCGTATCGCCGGATCGACACCCAGGCAGCGGCGTAGGTCTCCTGGGTCAGGTCCAGCGCCTCGTCCGGATCACCGACATAGCGGGTGGTGAAGCGATGCAGGTCGCCCTTCGTCGCCGTCATCAGGCGCGAGAAGGCCGCCCGGTCTCCCTGGGCGGCAAGGGCTTCATCGGTGTCGCCGGCCCCCACGCTCGCGTCAGTCGGCGTCGGCGCGCAGCGTCTCGACCACGGCACGATCGAATTCTTCCGCCTGTTCGGGCGTCAGCACCGCGCGCATCTCGAACACATGGCGGATGGTCGCCATCTGGAGTTCGCCCATGGCACCGTGGAAATGCTCTACGGCGGCCTGCACCTCGGGCGTGTCGCCCCGGCTCTGGGCGATGGCGGCGGATAGTTCCTGGTTCGCCGCGCGCACTTCGGCTTCCAACGGGCCGCGCTGCGCAGCGAAAGCGGCCTCGACCTGGTCCAGCCGACGGTCCTGGTCCGGGGTCAGGTCCAGCCGCTCATGCACGATATGATGCAGATCGGCGGGCTGATCCTGTTGCGCCGACCAGGTCATCGCCCCCCAGGCGGCGGTGGCTCCCACGACAGCGGCCAGGACAGCGGTGACGAGCGTGGACTTCAGGCCGCTCATCCCAGGACGCTCCGCATATCCAGCGGCGCCGCCGCCATACGGGGGCTGAATACGGTGAGTTCGCTTCGACCCTGGTCGACCGCCGGGGCGGACACGCCGCCGGCGACGCCGCCGATGCCCGCCGCAACGCACAGGGCCGCGACCCGCAGCTTCCGTTCGCGCGACCGTGCCTGCGTCTGCGCGACCCGGTTCCAGACGCCATCCTCCAGGCCGTCCAGAGCCTCGGCGCGCGACGATGGCGTTTGTGCGATCAAAGTATCCAGGTCTGTCATACCGATCGTCTCCATGCGTCTCGCCCCTCTACGCACCGGTCCGATAGCCCCCTCGCGAGGGGCCGGTTGGTCTTCGGCGTAAACGGAGCATAGTCCTGATCCAGACTTTCAAGGAGCCATCGATGAAGCGCCTGATTCTCGCCGCTGTTCTGGCCGTTTCGGCATCGACCGCATTGGCCCATGAGCCGGCTCTCGCGCCTGCGTCCGCACAGGTCGTCAATGAAGCTGCGGCTCCGGCGATCGCAGTCGTGGACGCCTTTCATGCCGCCCTGAGTTCCGGTGAGAGTGAGGCGGTCCTCGCCCTCCTCACTGGAGACGTCATGGTGTTGGAAGAAGGCGGCGTCGAGCGGTCGCGCGACGAATACGCCGGCCATCACCTACCCGCCGACATGGCCTATGCCGCCGCCGCCGAGGCCGAGATCACCCGCCGCGTGGCCTGGGTGGAGGGCGACATCGCCTGGGTTCTGACAGAGGGCCGCACCAGTGGCGCGTTCAATGGTCGGCCCGTTGATCGTCTGACCGCCGAGACCATGATCCTGCACCGCCAGGCCGAGGGCTGGCGCATCCGCCACATCCACTGGTCGTCGCGCGCGCCGGCCTGAGCCTCACATCGAGGCGGGCGGCATCTGCACGCCCATCGCCGCGACCAATCCCAGCAGGGCAAACCCCGCCAGCATCTCCAGACCTATGCTGGTCCGCAGTCGCCGCACCGCGTCGTCGGCGTCGGTCTGCGCCTCGACGGCGCGCGACAGCGCGGGCGTCAGGTTGAACCGGTTGTGCGCCGCCAGTCCCACCATCACGGCGAACAGAACCAGCTTTGCGATCAGCAAAAGCCCCCAGGTTGAACTTGAAATATGGACGAGACCCTCCGCACCAATCAGGAAGGCCGCATTGATCAGACCGGTTATGACAAGGACGGCGACCGTGACCGTCCCGATCGACGCGAACCCTGCCAAGGACCGCGCCGTTGCGCCGACCTCTCTCGTAGAAGGGCGGATCAGCAGCAGGCAAAAGCCGGCCAGTGCGCCGATCCAGACGCAGGCGGCAAGCGCGTGGGCTATGTCGGCGGCCAGATGCAACAGGCCGAGGGAGCCTTCGCTGGCGGCACCATGGCCGCTCCAGGCGAAACTGGCGACGGCCCCAGCAAAGGCGAGGATCGCGATCAACTCTCCTGACTTACGACGCCACGCGACCAGGGTGGCGACTCCCAGCATAGCCAGTCCCGCCCGCACCACATGGGCAATGCCGAGGCTTGTGGACTGGACGACATAGCCGAGGGCTGCCGGGTCCACGCCTGCCGTCCAGCCCCCCGCCATCATCGCCGTCTGGGCTAAAAGACCGCCCATGGCCGTGACCGCAAGGACGAGGCCAGCGATGACAGCCGCGCGTCTGACTGATGGCGGACCGGGTTCGCTCAAGCCAAAGCCGTGGAACAGCGGCAGGCCGAGAGCCAAGACCGCCGCAGCAAACTGAAGCCAGCGAAGACCGACGACAGTCAGATCGATCGGCACGTCAGCGGACGGTGAAGCTATAGGTCCCGGTCATCCGATGGCCGTCGGCCGCCGCGATAGCCCAGGTCACTCGATAGACCCCGGCCGTCAGCGGCGCGCCAAACGTGCCACCCAGAGTCTTGCCGTCTTCTGACACCGTCTTGCTCATGCCGACCACTCGCCCCCGACTGTCCTCGACCTCAACGGTCGAAAAAGGCGCGGCGAACCGCTCGCTGAAGGTCAGGCTGATTGTCCGGGGAGCGGTCACGGTGGCACCATTGCCGGGGGTAGCGGACACCAGTCGGGCATGAGCCAGCGCCGGAGATGCGCTGAGAATCATGGCCGAGGCGACTGCAACGGGTAGAATCCGGTTCATGACAAACTCCTTCAATGCCCTCTCCTACGCCTGCCGCTTTGTCATCCCTCATAGTCGACGGCGCGGCGCAGGCACCCGACTTTGACCAGACGCCAGGCTGCGCTGTTCGTCTATCTTATCAGGTGTGAGGGGCGGCCATTGCCAACGCCGCTATAAGCCACCTTCGGGCTCGCGGGTTACAGTCCCGGGACGTCAGGAAGCGGACCATAGCTTGAGCCTGCTCGACCGAGCCCAAAATGACGTAGACGGCCACGCTCCAATCGACGGCACCCGCCGGGACACCGTATTCGTGCGTGACAGCTTCGAACGGCACCTCGTCCTGGTTCACATACCGCATGTGGGCGATCAGATCGGCGTGAATCTGCCCACCCAACCAGGCTGCCCCGGCCTCGGTCGGACAGCCGTCGATCCTGATCACGGCGGCAACTTCTCCTCCGTGCAGCGATCGGGTCCCAACGAACACTTCCTGTCCGCCCGGTTTGACCTGCGAGCCCTGGAAGTGCTGGCGAAGACCATGGCCCAGCGGGAGATACGTCATGTGACGCGCACCTCGCTATCAGGGCGGATTAGTTCTTGACCTGGTCAGTCGGCGGCTTGCGCGCCATACGCTCGGCGAGCGCCTTGATCTTCTCGCGAGAGGGTTGGGAGAACCGGGACAACACCTTCGGATCGGCGATTTCCCCGTCGTCGATGAACGGGCTGCCGTCCGCGTTGATCTGGCCGGTGGTGCGCTTCAGTTCCTGAAGGAGAGCGGCGCGTTCTGCCTTGTTCATCAACTGCCTCCTGCGCCTATGGCGACTCTTACCAAAATAGTGCCGAGTGACCAAATACGACCACTTGATCGACTCGTCTTTCGCAAATCGAGTCAAAAAACGCCGTCATGAGTCCGTATTCTGATTTGAGCGCTCCTATATCGATAACGCGGAGTCCAGCCTAATTATTGACCGCGTCCGGTACACTATATCTGAACGGTTGGACTCGAGTCTAAGGCGAACTCCGACCTTGTTTCATCACCGTTATTAGAATGCCGGTCTAGTGGACGGTGGCGTGACAGGAGCGGCGCAGCAACGACTGGACGGCGCCTTCGAAAGTGGGAGAGTGAACACAGTCGCGGCCATCGATGGTGCCGACGAACTGGACGGAGCCGTCCACACATCGGCGACGGACAGCCAGTTTGGCGAAGGGGATCGAGACGAAATCAGTTCTGTGCCGCATTGGGACATCTCCAGAGTTGGTCTGGAGGTCGTGTCTCCGGGTGGCACACCCCTCAACGCCTAATTTCAAACTGTGTCAGTGCCGCGCCACGGACCGCCATCTAATCGAGGAGCCGTGGTGGGACCCCAAAGCCGTAGCAGGCCTCATTGAGACCGCACGTCGTTCTGAGAGTTCCCGCTTCACGGCACTGTACCGCCTTCGCCTCCGGCATTCCGCAAGATTTCTATGCCGCCCTTGATCGCCAGGCCGGCTACCATCAATCCGATAACTAGGTCCGGCCAAGCCTGGCCAAGCCACCACACGAGCCCGCCAGCAACGAGAATGCCGCCATTGGCGGCGAAATCGTTAAGGCTAAACGTCTCCGCAGCATCCATGTTGACGTCGTCGGACCTGACGCGTTTCAACAGCATTAGGCAGATCAGGTTCACGACCGCAGCCACGAGCGCGAGTCCCATCATCGTCCAGCCGACCGGTTCGGCCCCGACCCACCACCGCCGCCCAACGTCTATCAGCACCCCGACAGCGAACAGCAGCAGCAGAATGCCGGATAGACGCGCCGCGCCCTTCTTCCAGGACAGGGCGCGGCCAACCGCGAGAAAGCTGATCAGATAGACGACCGAGTCCGCCCCGTTATCTACGGCGTTGGCCAGAAGGGCGCTGGAGTCGGCGAGGATGCCGCCCGCGCCAAGCCCCACGAAGAGCAGCGCGTTGAGGATGAGGACCACCAGCAGTGTCCGTCGCTGCTGATGATCTCCCGAGGGTCGAGCCGTCAATCTTCCATTCCTTCCGGAGCCCGGTGCTTGACTGCCCTGGCCGCGAACGTCGGCAGCACAAGCAGCGTCAGGATGGTCGCCGTCAACAGGCCCCCGATCACGACGGTAGCCAGGGGTTTCTGCACCTCCGCCCCCGCGCCGTGGGCCAGCGCCATCGGGATGAAGCCGACGATGGCGACCAGGGCGGTGGTCAGCACAGCCCGCAGGCGGCTGGAAGCGCCTTCGATGGCGGCGTCGTGGGGCGTCAGACCCGCCGTCAGCCGTTCCCGAATCGCCTGCATCAGCACGAGACCGTTCAGGGTCGCCACGCCGGAGACGGCGATGAAGCCGACCGCCGCAGAGACCGAGAACGGCATTCCGCGCAGCAGCAGCGCCAGCGCACCGCCGACCAGGGCCAGGGGCACGCAGGCGAAGACCAGACCGGCCTCCGCGAACGAGCCCAGCGCCAGGAACAGCAGCACGCCGATCAGGACGAAGACGACCGGGATGACGAGGCCGAAGCGTTGTTCCGCCCGTTTCAGGTTCTCGAACTGGCCGCCCCAGTCCAGATAGACGCCGGCGGGCAGTTCGATCTCCGCGACCTGGCTTTGGGCGTCTGTGACGAAGCCACCCAGATCGCGGCCGCGCACATTGGCCTGGACCACCATGCGGCGGCTGCCGTTTTCGCGGCTGATCTGGTTCGGACCTTCGCCGGTCTGGATGCGCGCCACCGACGACAGCGGCACGATGACGCCGGTGTCCGACACGATAGGCAGGGCGGCCAGCGCCGCCGGATCATTGCGGGCGTCGTCGGGCAGGCGGACGACGACGTCGAAGCGTCGGTCGCCCTCGAAGATGCGTCCGGCCTCGGCGCCGCCGATCCCGGCCGACACCGCTTCACTGACGTCGGCGGCGGACAGACCGTAACTGGCGGCGGCGGTGCGATCGACGCTGACGGTCAGGGTGGGCAGGCCGGAAGCCTGTTCCACCCGCACGTCCGCAGAGCCGGTCGTCTCGCGTAGAGAGGCCGCCACCTGATCGGCGACGCGCTGGAGCGTATCGAAATCGTCGCCGTAGACCATGACGGCGAGATCGGTGCGGACGCCCGAGATCAGTTCGTTGAACCGCAGTTCGATCGGCTGGCTGAACTCGAAATTGTTGCCAATCTGCTGACCCGCGACCTCCTCCAGTCGTTCGATCAGTTCCTCTTTCTCAAGGCCCGGTTCGGGCCAGTCTTTGCGGTCCTTCAGCACGATGACGCTGTCGGAGATGTTCGGCGGCATCGGGTCCACGGCCGCCTCGGCCGTGCCGGTGCGAGAGAACATGGTCTCGACCTCGGGCTGGGCCTTGATGGCGCGCTCCAGAGCCATCTGCATGGCCAGGGACTGCTCCAGCGAGGCCGAGGGCACGCGCAGCGCCTGCATGGCGATGTCGCCTTCATCGAGCGTCGGGATAAACTCGCGACCCAGGGACATGAAGGAGACCGCGCCGATTGCCAGCGTGGCGACTGCCGAGATCAGAACGACCTTGGGCCGCGCGACCGCCGCCTTGATCGCCGGCTGAACGAACCGACGGGCGAATCGCAGAATCCAGGTTTCGTGTTCGACCGCCTGACCGTCCGCATCGACGTGGACCGTCTTGGGATCGCGCACGAGCAACGCCGTCATGGCGGGCACGAAGGTGAAGGAGAAGATGAAGGCTCCGACCAGGGCTAGCATGACGGTCGCGCCCATCGGCTGGAACGTCTTGCCCTCGACCCCTTCCAGCATCAGCAGCGGCGCGAATACCAGCAGGATTATAAGCTGGCCGAAGGCGGCGGGCTTGACCATCTGGCGCGCCGACTGGACCGCGACTTCCAGACGCTCATGCCGGGTGAGCATCCGCCCGACCGCCGCCCGACGCTGGGTCAGCATCAACAGGGTGTTCTCGATCACGACGACCGCCCCATCGACCATCAGGCCGAAGTCGAGGGCGCCGAGGCTCATCAGGTTTCCGCTTATGCCGAACCGGTTCATGCCGATGACGGCGAACAGGAAGGACAGCGGGATCATCAGGGCTGTGATCGTCGCGGCGCGAATGTTGCCGAGCAGCAGGAACAGCACGACCACGACCAGAAGCGCGCCCTCGGTCAGGTTCCGGGCCACGGTCGAGATGGTCGAGTTGACCAGTTCGCTGCGGTTCAGCACCGGCAGGGCGACGATGCCCGGCGGTAGGCTATCGTCCACCTCTGCCAGCCGTTCGGCGGCGGCCTGGGCCACGGTCCGGCTGTTGCCGCCCGCGATCATCAGGGCCGTGCCGAGAACCGCTTCGTGCCCGTCTCGGCTGGCGCCGCCCAGGCGCGGGGCCTGACCGATCTCGACCGTGGCTACGTCGGCGACCCGGACGACCAGACCGCCACGATTGACGACCGGGGCCTGGGCCAGATCGTCGATCGTCAGGGCCAGGGCGTCGGTGCGCACGACCAGGGCCTCGCCCGCTCGTTGGATGTAGCCTGCACCCGCCTGGGTGTTGGCTCGCTCGACCGCCTCCACCAGATCGTCCAGCCCGAGGCCATAGGCGGCAAGCTGCGAGGCATTAGGCCGGACAGCGTATTCCTTGACGTAGCCTCCCACGGTATCGACCCCGGCGAGGCCGGAGGTGGTGCGCATCTGCGGCGCGATGATCCAGTCCTGGACCGTGCGCAGATAGGTCGCCTGTTGTTCCGGCGTGGTCAGCCGCTCTCCTTCCGGCGTCAGATAGACACGTCCGGCCTGCCAGCCGGGCTGGCCGGGCGTGGACAGGGTCTCGCTGTTGAAGGGGACGTAATCGACCGTCCACATCAGCACTTCACCAAGGCCGGTGGTGATGGGCGACAGGCCCGGCTCCACGCCTTCCGGCAAGCCCTCGGACGCGGCGGCGAGGCGTTCGGCGACCTGCTGGCGGGCGAAATAGATGTCGGTCTGGTCGGTGAAGATCGCGGTGATCTGGCTGAAACCGTTGCGGGACAGCGACCGCGTGCTGGTCAGGCCGGGGATGCCGGCCAGGGCGGTCTCCAGCGGGTAGGTGACCTGACGCTCGATCTGTTCGGGCGCCAAGGCGGGGGCGACCGTGGTGATCTGCACCTGACGGTTGGTGATGTCGGGGACCGCGTCGATCGGCAACTTGGTCAGTTCGAACAGACCCAGGGCCGCGACAAGGCTGACGGCGATGATGACGAACCAGCGGAACCGGACCGACGCTTGGATGATAGCTGTGAACATGATCGTCGCCCCTAGTGACCGTGCTCGGCCTCGCCCTTGGCGAGTTCGGCTTTCAGGAGGAAGGCGTTGGCCCCGGCGATGCGTTCGGCCCCGGTTAGGCCGCTCAGGATTTCAGTGCGACCTCCCGCCTGCCGACCCGCAAGGACCGGGACTGCGCGGAAACCTTCGGCGGTTCGCACGAACACGACGCTCGCGCCTTCCACCGTCTGGATCGCGTCTGATGGCACGGTTAGGCCGCTGACGACGCCCCCCGTCACTACCGTGCCTGACACCGCCGATCCGGCCGGCGGCAGACTGCCCCCGGACGGCCGGGCGCGTATTACGGTCCCTCCGCTCTCGGCACCGGCTCCGGCTGCGACGCCGGTGACGACGGCGTCGAACTCTCCGGCTGGTCCCTGCACCCGGACCGCGCTGCCCGCGCGAACCTGGGCGGCGAGCGCCGGCGGGGCGTTGAAGACGATCTCGACCCGCGCGGGGTTGGTGACCTCGGCGATCACCCCGCCCTGGGCGGCGAAACCGCCCGGCCCGACCTGGACGCTGGTGACCACGCCCGAGATCGGGCTGGTCACGCTCAGCCGACCGGAGGCGTTGGGCGATCCGGCGGCTGAGGCGCGCGCGCGGGCGGCGCGGGCCGCCGCCTGGGCGCTGAGCGCCTGGGCATGGGCGACCTCGGCATCGCGGCGAGCCACGACGCCCTGATCGGCCAGACTCTCTTCGCGACTGTGCGCCTGTTCGGCGGCGATGGCGTTGGCCTGGGCCGCGTCTGCGTCAGCGCGAAGGCTGGCGGCGTCGCCGCTGACGAGGATGGCCAGCGACTGCCCGGCGCGCACGGATTGGCCCGGCGCGACTAGAACCCGCTCGACCCGTCCGCCGACGGACGCCGCGACGGCAGCCCTGGCGTCGATCATCGGTTCAACCCGGCCCGACAGTCGGGTTTCGCCGCCGCCGCCGCCGGTTACGGCGACGATCGCGATGTTGGCGGCGGTTATCTGGGCCGCCGTCAAAACGACGACGCCTTCTTCGCCGCCCGCTTCCTCGCCCTCGGCGTGCTCGCCTTCCTCTTCGGAGTGTCCGGCCTCACCCTCCGCCGCCGGAGCCTCGGCGGGTGAGCGCGTCATGGCATAGAGCCCCGCGCCGCCCAGGACGACGGCGGCGGCGACCCCGGCCATCAGCCAGGTCTTGTTGATCTGTGGTGTGCGTTTCATAGCGATGTTCCAAACGGGGCGCGGCCTTGCAGGCGCGCGAGGTCGATTTCGGCTCGGACCCGCGCGAGGCGGGCGTCCACGGCGGCGTTGCGGGCGGCGATGAGGGCTGTGCGAGAAGACCGCAGTTCCAGTTGCGAGATGCGCCCCGCCTCGAACCCGATCCGCGAGAGGCGATAGGCTTCCTCGGCGGCCGTGACGCCGGCGTCACTGGCGGTGACGCGGCTGACGGACGCTCTGAGACGTGCTTGCGCGGCGTTGCGATCCGCCTCGGCTTCCTGACGCGCGCCCATTAGACGGGCCTCGGCAGCGCGGAAGTCCGCCTGTGCGGCTTCGATATTGCCCCGGTTCCGGTCGAACAGCGGCAGAGGGACGCTGAGCCCGAACGTCAGTGCGGTCGCGTCCTCGGCCTCGTAGCGACGCACCCCGACCGAGGCGCGGACGTCGGGCCGGGCGCGGATGCGTTCGACCTCGATCCGGCTCTCGGCCGCTGCACGCTCGGCCTCGGCCACGCGAACCTGCGGCGTCGCGCCGGGCATCACGTCCGCTGCGGCGGGCACCCGGTCGATCAGGCTGTTGTCGATCGAGGTGACCGGGGTCGGCAGCATCGCCACGGCGGTCAGCCGCGCGAACGCCGCGTCCCGTTCCGCCTCGGCCTCGTCCAGGGTCGCGCGCGCAGCGGCGGCTTCGCTCTCGCCCTGGATGCCGCGCAGCAGGGGCTCGCGCCCTTCCTCGACCAGGATCAACGCCGCGCGGGTGTCGGCGATGGTGACCGTGAGGGCCTCCTCGGCCAGCAGGAACCGCCGCTGGGCGGCTTCCGCCTCGGCATAGACCAGGGCCAGCCTCGCACCCGCCTCGACGGTCGCCAGGTCACGCCTTAGTCCCGCCGTGCCGGCCTCGGCCCGCGCGACCTCGACCCGCGCGCCGCGCCGTCCCCAAAGTTCCAGGTCCTGGGACAAGGACAGGGTCGTTTCGGCGTTGTCGTAGCCGGAGAAGGGTCCGCTGCCGAACGCGTTCTCCGCTTCCAGCCCCAGTTCCGGGTTGGGGCGAACCCAAGCCTGACGGACCCTCGCCTCGGCCGCGTCGAGCAGAGCGCCGGCCTCCAGGGTCGTCGGTGTCAGGCCTATGCGTTCAAGCAGCGCCTCGAACGAGGGCGCGGGATCGGCCCAGGCAGGGCCGGTGACCGCTGTCGCCATCGCGACCACGGCGCAGCCGATCGCGAGACGCGACCGAGCAAATTTTAGGGGTGGCATGTTCCATATCCCAGCAGTTCCAGACGATTGACGCGCGCCAAAAGGCGCAGGGCATCGTCAGGCTCTGGGAGGGCGTTCGAGACCGCTGGGCGCGCGAGACGCCAACGGCTCGTCGGCCGGGCGCAGCAGACTCGGCGCGACAGCCGCCGTCACAGCGACAGTTTGGGGCTGTGAAGGCATCGCGGTGCCGCTGTGGTGACAGTGGCCGTGCGAACAGATGGCATGGTCGTCGGGATCAGACGGCAGATCGCCACCGTCGTCTGCGACTGACGCCGCCGCATGAGCGGGTTCCAGTTCCACTGCGCAGGCCGCAGCATCGACGGTCGGGATCAGAACGAACACGGCGACGAACAGCGCAAAGAGCACCGCGATGAAAACATGCCTGTTCGCAACTCGAACCATGCGGCTCCATAGCACGCCTTTAGGTAACAACAATGAACGCTTGGTCGCAGCACGTGCGTGGACGTTGTAACTGGCCCCATTATCTGGCGCATGGGGGATCTGAGGATTAGGCCTGTCTGCTCAGGAACGCCTGAAACCCGTCGGTTCGAAGTTTGGATCGATAAGGCGTGCGCCGACACCCATGTCGTCAGCATCAATGAAGGCTACGCCGGCACCTTCGAGGGTCGATCGCAGCAACTCGGCGTTCGGCCTGTAAACAGACATAAAATCTCGCGCGTTCTCCGCCTTCCGTACGGTGCCAAGAGCCAAGCCGGCTCGCTCGGCCAGTTCCGCAACCGACCAGTTTAGGAGGCCTCTCGCTGCTCGTAGTTGGGCCGGCGTGACAAGGACGCCAAGCTGAATGTCACTCTTCTTTGCGGGCATTGTTGACCGTTAAGGCTATCGATGTCATATAGCATCATCGATAGAGGATGTGCTGATGTACGGTGATACCCTTCTTCCGGCGATTTGTCCGGATCACGGAACGCCCAAAAACCGGCAAGCGTGCGCAGGCTGCAACGCAGCATATATGCGCGACTATTTGCGCCGTCGCAGTCGCGAACAGCCGGAATGGGCGGTGCGCCACCGCGCGAAGAAGCGCGCGGAAAAGCTGCGCATCGCTTTCGACCTTCCTCTTCAGGCGGTCATCATCCCGATCTTCTGTCCCGTGTTGGATGTCCGTTTGGTCATCGGGGAAGGTCGGCTCCCCGAATCCCCTTCGCTGGATCGCATCAACCCCAACAAGGGGTACGTCGTTGGCAACTGTCGCGTGATCTCGGACAAAGCCAACCGCTTGAAGTCCAACCTCGATCTGATCGCGCTGAAAGCCCGGGCAAAGTTCGGACCGGCAGGCCTGCGCGGCGATTACGCCAAGGTCGTCGATTACGTCGAGCGCGAGGAAATCTTGGCTCAGGTCCGGCAGAAGGCTGCCGCCGGTGGCGGCGTGGCCGACGATCTGGAGAAGGTCGCCGACTGGCTTGACCGTCGCTTCACCAACGGCCCGGTCCGCTAGGCGATGGGGCAATCAGTGAAAAGCCAGACCTCAGTCACCCTGCTTCACACCGATTGCTTGCAGGCTGACGTCGCCTTGACCCCGCCGGGGCCAGGAGCATTCGCCGTCGTGTTGGTCGTTGAAGTCACCATCCAGAGCCCCTTCAACACCGAGACGATCTGTCTGCCGGAGGGGACGCCGCTGTTGGGTATCGCCCAGGTCAATGACCTTGCCGAAGCGGCTGACCTCCATCTCCGTGGGGAGCTGATGGATTCCGACCTTCGACTGGGCGTCGCAATGTTGCTCGGTCACCACCCTGCCGAACATGTCAACGATTCTGGCAGCGCCATGGTCCGAGCCGCCGTCGATGATTGGCTCGGCAAGAACACCGCCTTTATCTTCTGGCCACGGCCGGGCGACCCGGACAAGTCCGGTGAAGATGGCTTGTTCGCCGGGATGGCTCGCTCTTGGGCCGCGCAGAACTGCCCGACCAACCCTGTCTAGACTTCGCCTGCTGGTGGTCTTGGCGTGGCACGATAGCGATCTGGATTCTGTTGGCATTCTTCGAAGACCCGATTGATCCACGGGTCGTACCAGCACCACTGCTTACCGACGACGACGGCCCCATAGCCCTTCGCTGGGTCCTTAGCGCCGAGCCGCTGCCACAGCCGCGTGTGGCTATCCAATGTGAAGCGGTTCCAGCCTTCAGCCCGGACCTTCGCCACGACTTCGGTAGGTAGATACTTGCGCTTCTCGACCTCCTTCAGCGCCATGCTGAACTTCTCTTCGACGTCGGAGCCGGGTGGCACGAGTTCGACGGCAAGGTCGGCGCCGGGGGCGCGGTTCGCCGTCTTGCGGATCATGAAGACGCGATAGGCGAAGCGCGGATCGTCCTGCTGCTCAGGCGTCAGCTTCTGCTCGAAGCCCTCCATCATCGTCTCGACATGGCGGGGCAAGTTGCCGGCCTTCTTGAGCAGCGCACGCTGGTCCGGGCTGAAGGTGACGAACTGAAGCGCGATCGGCAGACGTCGTTCAAGAGCGTACTGAGCCCCGAACTGGCTCTTGATGACATCATTGAAGTTAATGCAGCAGGCCTGGAGTTTGGCGCTAACAGCGTCGTCGAGTCGGCTTGTCGAGCGATGCTCGATCTCGTGGCGCAGGTCGAGCAGGAAAAGCAGATTGTCTGCGGCCCCGCGCTCGACCGGGCATCGCGGGTGCTTCAGACACTGGGCCAGTTCCCAGTATTTGTCGGCTCCGTTCGGCGTCTTGAGGACGACCCTCTGGCCCGCTTCCGTCTTGGTATGTCGGTAGTCGATACCCTCGCGCTTGAACCAGGCGTGCAGCAAGTACGTCCAGGCGATCACGGCCGTGACGATGAAAAGTTCGGTGCGGAACGTAAGACCCGCGCTGTTGAAGATGTGAACCGCTGCGATCATGGCCTCGCGCGCTTTGATCAGCAGTTCGTCGCCCTGGAGGCTGAGCCCCGTCTCGGGATCAACGTCGGGCCAACAGGCCAGGAAGGCGTCCAGGTCCTCGGCGGCCGCCGGCTTGACGGCAGTATGCTTCTTTTTCGTACGGATTTCGGCGATGGCACGGTGGTTCACCGACCGGGTCGGGCGGGTGAAGTAGGCCAGGATGTCCTGATCGTTTGGCCATCGCCCATCGGCGATCATGGCCTTGATCAGCGCGATCTCCCACCGCTCCAGGGTGTTGCCCCGTCTGCGGACCGGCGATCGGTTGGCTGAGGCAGGCGCTGCGGCAGGGGCCGGCGCAGGTTCTGGCTTGGGCAAGGCGGGCGGCACTCGACCAGTGAACGGCGTCATCCGGCGATCTCGGCGTCGGGCTGGCCCGCCATCCGGGTGTTGAGCCACGCCAGGGCCAGATCGCGGCGGCGATAAGCGCCCCACTTTGCGATCCCTTCGCGCTCGACGATGGGGAAGGTCGAGTAGATGTATCGGATGTCGTCGCGGCTCTCGTCGCGGCCGGAAGCCCGATACAGCGGGCGGTCCCAGCGCTTGCTCTCAACCACCTCGAGGCCGTGAGCATCCCGACGCCACATATCGTCCTGGGCGTTGGCGGTGGCCTGGGCCTCGGCGAACAGCAAGCCGTCGGGAACGTCATCCCGGCCCGTGACCGTCAGGTTCTGCTGGCGTAGCGAGTCGGTCCAGCCGAGGGCTGTCAGCACCGGCCAGATGAAGTCGTCCTCGGTCTGGCTCTCGTTGGTGCGGGCGTTCTGAGGGAAGGCGACTGCGATCTCGTCCAGCCTGACGCGCAGGCCAGCTACGTCCACCGAGCGGTAGGCTGTTGTCTCCTTGATCGCCTCATCGAGGTAGTCGGTGCTGAAAAATGTGGAATCAGACAAGCGCGGCCCCCTATGCCTGATCAATAGCCATCAAGGCCGGCTGTAGCAAAGACACCGGTGACGCCGTCTCGTTCTAGTTTCGAGTGTCCCACCATGGCTCAGTCACGTTTCGGGAGCGATATTCCGAGCCTATAATTTCCGGCATTTGCCAGTCCGGTCCCAAATCAGTGGCGGCTTGACCCAACTGGGGTCCGACGCGGACAAAAAATTTGAGGCAGCATGGCCATCATCCCATGGATTGCCGTGTGACGCCCCGAATCCAATGTTTGTAAGGGTTTGCTTAACGCCAAAGATGACTCCTCATCTAATCAAAGTAGTCGTGGCCTTAACAGGTTGTTAAGGCTGAAAAAAATTATGTCTATCTTGGTTAAGGTTGGCCCAGACATTGCTGCCCCCACCCTCGTCTCTGACACCCCGTCAGATCATACGAGGAACGAACCATGCATTATCACTCTAACCCTGCCCGCCGTGTACATAACCGACCGCTGGATGTGCTGAAGGGGGCCGCCGCAATCGCCGAGTTCATCTTCGGGACGAAGCGCCGTCGTCGCGAAGTCTACTACCTCGTGGAACGTAACGGGCTTCCGCATTTCAAGATGGGCACGATGATCTGCGCCCGCACGTCGACCATCGAGGCCTGGATTCAGAGCCAAGAAGCGGAGGTGAACCGCTAATGCCCAATCACCCCTCACCTGCCGTCACGGTTTCTCGCAACCCCGGTATCGGGCGTCCGTGGGCCGTCTCCCTCGCTGCTCCGAACATTTTCGTTTGGCGCCTGTACGACAACTATCCGGATGCCTTCTCCGCCGCCCGCGCCCTTGCCGTCGGCAAGCTGGAAGAGGGTCAAGACTTCTCTGTCGCAATGGCCCAACTGCCTCACGACATCCCCGCAGTATCCGCGATCGAGGTCAGCATCGAACTGGCCGACGCGCTCTTGGCAGCCGCGCTGTCGAAGCAGGTGCCCTGATGGCAAGCATCAGAAAGCGGAAATGGTCGGGCGAGAAAGGCGGCGCACGCAAGGTTGATGGCAGCCGGACCGGAGTGTCCTGGGAAGTCAGTTGGACCGAGGAAGGGAAGCGGCGGAAGAAGTCTACGTTCAAAACCCGCGCTGAAGCGGAGTTGTTCTTGCTGGAAAAACAGCAGGCCGTGAACGACGGCACTAGCCGCCCAGCAGGTGATCGCATGTCGCTCACTGAACTGAGCGTCATCTATCTCCAGCACGAGGAACAACGCGCTGCACGTGACGCGATCGGACAAGGGCATCTTCGTAACCAGCGTGCCCATTTCCGGAACTACATCGCTCGCGCTCCTGATTTTCAGGGATCAACGCGGGGGCGTGCGGTGAAGCCCTTCGGTGACGCGCTTGGTCACTACAAGCTGACCAAAATCAAACCGTCTACGGTCATTCGCTTCCGTGACGCCCTCTTCGCGACCGGTCTGGGTTACAAGGCGGTCCGCGCGCATATCATAACGCTCGGATCAGCGTTGGAATGGGCACGCCTGCGCGATCTGGTCGCAACTAACGCAGCCAATAAGGTGCCTGTCGATGCGCCGGCCAAGCAGAAGGAAGCCCGGGTGACGCCGCCGTCCAAAGCGGCGATCACGGAAGTGCTACGGGCGGCCCCGCCCGAACTTGCTGAGATCATTCTGTTCTCGGCTTGCACCGGGCTGCGGGCCGGCGAACTTCGTTGCCTGCGCTATCGTCACATCGACTTTGAGAAGTTGACCGTCCGTGTGAAAGTCGCGCTGGAGATCAATGACACCGAAGGTCCGCCCAAGAGCAAGGCCGGATACCGTACGATCCCCATCGGGGCCGAGTTGGCTGCGCGACTTCTGAAGCGAAAAACGATGGCCTGTGCCAACACCAAGACCCTTGTCTTTCCCAACGACAAGGGCGGCTACATCTATCGTGGATCGCTGCTCAAGCAGTTGAACAAGGTCACCGCCAGCTTGGGTTGGCTTGCCGCCGGCGAAATTGACCCCGATTCCGACGAGGACGACGAAGATGACGGCAACACGCGCTTCACGTGGCACGCTCTGCGTCACTACGCGATCTCCTCGTGGATCGCTGCGGACTTCAATCTGAAGGCCGTTCAAGTCTACGCTGGCCATGCCGACGTGAACACGACCTGGAACCGTTATGGGCATCTCTTCCCCCAGGACGACCAATCCGTTAAGATGGCATCGGCCTCGGCGGACATCATCGCTATCGTCTAGATCGGCGAGGAGCATTTCGGGAGCATAATGGCACTCCAAGCCGTTAACTCCCGAGATTCCCCAGCATTTTCATACTCGAATACATTTAGCGGAAGTGTAGACTAGAGGCTACGAATCTGAGGGTCGGACGTTCGAATCGTTCCGGGCGCGCCATTTTTTCCAGGTCAGTGACCCACTTCAACTTTCACAGAGTGAACAGCCGTCGGCATTTGGCTGTCTGAAATCTGAAAGCAGCACCTTGACTCTTGCCCCTGGATGAGAGGCATATAGGAGAACATAACAGGAACATTTGGTGCCTTCGACCTTTCAGATCGAGCAGTTGAAATCCCGTCTGGCCAAGCTGTCTCGTGATGAGGCCGAGGGCGAGCCGGCACGGTTCACGCTCGGGATCGACAGGGTCGATGCGTATCTGGACCCCGGACCTTGCCTCTTCTGCCTTCACGAGATTCATGCCGAGACCGCCGCCGACGCTGTGGCCGCGAATGCCTTTGCGCTGGGTCTGGCGTCGCGTGCCACACGGGACCGGCCTTTGCTCTGGGCATTTCAGAACCTGGCGTCGCAGGAAGCTGGCGGCTTGCATGGATCGGGGCTGCACGAATGGGGCTTGCGCCCAGAAACTGTGCTGATCGTACGGGTGCGCGACGCCGTGGCCATGTTGGCGGCGGGCGAGGAGGCCTTGAAGAGCGGCGCGGTCGGCGCGGTGCTGATGACCAGCTGGGGCGAGGCCAAGGCCATGACCCTGACTGCAAGTCGGCGTCTAGCCCTGGCCGCACGGTCGGGGGGCAGTACGGCCTTTGTCGTACGGGCGGCGGCGGCGGCAGTGCCCAGCGCGGCCGAGACCCGCTGGTCGGTGCGCGCGGCCCTGTCGACAGCGCTGGAGGCCGGGGCTCCCGGACGCCCGGCCTTCGTCGCCGCATTGACCCGAAGCCGACAGGGCGCGGCCTCGACCGAATGGACGCTGGAGTGGGATCGTGAAAGCGGCGCCTTCTGCGAGCCCGCGCCGCTATCTGGCCGTCTGGTTTCCGTTCCTGTCGTCGGATCGGCTGCGACGCGAGGAGACGCGGCGGAACTTCGTCGAACCGGGTGAGCCCAGTTCGCAAGATGCGGTCGTGCTGGTCGAGAAAGTCCGGGGAGCCTTGCGGCTCGCCGCGCTGAACCCTCAGGCCTGTAGCCTGGGGCTGACGCGGGGCATGACCCTGGCCGACGCCCAGGCGCGGACGCCCGCCCTTCGCACGGTTGTGCATCGCCCCGAGGCCGACGCGGCCCTGCTCGCCCGGGTGCTGGAGGATTTCGGACGTTTCACCCCGATGGCGGCGACCGATGGCGACGACGGCCTGATCCTGGATGTGACGGGCTGCAGCCATCTGTTCGGCAATGAGGCCGGGCTGCTCCTTGCAGTCGAAGCACGGGCCGGTCGCATCGGGCTCGGCGTCCGGACCGCACTGGCCAGTACGCCACAGACGGCACGGGCCTTGTCCCGGTTCGGGCGCGGAGGCCTGTTTGTTCCGGGTCAGGACCGAAAGGCGGTGCGCACCCTGCCGATCGCTGCGCTGGAACTGGACGACAAGGAACACCAGGCCCTGACGCGTGCTGGCCTGCGCACACTGGGCGATCTCGACGACCGCCCGACCGCGCCCCTGGCCGCGCGGTTCGGCACCGACCTGCCGGTCCGGCTGGCGCGCATCCTGGGCCAGGAGGATGTACGGATCACGCCGCTGCGCTCGCCGCCTCCTTGCGTCATCGATCGCATCCTGTTCGAGCCGATCACTGAGACGACGGATGTCGAGGCGGTGATCGGTGACCTGCTGATCGAGGCCATGGCCTGGCTAGATCAGCGGCGGCTGGGCGGGCGGGCGTTCGCGGTAGCCTTCTTCCGCATCGATGGCGCGACCCGACGGATCACCGTGCGGACTGGGCGGGCGACCCGCGATGCGCCCGGCGTGATGCGGCTTTTCAAGGAGCGGCTGACGGCCTTGGCCACTCCTCTGGAGCCCGGCTTCGGTTTCGACCATCTGCGGTTGTCCGTGCCGGTGACCCAGGCGATGGCTCCGGCTCAGCCCGGTTTCGAGGCCGAACCGACCGGCAGTGAAGACCTGGACCGCCTGATCGACCGTCTGACCGCGCGCTTGGGCCCCGAGGCCGTGGGCCGGTTCGAGCCGGTGGAGTCGCATTTACCCGAAAGGGCCGCGCGCCTGGTCTGGGCCGGGCGACGTCATGGAGATGTGTCGTGGCCCGCGCGCGATTCAGCGTCCCCGCCGCTGCGTCCGTTCCAGATGTTCGACCCGCCACAGCCGATCGAGACCGTGGCCCTGGCCCCCGATGGCCCGCCCGCCCGATTCCGTTGGCGACGGGTGACGCATTCGGTCGTACGCGCTGAAGGGCCGGAACGGATTGGCGGCGAATGGTGGCGAAGGCCCAGCCACCGGACCCGCGACTACTATCGTGTCGAAGACCGTCAGGGTCGCCGGTTCTGGTTGTTCCGCGCAGGTTTCTATGGTGAGGAACCGGAGCCGAGCTGGTACATCCACGGCCTGTTCGCATGACCGGACCCCGGCCATCTCCTGGCCCCGCTCCCGCCTATGCTGAACTGGCCAGCGCCAGCAATTTCTCCTTTCTGCGGGGGGCGTCGCATCCGAAGGATTTGGTGCTGACGTCGATCCTGCGCGGCCACACAGGACTGGGACTGGCCGATCGCAACTCGGTCGCAGGCGTCGTTCGGGCGTGGAGCGCCTTGAAGCGGATGCGTAAGGAGGGAACGTCGCCTCCCGATGTCGTGCGTGACGGCGGCGGTCCGGGAGAGGTGACCTATGTCGACGATCCGCTGAGCGACCCCGCCCTTTCAAAGCTGGTCAAGGCGCGAGCGGCGAGGTTCAAGCTGGCGACCGGGGCGCGACTTGTCTTCAATGACGGCACGCCCGACATCGTCGCCTATCCTGAGACGCGGGCGGGCTGGGGGCGGCTGACACGGCTGCTGACCCTGGGCAACCGGCGGGCGGTCAAGGGTCAGTGCGAGATCGGCCTGCGCGACCTTCTGTCCGTGACCGAGGATCTGTTGCTGATCGTCATGCCGGACCGCCGTACGGACGGACTTGAGGCGACGCTGGCGAAACTGGTCGAGGTCACGCCGGCCGGGGTCTGGCTGGGCGCGGTCATGGGGCGGAATGGGGATGATCGTCGGCGTCTGGCGCGGCTGAACTCGCTGGCGGAGCGGAAGGATGTCCCGCTCCTGGCCGTCAATGACGTCCTGTATCACGACCCGGTGCAGCGCGATCTGCAGGATGTCCTGACGTGTATTCGCGAGGGGGTGGCGATCGAGGCGGCGGGCTTGCGGCTGAACGCCAATGCCGAACGCTGGCTCAAGCCACCGACCGAGATGGCCCGCCTGTTTGCCGATGTGCCCGAGGCCATCGCCGAAACCCAAGCCCTGCTTTCCCGCATCGGTTTCGACCTGGGACAGCTCAGCTATCAATACCCGGAGGAACCGATACCGCCCGGATGGAAGCCCCAAGCCTGGCTGGAGCATCTGACCTGGAGGCATGCCGGGATACACTATGCCTATGGTGTGCCGGACAAGGTACGTGTCCTGCTGGAAAAGGAACTGGCCTTCATAGAGAAGGCGAAGTACGCGCCCTATTTCCTGACCATCTACGACATCGTGCGGGTGGCGCAGGACAAGCGGATCCTGTGTCAGGGGAGGGGGTCGGCGGCGAACTCGGCGGTCTGTTTCGTGCTGGGGATCACGGCGGTGGATCCAGCGGAATCCGACCTGCTGTTCGAACGCTTCCTGTCCTCGGACCGCGACGAGCCCCCCGATATCGACGTCGATTTCGAGCACGAGCGGCGCGAGGAGATCATCCAGCACATCTATGAACGCTATGGCAGGGAGCGCGCCGGTATCGCCGCCACCGTAATCCGCTATCGCCCCAAGAGCGCGATCCGCGAGGTCGGCAAGGTCTTGGGCCTGACCGAGGACGTGACGGCCCGACTGGCCGCCAGCCAGTGGGGTAGCTGGGGTGCAGAGATCGGCGACAAGCACATCGAACAGGCCGGGCTGGACCCCGCCAATCCGATGATCATGCGGGCGGTCTCGATGGCGACGCGGCTGCTGAATTTTCCGCGCCATCTGTCCCAGCACGTCGGCGGCTTCATCCTGACTCAGGATCGGCTGGACGAGATGGTGCCCATCGGCAATGCAGCCATGCCGGACCGCACCTTCATCGAATGGGACAAGGACGACATCGACGACCTGAGGCTGATGAAGGTCGATATTCTGGCGCTGGGGATGCTCACCTGTATCCGAAAGGCGTTCGATCTGGTGCGTACCCATGAAGACCGTGACTGGGCGCTGAACACCATCCCCGCCGACGATAACGCTACATACGACATGCTGTGCCGGGGCGATTCCATCGGCGTGTTCCAGGTCGAGAGCCGGGCCCAGATCAATATGTTGCCCCGACTGAAACCGCGCAAACTCTACGATCTGGTGATCCAGGTAGCGATCGTGCGACCCGGTCCGATCCAAGGCGACATGGTTCACCCTTATCTGAGACGCCGGAGCGGCGCCGAGGAGGTGGTCTATGCTTCGCCAGCTCCCGAACACGGCCCGGCGGACGAGTTGAAGGCGGTTCTGGAAAAGACCCTCGGCGTGCCCCTGTTTCAGGAGCAGGCGATGAAGGTCGCCCTGGTCGCTGCCCGATTTTCGGATGCGGACGCCAACGGTCTGCGCAGGGCCATGGGCACGTTTAAGGGCGATGGAGACCTGGTTCGTTATGAGGACAAATTCGTCTCAAAAATGACTGCGCGCGGCTACGATCCTGCCTTCGCCCAGCGATGTTTCGACCAGATCAAAGGCTTTGGCTCCTACGGTTTCCCAGAGAGCCACGCCGCCAGCTTCGGCAAGCTGGTCTACATCTCCTCCTTCATCAAATGCCGTCATCCGGCAGCCTTCGCCTGTGCCCTGCTGAACAGCCAGCCCATGGGTTTTTACGCACCGGCCCAGATCGTGAGGGATGCCCAAGAACATGGAGTCGAGATCCGGCCCATCGACGTCAATCTGAGCGATTGGGACAACCGGCTGGAGGGATCACCGGGATCGCTGGCGCTGAGATTGGGCTTTCGCCAGATCGACGGGTTCCGTGCAGAGTGGGCCCAACGGATGATGGCGGTGCGTGACCGGGCGTTTGCAGGGGTCGAGACCCTGGCCCGCCGCGCGACCCTGCCGGGAGCGGCGATGCGCAAGCTGGCCGATGCCGATGCGTTTCGTTCCATCGGCCTGGATCGGCGCGAGGCGCTTTGGGCCGTGCGACGTTTGCCGGATGATGCGCCCTTGCCGCTGTTTGCCGCCGCCGATGCCCGCGAGCTAGGTGATGAGGCTGATGCGCGTCTGCCCCGGATGAAGCTGGGCGAACATGTCGCCGCCGACTACCAGACCACCCGGCTGTCGCTTAAGGCCCACCCGATGGCGATCTTGCGCCCGATTTTCGCGGCGGAGAACATGCTGACCTGCGCCGAGCTAGAGACCAGGCGCAGCGGCACCAAGGTCCGCACGGCGGGCGTTGTCCTGGTCCGGCAACGTCCGGGAAAGGGCAATGCCATCTTCATTACCCTGGAGGACGAGACCGGCGTCACCAACCTGGTTCTGTGGGCGCGGATGTTCGAAGAGTATCGGGGCGTCGTCATGGCTGCCCGGCTGATGGGCGTCGAAGGCGTGGTCGAGAAAAGTCCGGAGGGCGTCGTGCATCTGATGGCGCATCGGGTCTTCGATCGCTCCGGCGAGCTGAACCGCCTATCGGAAGGGCACTGCCCGGAGATCGCCCTTTGTCGCGCGGACGAAATCGTGCGCCCGCAGTACCCGCGCCAGCCCGGTCAAACCCACCCCCGTAACGCTCGGATACTACCGGGATCACGCGACTTTCACTGAGGTTCAATCAAGCACCATTGGCAACCCTGGGTATTATCCACGTCGCTTTACGTGCCCTCAAAGGTTGCAGCGTTAAGCGTGAGCTGCGTTGGAGGGCAGGCTATGCATGCTTCGATGGTCTCTAAGTCAGAGCGCGGTTCGGCGGCCATCGAGTTCGCTCTGATCGGGCCCCTGTTCATTCTGCTGCTGATCGGCGCTGTCGTTTACGGCGGTTGGATGTGGATGGCCCAGGGCGTTCAGTCTCTGGCGGCCGAAGGGGCGCGGGCCGCGATCGCGGGCATCGACGTCGATGAGCGCATCTCCCTGGCACGTTCGTCCGTCTCCGACAGCGTGGACGGCAGCACGATCCTTCAGCCCGAGGCCGTACAGGTGGCGGTGGCCAGCGATGCCGGAGCGATCCGCGTGACGGTCACCTATGACGCCACGGAGCATCCGCTGATGGCGCTGTCCAATCTGGTGCCGTCGCCGCCGCGCGTCATCCGCCGCGAGGCCGTCGTTCGCACGGGAGGATACTGATGCGTGATCTAAAGGCTCTCTGGCATGACCGGCGCGGCGGCGTGGCGACCATGGGCGCGGCGGGCGCGGCCCTGGCCTGCTTGCTGGCGGCGATTGTGATCGACGGCGGTTCCATCGCCCTGGCCACGCGGCACGCGCAGACGGCGGCCGATCTGGCGGCGCTGGCGGCAGCGCGCGACCTGCCCCGTGCCCAGCAGGCGGCCAAGGCCACGGCGGCAGAGAATGGCGGCAGTGACCTGCGTGTCGTGACTACGACCGGCACCTATGTCCCAAACGCTGCCGTTGCACCCGCCCAGAGGTTCACAACCGGGGAGGCTGACGACAATGCGGCCCGGGTGACGGTGACCATTCCGGCCCGGGTCTGGTTCGCCGGCTGGGTCATGGGCAAGGACCGTGTCGAGGTGACCCGAACCGGCACGGCCGCGGTGCGGGCTTCGGAACCCCTGGCGACCCTGTCGATCGGTTCGCGCCTGGCCTCCTTGAACGGCGGGGTCGCCAATCAGGTGCTAAGCGGCCTGACCGGCAGCGAGGTGTCACTGAGCCTGCTGGACTATCGCGCCCTGGCCGATGTGAAGGTCGATCTGCTGGGCTTTACCGATGCACTGGCGACGCATGCCGGCGTGACGGTCGGCGACTATGACACCCTTCTGGATCAGGAGGTCGATGCGGGCGATGCCCTGCGCATTCTCGAAACGGTCAGTGAGGGCGCCGACAGCGGATTAAACCGACTGGCCCGCGCGGCGGATGGGCAGACATTTCGTGTGGGCCAGTTGATCGGGGCCGAAGCCGGTGCGGAACAGGGGCTGCGCGGGGGGCTGGACGTCGGCGTCTCGGCCCTGGACCTGGCCAATGCCATGATCGAACTGTCGGGTGGCGACCGTCAGGTGAAACTGGACCTCGGGGCCAGGGCCGGTCTGGCCGATCTGGATGTCTGGCTGGCGATCGGCGAGCGTCCGAACCGCTCGCCCTGGATGGCGGTGGCCAAGAACGGCGAACCCGTCATTCGTACCGCCCAGGCGCGTCTGTATGTCGAGGCGCGCACGGCCCAGAGCCTGGCAGGCCTGGCCCAGGTCAAGGTGCCGCTGCTGGTTGAACTGGCTTCGTCCGAAGCCCGGCTGAACAGGATCGATTGCGAGGGATCGCGTGCGGTCCAGGTCGGCGTCAGGCCAGGCGTGGCGAGAGCCCGCATCGGTTCGACCAATGTGGCCGCCTTGAACGACTTCAAGGCCGCCCCGGTGGTGCAGCCCGCATCGCTGGTCAATGTCGCCAATCTGGTGACGGTGAAAGGCTCGGCCGATGTGGAAGCCGCCGATCAGGGCTTCAAGCCCGTGAACTTCAGCGAAAGCCATATTGCAGGCCAGACGCCACAGACCGTGAAATCCACCGGGTTCACATCCGGGGCGGTATCGTCGCTGTTGGGGCGGTTGTCGCTGGATGTGAAGGTTATCGGTCTGGGCCTGGGACTAGGGAATCTGACCCAGTCGCTGAACGCTCTGCTGGCCCCGCTCGGCCCGGTTCTGGATGGTGTGGTCAACGGCGTGCTGGACACGCTGGGCCTGTCGTTCGGCGAGGCCGACGTCACGGTGCATGGCGCGACGTGCCCGGCGGATGGCGGCGCGGCCTATCTGGTCGGCTGACACCGCCCTCTTGCCAAGGGCCGGATGTGGCGCAAGATTAGCTCCGGGAACGGGGAGAAGGTCATGAAAACGTCACTGCTTGCCGCAGCCATCGCGATGAGCCTGACCGCGCCGGTGGCGGCAGAGGATTGGAACACGGTCTCCCGCAGTCCCAACAGCGCCTTCATGGTCGAGGTCGACGGCATTGTCGTCAACGGCGAGATCACTACCGTGCCCGTGGCGACCGTTTCGCGCCGGGGTGAGGCGGGCGACTACAGCCATTCGGTCGAGACCTATGAGTTCAAATGTGCCGCCAGCCAGTGGCGCACCGCCGGCATCGTCGAATACGGCGAGGATGGAGCGGAAGCCGACCGCATCCCGGAAGAGGGTGGCAGCTGGGAACCGATCCGCTCCAATACCCTGCCGGACTTCCTCAAACAGGTCGCCTGCGACGGTGTCCGCGCCGACCCGCCGACCTGGCCCTCGATCAAGGCCTTTGTCGACGGGGGGCGGGTCCTGCCCACGACCTGACTGTTGGCGTCAGGCGTCGACGGCCGCGTCCAGCGCATTGGCCTGGATGAACTCGCGGCGCGGTTCGACCACATCGCCCATCAGCTTGGCAAACAGGTCGGACGCATCCTCCTGATGCTCGACCGACACCTGCAGCAGCGTGCGGGCATTGGCGTCCAGGGTCGTCTCCCACAGCTGTTCGGGGTTCATCTCGCCTAGACCCTTGTAGCGCTGGATGGCCAGGCCCTTCTTGCCCGCGTCGAGAACGGCCTCGAGCAGGTCCAGCGGACCGCGGATGGTCACCGACTTGTCCTTGCGGCGATAGGTCGAGGGTTTGTCGAACAGGCCGTCGAAGGCGACCGAGCGTTCGGCCAGACGACGCGCGTCCAGCGAGCGCAGCAGGGTTTCCTCCAGCACGATGCGTTCCGTTACCGCACGTCGCACCCGCTCGAACACCACGGAGCCTTGCACACCGGGCGCACCGGACCATTCGCCGTCGCCCTCCTCGGCATAGAGGTTCAGACGCGCCGCCGCGCGAGCCGGATCCGCCGCCTCTTCGTCGAACAGGCCGGCCAGGGCCGCCTGTTCGATGGCGAAGGCCGGGGCGCGCTGCGACAGGCGATCGACACCCGCCTTGAACGCCTTGGCCTCGCGCACCAGCGATTGCAGGTCCATGCCGGTGCGACGCTCGCCTGTCGGCAGGTCCAGTTCGGCCTCGGACGAGCCTTCCTCGATCAGATAGGCGTCCATCTCGGACTGATCCTTGAGGTAGCGCGACTGCTTGCCCTTGGAGACCTTATAGAGCGGTGGCTGGGCGATGTAGACGTGACCGCGCTCGATCAACTCGGGCATCTGGCGATAGAAGAAGGTCAGGAGCAGGGTCCGGATGTGGGCGCCGTCAACGTCGGCGTCGGCCATCAGGATGATCTTGTGATAGCGCAGCTTGTCGGCGTTAAAGTCGTCGCGGCCGATGCCGGTGCCCAGCGCCAGAATAAGGGTCCCGATCAGGTCTGACGACAGCATGCGATCGAAGCGCGCGCGTTCCACGTTCAGGATCTTGCCACGCAGGGGAAGCACCGCCTGGTTTTCACGGTTGCGGGCCTGTTTGGCCGAGCCGCCGGCGGAGTCACCCTCGACGATGAAGAGTTCGGACTTGGCCGGATCGCGTTCCTGACAGTCGGCCAGCTTGCCCGGCAGGCTGGAGATTTCCATCGCCGTCTTGCGGCGCGTCAGGTCCCGCGCCTTGCGGGCCGCCTCGCGGGCGGCGGCGGCCTCGATGATCTTGGCGACCACCTGTTTGGCCTCGGCGGGGTGTTCCTCGAACCATTGCGACAGCCCCTCCGAGCACAGCCCCTCGACGGCCGGGCGGACTTCGGACGAGACCAGCTTGTCCTTGGTCTGGGAGCTGAATTTGGGGTCCGGCACCTTAACCGACAGAACGCAGGTCAGGCCCTCGCGGGCGTCCTCGCCAGAAACCGAGACCTTCTCCTTCTTGGCGGCACCGGCGGCGTCGATATAGCCGCCCATGACGCGGGTCAGGCTGGCCCGGAAGGCCGACAGGTGGGTGCCTCCATCCCGCTGGGGGATGTTGTTGGTGAAGCACAGCATGGTCTCGTGGTAGCTGTCGTTCCACCACAGGGCGAGATCGATCTCGATCCCTTCCTTCTTGCCGCGAATGACGATGAC
The DNA here is from genome assembly GCF_016463295.1 of Brevundimonas sp. Classification (GTDB taxonomy): domain Bacteria; phylum Pseudomonadota; class Alphaproteobacteria; order Caulobacterales; family Caulobacteraceae; genus Brevundimonas. Next base: position 33,569 of record NZ_JAEMRO010000019.1, read on the forward strand.
GTCCTTCAGGATCGGCGTCTTGGACTTGTCCAGGTGGCGCACGAAAGCCTCGACGCCGCCTTCGTAATGCAGGATTTCCTCAAACGGTTCGGCCCCGCGATCGTCGCGCAGCTTGATGACAACGCCCGAGTTCAGAAAGGCCAGCTCGCGCAGACGGTGCTCCAGCGTCTTCAGGTCGAAGTCGATGTGGCTGAAGGTCGTGACCGACGGGTAGAAGGTGACCTCGGTGCCCGACAGGGGCTGGCCGGCCTTGTCGCCCGTTTCGCGGAGGGGCGCGTCGCCGGTGACGGTCAGGCTTTCGACCGTGTCGCCACGCTCGAACTTCATCTCGTGGCGCTTGCCGTTGCGGTAGATCTTCAGCTTCAGCCAGTCGCTGAGCGCATTGACGACTGACACGCCCACGCCGTGCAGGCCGCCGGAGACCTTGTAGGAGTTCTGGTCGAACTTCCCGCCCGCGTGCAGCTGGGTCATGATGACCTCGGCGGCCGAGACGCCCTCTTCGCCGTGGATGTCTGTCGGGATGCCACGGCCGTTGTCGGTCACGGTGACCGAACCGTCGGCATTCAGGATGACCTGGACCAGATCGGCGTGCCCGGCGAGCGCTTCATCGATGGCGTTGTCGACCACCTCATAGACCATGTGGTGCAGGCCCGAGCCGTCGT
>NZ_JAEMRO010000083.1 GCF_016463295.1 Brevundimonas sp.
GCCAGCGTTCGCTCTGAGCCAGGATCAAACTCTCAGGTTGAGTTGACTATCTGACCTAAGCAGATCGGTTCGAAAACCGATTGGCATTAGTTCTACGTATTCTTTGACGAGATCCCACGAACGACCAATCCGAAGATCGGGCGTTTATGGTGTCTTTTCAAAAAGACCGCAGATGTCAGTGTCGTTAGACAGTTCCGAAGAACCGTCGCTAGGACACCGCCGCCTGCGTTTCTCTTTCCAGATCAACGATTTCAAAGACCAAGACCGGAAGAACCGGCCCCACTGTTTAGCGCCGGTGAGCGGCGGAGGCGGCGATGTAGTCGCCTCGGTATTCCGTGTCAAGCGGTTCTTTCTAGAAGAACCTCTTTTCCGCGGCCCGCCCGAAGGCGAGTGAGGCGCGGTGTTTAGCGCCTCAGTTTTCCGCGTCAAGTGGTTCTTTTTAAAGAAGAACCTTTCAATCTGCGGCCCGTCCGGAGACGAGTGAGGCGCGGTGTTTAGCGCCTCATTTTCCTGCGTCAAGCGGTTCTTTTTGAAGAAGAACCGGTCTCTGCAAATCCACCCCGGAGGGCGGCGGAGGCGGCTGTCTAAAGACCCCGTTTCTCCGAGTCAACCGGGCTTTTCAGCCATTCTGCAGATCGGAAATCCAGGACTTCCGGGCCGCACAAAACCGTCAGGAGAAGCCCGAGAGGCTTCCCTCTTTTCGTTTCCGACGATTCGATCGAAGGCGCGGAACCTAACCGAAGACCCTTCAGGAAGCAAGAACGATTGGTTCTTTTTTCCCGGTGGAGCGGAAGGACTATCGTCCCCGCCGCTCCGGCGTCCGGCCCGTTTCCGAGCGAGGCGGCGATATACGCAGCGCCCGTTTTGTCCGCAACCGGAATCCGCACCTTTTGTGAAGTTTCTCGCAGAGTCCCGGTCGGTCAGCGGCGCGGTGCCGCCTTCAGCCAGCGCCTATATAGGTTCGCAGGGATTCCGCTTCATGCGTGGCTTCGGCGATCTGGCACTTCACCACGTCGCCGATGGAGATCACGCCGGCCAGTCGCCCCTCTCTCAGCACGGGCAGATGACGGATTCGGCGGTCGGTCATCCGCTCCATCAGGATCGCCACCGCCTCCGCGGGGGCCGCGAACACGACATCTCCGCTCATATAGCTGGATACCGGGCGGTCCAGAGCGGCAACCCCGTCCCTGGCGACCGCGCGAACCACGTCGCGCTCTGACAGGACGCCGACTACCTTGTCCTCATCGCAGATGATCAGAGCGCCTACGCGCCGCCGATCCAGCTCGGCACAGGCATCGGACAGGCGCAGATCCGGACGGATGACAAAGACAGCCTCGCCCTTGTCCTTGAGAATCTCGGCGACCAGCATCGGCATACCCTCCCCGGGTCTATCGCGCGGCCGCGGACGGACCGCATCAGGCGTGAGGTTCGCTCACATTGCCCCAGGAATCAAACTGGTCCGGTTTCGGCGCAAACCAGGCGAACCACGGCCCTATCAGCAGCGCGCCCCCCACATACCCTATGGCATGCGCCTCCCAGGCGATCTGGACACCTTCCATACCCGGCGCGAAACCGATCAGGCCCGTGGCCGCATTCACCGCCATCAGAATCGCCGAAGTCTTCAGGAATCGCTTGTTGGTCAGCGCAACGGGTCCCCTGCCCCGGCGACCCAGAAACCGCAGCGCCGCACCCATCAGACCGAACACGGCCCCGGAAGCTCCCAATACCGGCACCGAACTGTCCAAATACAGCAGGCCGTAGCCCACCGTCGCGGCGATCCCACACATTATATAGAGCAGCAGAAAAACCATTGCTCCGCGCAGGCCGGGAAACAGCCGCGCGACGGCCGGTGCAAAGGCCAGGGCCGCCAGCGCATTCATGATGACGTGGCCCCAGCCGGTGTGAACGAACATCGACGTCAGAACCCCGGGCCACCAGCCGCCGCTCACCAGTGACGACGACCGGAACGCCAGCGACAGCCCCCCATCCGGCAAGTTCGTCTGCATGAGATACAGCGCCGGCATGGACGCGACCAGCAGCACCGCCACCAGCGGCGCATTGAAGATCGGCGGTTCGGGACGGTCGGTCAGGGGATGTCTCCGCGCGGCTCAGACCGCTGAATCACAACGATGTTCACCATGGCAAGCGGTTCTTAATAACCATGCTCCAGAGTGGCACACAGGGTCTTGTGCGACCCGCGTCGTTTTGGCCCGAGGATTGCTCATGCCCATCCGCTCCATTCTGCCCGTGGCGGCGATCGCCTTGCTGGCGCTCCCGGCCGCCGCCACCGCCCAGTCGGCGGGTTCGACCGGCATGGCCAACTACCAGTCCGGCTACGGCGGCTCACGCTACACCACCAGCCAGGCTCAGACCGGCTCGACGCGGGATGCCAACGGCAACCGCCTGATCGTCGATGGGCTGATCCAGTCCGGGGCCAGCGCCTATTCCAGCCAGTCCGGCGGCGTCGCCTCGGCCTATGCCGGTGCGGGCCAGGGTGCGGGCGGCACGGCCATCGGTGGCTCCACGGCCATCGGCAACAATCTGAACGTCGTGGTTCAGGGCAACAACAATGTCGTCATCGTCAACTCGCGTCAGGTCAACAACGGCAACGTCAATGCCGGGACCAGCCTGAACGGCACACTGAGGCTTCCATGAGCGTAGGCTCCATCTCGCGCCGCGTGCGCATCGCCGGTGTCGCCTGCGCGACCGCAGCCCTGCTCGGTGGCTGTATCTCGGCCACGGCCGATTCCAGCGGGCGCTATGCGACACCGATCGGGAATGCGCCGGTGACGGCCAACCCGACCCCCTATTCCGCCGCGCTCTACTGCATGGCCGACTATGCCCGCCGCTATAATCTGCCCTCGCCACGCATGGCCGTGGGCCGGATCAGCGACTACACCGGCACGGTCTCGGCCGACGGCGGCCGCCAGATCACCGGCGGGGCCTCCCTGATGGCCATGAGCGCCCTGGCCAAGTCCGGCGCACACATCGTCGAACGCTACGACACCTCCGTCTCGGAGATGGAGCTGCGCTACGCCAACAACCGCCTCATCGGCGATCAGGCCACAGATACGGGCGACACTGAATATCGCCGGATCATCGCCGGCCAGGTGCCGGGTTCCGACTTCTTCGTCGTCGGCGGCATCACCGAGGTGAACTACAACATCCGCTCCGGCGGCTTCGACATGGGGGCCGGTCAGGTCGAGACCTCGACGCCCCTGTCGACCGCCTTCAGCGGCAAGTCCTATGTGATGAACGTCGCCATCGACCTGCGTCTGGTGCAGACCCAGACGATGGAGGTCGTCGATGTCGTCTCCTATCAGAAGCAGATCATCGGGCGCGAGATCTCGGCCGGCGTCTTCGACTTCCTGAACGGCAACGTCTTCGACATCTCGGCGGGCGAAGGCGGGCTGGAGCCTGTTCAGCTGGCGGTGCGGGCCCTGATCGAGCGCGCGACCGTCGAATTCATGGCCAATCTGTATGGCGCTCCTGGACCGGAGGTCTGCCTGTCGGCGGGCCCCGATCCTCTGGGCGGCACGGTCGGCCCGACCGGCGGCTACTACCCCGCCTACCCCAACACGGACACGAACAATGGCGCAACACGAGCGGATCCGTCTCGCTGGCACGATGCTCGCGACGGCGATGTTCGCCGCAGTCGCTACTGACGCCTGCGCGCAAACGCCTCCCCCGCCCCAGGATGACAGCGTCGTCCTGAACAATCAGCTGCAACTGGGCGATGTCATCGCGGGCCAGACGCTGAACGTGGTCAATGCCCAGGAACAGGTCACGGTCACCACCGTGGCCCAGGGCAATACGATCAGCGGCGCGGTCTATAACGGCAGTGTCACGGTCAGCTCGACCCAGGACATGCGCGGCGATTCGGTCGCCCGCACCGACATCGATGCCTCTGGCGACACCTATGGCGTGATCAATGCCACGAGCCAGGCCGCCGGCAACTATCTGGCCGCCAGCGGCTATGGGGCTGACGTGACGCTCGACGCGACCCAGGCAAACACCGGCGTTCTGGTCAGCGCGACCACCGAGGTCGGACCTGCAGGTACGGCTCGCCTGCTCGGCGGGGCCAACGTCAATGCCACCGCCATCTCCAACACCGTGGCCGCCTACGGCGAAGGGGCCTTCATCGACGGCTCCGTCGATCAGTCGTCCTCCGCCACCGTCCGCTCGTTCGGCCGCATCCAGGCCCAATACATACCCGCGACCGCAGGTGTGACCAGCCAGGCCATCGCCAATGCGGTCGAGGTCAACTCCGGCCAGACCTCGGGCCAGAACCTGACCATCGGCCAACGCTCGACCGGCGACTTCATCGAGGCCGAGGCCAGCTCCAACGCCGGCAACGCCTGGGACCTGGCCGCCCGCGCCCGCGCCAGCGCCAACCAGGCCAATCTGTATAATCAGGGCGGCAGCGTCGTCGTCGCCTCGGATCAGCAGAACGGCAGCTTCGTCCGCTCCTCGGCCCTGACCACCGCCTTCGACTATGGCGCGGCCACGGCCTCGTCGCGCGCGGCAGGCAATGATCTGTCGGTCGGCAACAACGACATCTATCTGGAGCTGGACAATACCCAGCTTAACACCGGCGGCGTCGATTCCACGGCCACCTTCAGCGGCACCAATGGCTATGACGTCTATGTCGGGGCCGATGCCGTGGGCAACACCGTCACCGGCTACGGCTGCTCGACCTGCAACGGCTATATGGAAGTTCGCAACAGCCAGACGAACGAAGGCAATGTGTCCGCCACGGCCAATACGACCGTCGCCGGCTCGGGCCGCGCCGTGATCACGGGGGCCAATGCCACCGGCAACTCGGCCACCTTCTACGTCTCGCGCCCCGGAAATTAACATTCGGTAACTTGCGTCAAGTCTCCTTGTCACCGAAAGGTGTCCCCGGGACTTCGACACCTTCTCGCCATAGTCCCTGACCCTTGACCGGCGCGGCCCGCGGGCCCCTTGCGCCTATGGAAAGAGACTGTTGATGCGTTCCCCTCGCCGCCTGCTTCTGCTGGTCGCCGCCTCGGCCAGCGTCCTGATCACCGCCGCCCCGGCCCTGGCTCAGGCCCAGGCCCCGACCGATCCGTTCGCGCAAGGCTCCAGCGACATCCCCGCCGACAGCAACGTCCGCTTCGGCACCCTGCCCAACGGCATGCAGTACGCGATCCTGCGCAACGCAACGCCCGCCGGCCAGGCCTCCTTCCGCCTGCGCATCGACGCCGGTTCGCTGATGGAGGCGGACGACCAGCTGGGTCTGGCCCATTTCACCGAACACATGGTCTTCAACGGCACGACCAACATTCCCGAGAACGAACTGCTGCGCATTCTGGAGCGTCTGGGCCTGGCCTTCGGGGCCGACACCAATGCCTCCACCGGCTTCGACCAGACCATCTACATCCTGGAACTGCCCCGCACGAACGACGAGACCGTGGATGCCTCCCTGCGCATCATGCGCGAACAGGTATCCGAAGCGCTGTTCGATCCCGCCGCCGTCGACGCGGAACGGGGCGTCATCGAGGGCGAGCTGCGGACCCGCGACACGCCCCAGCAACGCATTCAGGACACGCAACTGGCCCTGATCGCGCCAGGCCAGCGCCTGGCCAACCGCAAGATCGGCGGTGATCTGAACATCATCCGCACCGCGCCCCAGCAGCGCTTCGTCGACTTCTATCGCGGCTATTATCGCCCGAACCGCGCCACCTTCGTCGCCGTCGGCGATTTCGACGTCGATCAGATGGAGGCCAAGATCCGGGCTAATTTCGAAAGCTGGCAGCCACGGGGCGAGGCTGCGCCCGATCCCGACCTGGGCACACCCGCCCAGCGCGGACCGGAAACCCGCATCCTGGTCGAGCCTGGCGTGCAATCGACCGTCCAGATCAGCTGGATCCGCAACCCCGATCTGGATCCCGACAGCGTGGCCGAGCGCCGCGAATCCCTGGTGCGTAGTCTGGGTCTGGCCGTCCTGAACCGTCGTCTCGGCGAGATGGCCCGCGCCGACAACCCGCCCTTTCTGGCGGCGGGCGCGTCTAGCAGCACCTTCCTGGACAGTCTGGACCTGGGCGGCCTGTTCGCGGCCTTCAACCCCGGCGGCCTGAACCGCGCCATGGAGGCGGTCGAGCAGGAGCAGCGTCGCCTGGTCCAGTTTGGCGTGACCGAGGCCGAACTTCAGCGCGAAATCACCGACACGCGCACGGCCCTGACCAATGCGGTGACCGCCGCCGCCACCCGCTCCACCCCGGCCCTGGCCAACGGACTGGTCGGTGCGGTCAACAGCCAGACCGTCTTCTCGTCTCCGGCCACCAACCTTGAGCTCTTCAACGCCGTGGTCGAAGGCCTGACCGTCGATCAGGTCAATGCCGCCGTCCGCCCGGTCTTCGAAGGTCAAGGCCCGGTCGTCATGGTCACCACGCCCGTCCCCATCGAGGGCGGAGAGGCGGCCGTCACGGCTGCGCTCGAGGCCTCGCGCCAGACGCCGGTCGCCGCCCGTGCCGCCGAGGCGGCTCTGGAATGGCCCTATACCGACTTCGGCACGCCGACCCAGCCCGCCAGCCGCACCGAAGTGGCAGATTTGGGCGTCACCCGCGTCGATTTCCCCAATGGCGTGCGCCTGTTCGTCAAGCCGACGGAGTTCCGCGAGAACCAGATCCTGGTCAACGTTCGGACCGGCATCGGTGAACTGGCGCTGCCGACCGACCGAGTCACCGCTCTGACCTTCGCCAACTCCGTCATGGGTCCGGGCGGCACGTCCAAGCTGACCGTGGACCAGCTGACGCGTGTCCTCAGCGGCAAGACCTACAGCGTCAACGCCGGCCTGGGGACCGATGCCTATACCCTCAGCGGCACGACCCGCCCCGAGGATCTGCAGCTGCAGATGCAGGCCCTCACCGCCTATCTGGTCGACCCAGGCCTGCGCGCCGCGCCGTTCGAACAGACCCGCAGCCAGTTCCCGGCCCAACTGGCGCAAGGCCGCGCCACGCCCGGCGGCGTGCTGGGACAAAACCTGGGCGAACTGCTGGCCAGCGGCGACAAACGCGACGCGACCCCGACGGTCGAGGAAGTCGCCGCCATGACCATCGACGAGGTCAGGGCCGGTGTGACCGAGGGCCGTGCACGCGGCCCCATCGACATCGTCATGGTCGGCGATGTGACGGTGGAGGACGCCATCGCCACGGTGTCGAATACCTTCGGTGCCCTGCCCGACCGCGGTCCCCTGCCCCAGCCACCGGCGGCCTCGGCGGTGCGTCGCTTCCCCGCCCCGACGACCGAGCCCGTTCAGCTCAAGCATGACGGCCCGGGCGAGCAGGCCATCGGCCTCATCGGCTGGCCTACGACGGACGCCATCGGCGACCGGCTGGAGGCGCGTCAGCTGTCGATCCTGAACGCCGTCATCCAGCTGCGGCTGAATGAGGAGGTGCGTGAGAAGCTGGGGATCGCCTATTCGCCAGGCTCCGCCGCCAACTCGTCGTCTGTCTTCCCGGATTACGGCTTCCAGATCATGCTGGCCGAGACCCGCCCCGAAACGCTTCCGACCCTGTTCGGAGCCTTCGACAGCATCGCCGCCAGCCTGCGCGACACGCCCATCACCGATGACGAACTGCTGCGGGCCCGTGCCCCTGTGGTCGAGTCGGTGCGGCGCAGTCAGGCCGACAACGGCTACTGGATCACCCAGCTGGCCGATGCCGGTCGCACGCCAGAGACGTTCGACGAGATCCGGTCCCATGTCGCGGACCTGGAATCGGCCACGCCTGCGGATATCCAGCGCCTGGCGCGTCAGTATCTGACCGCCGACAAGGCCTGGCGTCTGACCATCACCTCGGACAATCCGGCGGCCCCTGCCACGGCCACGCCTGCCGCGGCGGCACCTGCCGCCCAGTAAAGCCCGGTCCCGCTCGGACGAAAAAAGGCCCCGGTGGATCGCTCCACCGGGGCCAGTTCGTTTCTCAGGATCGTCGACGAAGCCGACGCTGTAGCTCTAAGCCGGTACGGCTGACCCGCACCTGAACGCCGTATTCACGCCCGTTCAGAATACGCGGCCACCGACGCCGCCATCCAGGGTCATGGTCGCGCCGGACACCATGGCGGCGGCCTCCTCGACCCATTCCTCGCGATAGTCGGTATAGGTTTCCTCGCGGAACATGGTCAGGATCTTCACCCCGGCCCCATAGCGGCGCAGCAATGACCGCTCGTTGCAGTCGCGCTCAGCCTTCTGGGTCCGGCACTCGACCGTGCCGCCGTTACCGAACCAAAGGGCTTGGCCGCGCTCGCAACGCAGGCTCTCGCCGTGGTTGAAGTCGATCTCGCCGGTATAGTCCGCGATCGTCGCCTGCAGATAGGTTCCGGCCAGGCAGCGATACAGCTCACCCTCATAGTCCAGACCCACGTCGCGGCCGGGACGCACCTGCGAGGCAGGATGCGGCACATTGCGGGCGTCGATGCAGAAGGCCTGGATGACCACACGCTTCTCGACGCGGCGACGCGCCTCGAAGGCTACGCGCTCCATCCGGCGGGCCACCCCGCCCTCGACGTTCAGGCCATTGATCGTGGTCGGATAGGGCTGGTCAACCGTGACATAGGCCGATCCACCGCCACCCCCGCCGTAGAAGCCGCCACCGGAGCGCGCGCCGATAAAGCCGCGGCCGGCGTTCGAATTGGCGTTGGAGTTGGCATTGGCATTGCCGTTCGCATTGCCATTGACGTTGACATTGACGTTCACGCCGAAGTTTCCACCGCCAAAGGGCGGTGAAGGCGGCTGGCCACAGCACGACGGCGGCGGCGGCGGAGGC
>NZ_JAEMRO010000084.1 GCF_016463295.1 Brevundimonas sp.
CCCCCCGGCCCAGCGCCCGGCGACCCCTCCGCGCAACCAGCCCGCGCTCGATCTGGACGCCCTGTCCGGCCCGCCCCGCACGGCGACGGCCCCCGGCAACCGGCCCCGCACGGGTCAGCAGGGACGCGGCACGGCCCCGCAGGCGACTGGCCCCCAGATCACGGCCATCTTCAATCAGGTCTATCCGAACTGGACCCTGCCTTGCGATATCCCCGGGGCGCGTGACCTGCGTATCCAGATGGATGTGACGATCGACGCCCGCGGCCGGATCACGGACGGCCCGGACCTGATCGGCGCACGCAGCGACCCTGTCTGGCGGGCCGCCGCCGACGCGGCCGTCCGCGCTATCCGCCAGACCGCGCCGTTCGACGTTCCGGACGACTTTCCAGGCGGAGCCTTTCGCCCGACGTTCAATACCGAGCGCGCATGCCGGAACCGGTGAGGACGGGTCACGTTTCCGCCACCGGGGTGACAGCACAGCTTGGCTGTCCCAAAGTCGCCCCAATCCCGGCCATGCTGGCGTCGTGTGTCCTCGACGGCCCGGCCGACCGAAACGACCACCCAACTGCGGGAGCTTGAATTCATGCGTCTGAACAGACTTTTGGCCGGCGTCGCCATCGTCGCCCTGGCCACCAGTGCCGCCTCCGCCCAGACGCCGCAGACCCCTCCTACCGGTGGTCCCGTCGAGGTCGAGATCGACCAGGGCGTCCTGCGACCGCTCCAGATCGCCGTGGTCAACTTCAATGGCCCGAACGGCTCGGACGTCGGCAACGTGATCCGCGAGGACCTGCGTCGCACCGGCTATTTCCAGCCGCTGGATCCGAACAGCTTCGTCGAAACCGGACTGACCCTGGCCAATGCGCCGAACTTTCCTCAGTGGACCTCCATCGGCGCTCAGGCTGTCCTGTACGGTGCTGTGACGCCCCGCCCGGATGGCCGCAACGACTTCGGCTTTCGCCTGTACGACCCCTATCGCCAGTGCCAGCTGGTTTCGTACCAGTTCACCGCCACGCCCGAGCAGTGGCGCCGGATCGGGCACAAGATCGCGGACCTGATCTATCAGCGCATGACCGGCGAGACCGGCCTGTTCGACAGCCGCGTGCTGTTCGTCTCGGAAAGCGGGACCCAGCTGAACCGCCTGTCGCGCCTGACCATTTCGGATCAGGATGGGTTCAATCCGCAGTATCTGACGGATGGCTCCGAGATCATCATGTCGCCGCGCTTCTCGCTGCACGACCCGAACGAGGTCACCTATGTCGCGCTCGGCAAGGACTACAGCCGCATCTATCTGTACAATCTCAGCACGGGCCGTCGCGAAAGCTTGGGTGAGTTCGACGGTCAGGTGCTGGCCCCCCGCTTCTCCAACGACGGGTCGAAGATCGCCTTCTCCATCATCCGGGGCGGCAATACCGACATCTACGTTATGGATCTGTCCAGCCGTCAGGTGCGTCGCCTGACCAGCGATCCGGGCATCGACACCTCGCCCACCTTCAACCCCGACGGCAGCCAGATCGCCTTCACCTCCGACAGGTCGGGCAGTGCGCGCATCTATGTCATGCGCTCGGACGGCTCGGGCCAGCGGGCCATCGCCCGCGGCGGCGGCCTGTATACCGCCCCGAACTGGAGCCCGCGCGGCGACCTGATCGCCTTCACCAAACAGAGCGGCGGCCGCTTCTCGACCGGGGTCATGAATGCAGACGGCTCGGGCGAGCGCATCCTGTCTTCCAGCTATTTCGAGGAGGGTCCCTCCTGGGCCCCCAATGGCCGCTACATCATGTTCGCGCGCCAGAGCCCGGGTGGCGACACCCGTCTGTGGACCGTGGACCTGTCGGGCCGGGTGATCTCTCAGTCCGGCTATACCGGTCGCGGCAGCAGCCCGGCCTGGTCGCCCCTGCTGGACGAACAACCCACCAATCTGGGCGGTCGCGGCGCGGACGCCTGTCCGGCCTGACCGCTTCAAATCAGGAACCGGTGGGAGCCTAATCGTTCAAACCCGCGTTACCCCGGTTCCCCATGACACGAACCGGCCCTATTCGGTTCATACAGCCAAGCTGAGCCCTCGGCCCGAAGATCTAGGAGACGTCCCATGATGAAGACCTCGAACCTGATGCGTATCGCCGCCGTCGGCGTCGCCGTGACGGCCATCGCCGCCTGCACCCCGCGCCGGCCCGCCGATACGGGCGCCGGCAACGAAGTGCCGCCCGCCAACAACCCTGTCTATCCCGGCGCCGGCACCGGCAATGTGGACGGCGGCAACCTTGGCGCACCCGCCGCCGGTTCGGAGCAGGACTTCGTCGTCAACGTCGGCGACCGCATCTATTTCGATCTGGACAGCTATGAGGTCCGCTCCGACGCCATGCCGCGTCTGGACGCCCAGGCCGCCTGGCTGCAGCGCTATCCGCAGGTGACGGTCCGCATCGAGGGCAATGCCGATGAACGCGGCACCGCCGAATACAATCTGGCCCTGGGCGCGCGCCGCGCCGAGTCGATCCGCACCTATCTGGTCCAGCGCGGCATCCCCGCCGGTCGCATCGACACCATCAGCTTCGGCAAGGAGCGTCCGATCGCCGCCGGCTCGACCGAGGACGCCTTCGCCCGCAACCGCAACGGCCACACGGCCATCGTCTCGGGCGCGATGCGCTGATCTGACGGCAACGATCTGAACCTTGAAAAAGGCATCGGCTCCGGCCGGTGCCTTTTTTGTTGCGCCTGCGTATTCCGCCCGATCAAGCGAAGCCGTAAGGTGCCGCCGTCGGCTTGGGGGAGTGGCGCGTGGACATCGAGGCAGCAGGCGGCGCGGTCACGGGCGGACTGATCGCCAAGGCCGTCGAAAGGCCGACCGGCGAGGCCGGCGAGCAGACCCGCCTCTGCTCCGATTGCGGTGAGCCGGTCAGCGGGAAGTTCTGCTCCAACTGCGGCCAGCCAACCCATGTGCACCGCACCCTGCTGCATCTGGTCGAGGAAGTCCTGCACGGCGTCATGCATTTCGACGCCCGCATCTGGCGGACCCTGCCCCTGCTGGCGTTCAACCCCGGCCGGCTGACGCGCGAATGGATCCAGGGCAAGCGGACCCGCTACATCTCGCCCCTGGCCATGTTTCTGTTCACCGTCTTCGTGATGTTCTTCATCATGAGCTTTGGCGGTGGTTCCGTGGTCAACGTCAACCAGCGCTCGCTCGACGAGCGTATCGTCGAGGCGCGCCAGACGGTTGCAGAGGCCGAGACCCTGGTCGCCGAGGCTGAACGCAGTGCGCAGGCTGGCACACCCGGCAGCGCCGCGACCTTGGATGTCTACAAGAATACGCTCGCGGGAGCCCAGCTTCGCCTGCAAAATCTCGAGGCGGCCAAGACCAGCGGTCCGCGCCCGGATGGTCTCGCAGCCGGTAGCTGGCAGGCGGAGATTGCCGACGCGGTTCACGACGACCGCGTCAACGTCGGCGTCGGTGACAAGAAGATGCAGACCAAGATCCTGCACAAGCTCTCCAACCCGGACTTCGCCCTCTACAAGGTGCAGCAGACGCTCTACAAATTCGCCTTCCTGCTGGTGCCCCTTTCCATTCCTTTCGTCTGGTTGCTGTTCCTCTGGAAGCGCGGATTTACCTGGTACGATCACGGCGTCTTCGTCCTCTACTCGCTGACCTTCATGGCCCTGCTGGGTCTGGGCCTGATGGCGGCGGGGGCCATCAGCGGTGCGGGCCAGGGATGGCGGGCGGCCGTGGGTGGAACGTTGAGTACGGTGCTGATGCTGTGGGTACCCGTGCACATGTTCGCACAGCTGAAGGGCACCTACAGCCTTCGCATCTTCTCGGCCCTGTGGCGCACCTTTGCCCTGCTGATCTTCTGCACCATCGTGCTGACCCTGTTTATCCTGGCGATCATCATGCTGGGGCTGGGGGCCTGACGCGGCCTTGCAGACGCCGCAAATCGGTGGGACGACAGGGGCATGAAGCGACCTGCCCTTTTCCGCCCCCGCAACGCCGTCCTGACCGTGCTCGGCCTGGTTCTGATCGCTGGCACAACCACCGTGGTGGCCCAGACCGCACCCCTGCCGGCCGTGCAGTGGGACAACCGTCGCCTGGAACAGCTGGATCGCAATGTCCGCCGTCTGGAGCGAGCGGTGACTCAGCGCAACGCCGCCGGTCAGCCGGTGCTGGTCGAGCCCGACCCGGAGGTCATCGCCCTGCAAGGTCAGGTCGGCATCATGGACCGCCGCCTGCGCGATCTCGAAGCCACCGTCCAGCGCGTCAACGGCGATCTGGAGCGCCTCAGCTTCCAGCTGGACGAGAGCCAGCGCGACAACGCCGCCCTCGGCACCCGCCTTCGCGATGCCGAGGGTCGCCTGCGCACAATGGAGACCGCCGCCCAGGCTGCCGCCGCCGAGCGTCAGGCCCAGGCCGAGCAGGCCGCCGCCTCGCCCACCGGCAGCGCCGCCAGCGACCTGGCCGCCGCCCGCACGCTCGTGACCGTCAACCGACAGGGCGGGCTGGAGGCGCTGGAGCGCGTCATCGCCAACTGGCCCAATACCGCCGAAAGCCGCGAGGCCGAATGGCGCATCGGTGACGCGGTGCGTGCAGCGGGTGACCAGGGGGCCGCCGTCTCCGCCTATGCCCGTGCCCTGCGCGGATGGCCGACAGACGCCTGGGCCGGAGAAGTCACGCTGAAACTGGCCCGCGGTCTGGCGGCGACCCAGCGCCCGGCCGAGGCCTGTGCGGCGCTTGGCGAGTTCACCCGACGCTACAATGCCCGCGCGTCCCAGGATCTGCGGGCCGTGGCTGCGCGGGTGCGGTCCGACGCGGAGTGCACCTGACCCCGCCTGCCGACGCGAACCACGCCTTTGCCAGCGTGCTCGATCGCCTGAGCGCCAAGCTTCAGACCGGCACCGACGCCCCGCTGGCTCTCGGCCTGTCGGGCGGCAGCGATTCCCGCGCCCTGCTGAAACTAGCCTCGGCCTGGGCGCAGACCAACGGTCGCCGCGTCCTGGCCCTGACGGTCGATCACGCACTCAATCCCGACAGCGCACACTGGACGGCCTTCGCCCGTGACGCCGCCCTGGCCGAGGGGGCCGACTGGCACGGGCTGACATGGCAGGGGCCCAAACCGGTCACCGGCCTGCCCGCCGCCGCCCGCCGCGCCCGCCATGCCCTGCTGGCCGAGGCGGCCCGCGCGGCCGGGGCCCGCGTCATCCTGCTGGGCCAAACCGCCGACGATGTCGCTGAAGCAGACTGGATGCGGGCCGAAGGTTCGACCCTGGGGCGGGTGCGGGAATGGTCGCCCTCCCCCGTCTGGCCGGAGGGTCGCGGACTGATGCTGCTGCGGCCCATGCTGGATGTCCGGCGGAAGACCTTGCGGGACTGGCTGACGGCGCAGGGCGCGGACTGGATCGATGATCCTGCGAACGAAGACCTCAAATATGCGAGAAGTCGCGCGCGTGGCTTCCTTCTCCCGTTGGGAGAAGGTGGGGGGGCGACAGCCCCCTCGGATGAGGGGTTACGGTGTTTGACGACCTTGGCACCTGACACCCTCACCCTTTCGCGCCAGAACGACAGCTCCGCTGCCGTGCGCTCAAGCCCTCTCCCCTCGGGAGAGGGTGTGCTGGTTTTCGACCGCACCCTCTCGACCTCGACCCTCGCCGCCGCCATGGTCTGCGCGGGTGGTTCCGACCGTATGCCGCGCGGTGACCGTCTCGCTGCCCTCATGAAGCGCCTGGCCACCCCCGATGCCTTCACCACCACCCTCAGCGGTGCTCGGATCGACGCCAAAACCGACTACATCAATATCCACCGCGAGGCCGGCGAATTCACCCGCCGCCCGCCGCTCGCCATCGCCCTGACTCCCGGTATCGAGGCCGTCTGGGACGGTCGCTGGGCCATCACGGTCGATGAAGCCGGCTGGACCGTCACCGCCGCCGCAGGGCGAATGGCCGCTCTGTCCGAGGCCGACCGTGCGGTGCTCAAGTCCTTAGCACCTGCCGCGCGGCCCACCCGACCTGTACTGATCCGGAACGGTTCGGATGCCCCGGTTCTTGCAGGCACTACAGGCCAGGCGCGGTGCCTGGTCGAACAGAGGCTGGCGCTGGCACTGGACGCAGTGACGCATGAGCGCCATCTGTCCTGAGCGAACCATGGCGCAGCGACCCGGAAACGCCTATTTCGGGTGCTGACATCACAGACTGACGGGACAGACTGGCGTCCCAAGGGATCGAGACGAGAATGAATCTGCGCAATTTCGCCATCTGGGGCGTCATCATTCTGGGCGCGCTGACGCTGTTCATGGCCTTTGGCGGCGGGGGCAACACCCCCATGCCGGGCCAGAAGGCCGCGCAGCGTCCGGCCGAGATGTCGTTCTCCAACCTGCTGAAGGCGCGTGACGCCAATCAGATCGCCAAGGTCGAGTCCCGCGGCGAGAAGCTGAAGGTCACCCTGCGCGACAATCAGGTCGTGACGGTGATCACCCCCCTGCCGAACGCCGAGCTGCTGGAAAGCATCGCGGTCGCCGGGGCCGACGTCGATCCGCAGGGCACCAGCCAGTCCATCTGGCTGAGCATCCTGATCGGGGCCCTGCCGATCCTGCTGATCATCGGCTTCTATCTGCTGATCATGCGTCAGATGCAGGGTGGCGCCAAGGGCGCGATGGGCTTCGGCAAGTCCAAGGCCAAGCTGCTGACCGAGCACAAGGGTCGCAAGACCTTCGACGACGTCGCGGGCGTTGACGAGGCCAAGGAAGAACTGACCGAAGTCGTCGACTTCCTGAAGGATCCCGGCAAGTTCCAGCGCCTGGGCGGCAAGATTCCCAAGGGTGCCCTGCTGGTCGGCCCTCCCGGCACCGGCAAGACGCTTCTGGCCCGCGCCGTGGCCGGTGAGGCGGGCGTGCCCTTCTTCTCCATCTCCGGCTCGGACTTCGTCGAAATGTTCGTCGGCGTCGGCGCCAGCCGCGTGCGCGACATGTTCGAACAAGCGAAGAAGAATGCGCCCTGCATCATCTTCATCGACGAGATCGACGCCGTCGGTCGTCACCGCGGCGCCGGTCTGGGCGGCGGCAATGACGAGCGCGAGCAGACCCTGAACCAGTTGCTCGTCGAGATGGACGGCTTCGAATCCAACGAAGGCATCATCCTGATCGCGGCGACCAACCGTCCCGACGTGCTGGACCCGGCCCTGCTGCGTCCCGGCCGCTTCGACCGTCAGGTCGTGGTGCCCAATCCCGATGTCTCGGGCCGTGAGAAGATCCTGCGCGTCCACATGAAGGATGTGCCTCTGGCGGCGGACGTCGCGGTCAAGACCATCGCGCGCGGAACCCCCGGCTTCTCCGGCGCCGACCTGGCCAATCTGGTCAATGAGGCGGCCCTGATGGCGGCGCGCAAGGACCGTCGCATGGTCACGCACCGCGACTTCGAGGACGCCAAGGACAAGGTCATGATGGGCGCCGAGCGCAAGTCCATGGCCATGAACGAGGAAGAGCGTCGCCTGACAGCCTATCACGAGGCCGGCCACGCCATCGTCGCCATGAACGTCAAGATGGCCGATCCCGTCCACAAGGCGACCATTGTCCCGCGCGGTCAGGCCCTGGGCATGGTCATGCAACTGCCGGAAGGCGACCGCTATTCGATGAAGTATCAGCAGATGGTCGACCGCATCGCCATCATGGCCGGCGGCCGGGTGGCCGAGGAGCTGATCTTCGGCAAGGAGAACATCACCTCCGGCGCCTCCTCCGACATCCAGCAGGCGACCAAGCTGGCCAAGCGGATGGTGACGCAGTGGGGCTTTTCCGACGTGCTGGGCACCGTGGCCTATGGCGAGAACGAGCAGGAGGTCTTCCTGGGCCACTCGGTGGCGCGCAGCCAGAACATCAGTGAGGAGACCGCCCGCATCATCGATGCCGAGGTCAAGAAGCTGGTCACCTCCGGCTGGGACGAGGCCCGAAAGATCCTCAAGAAGAAGGCGGCGGATCACGAGAAGCTGTCCCAGGCCTTGCTGGAGTACGAGACCCTGTCCGGCGAGGAGATCAAGGATCTGATCGAAAAGGGCCTGGCCCCTAATCGTGACGAAAACAACTTCCCCAATGCCGGGCCCTCGGTCTCCGTGCCGATCACCCCGGTGTCGGACGGCGTCACCGTCGAGGTCGAACAGCCGACCGTCCACTAGGGCAGCATACAAAGCGATGATGGAGGCCCCCGGAACGACCCGGGGGCCTTTTTTCATGTTCGCCACCCATACACTCGGCACATCGAGGATGCCGAGATCAACATGTTTGTTTTATAAACTGGTCTGTGTTATCTCGCTGTTTCCAACGGAGGGGAGAGCCATCCATGTCGTCCACCAGCATCCATCCAACCGAGCGCCTGCACGGCCTCGACGCCCTGCGCGGCATCGCCTTGATCCTGGGTGTCGTCCTGCATGCCAGCCTGTCCTACCTGCCGACGCCGATCTGGCTTTTTCCGGACGATCAGACCTCGACGGGGGCCAGCGTGGTATTCTTCGCCATCCACCTGTTCCGAATGACGAGCTTCTTTCTGATCGCGGGTCTCTTCGCCCATCTGCTGCTGGGACGCCGGGGCGTCTGGGGCTTCGTCAAGGATCGGGCCGGGCGGATCGCCAATCCGATGTTCGGCATGTGGTGGGTCGTCTTTCCGGCGGTCATCGCCGTCATCGTCTGGAAGGCGGCCATCGACAACGGCGGCTCCATCCCGA
>NZ_JAEMRO010000020.1 GCF_016463295.1 Brevundimonas sp.
CCCGCGACTTCGCCGCCCGGGTCAATGTCGGCATGGTCGGGATCAACGTCCCGATCCCGGTGCCGGTCGCCTATCACACCTTCGGCGGCTGGAAGCGCTCGGCCTTCGGCGACACCAACCAGCACGGCATGGAAGGCGTGAAGTTCTGGACCAAGGTCAAGACCGTCACGGCCCGCTGGCCGGACAGCGATCTGGAGCATGCGGACTCCAGCTTCGTCATCCCGACGATGGGGTGATTTTCGCCTTGTCCGCGTTCGGTGCAGCACTTTCCACAAACGGGCGTTAGACTGGGCGATACCGTAAAGCTGTAGAGCCCGTCGCATGCGTCGTTTTCTGGTCTGGACCACCCTTCTGATCATCGTCGGCCTGGCCTTGGCCGGAGCCGGTTACTGGGGCTGGTGGAACTATTTCGCGCGGTTCCAGCCGGTGACGGTCAGTCAGAACCAGGCCGAGATCCAGCGGCTGCTCGACGACGCGCCCTGGGTGTCGCCGGGCGATGTGACGGGTTCGCCGGTCTATGTCGTGGGCTATCGAGACAGTGACGCCCTGATGCGGTTCCAGCGGGAAGAGGGCCCCAAGCTGCGCGCGGCGGGGGCCGACCTGCGCGTGGTGATGTTCGCACGGGCCGATGTGGAGGGACTGGCCCAGTCCACCGCCGCCGAGCGGGCCACCGTGGCCGAGCTGTGGTTGACCCGCGACTGGACGCTGTATCGCCGCTGGACCGACACGCCGGCAGCCAACTGGACGGCCCCGGGGCTGGCCCCTGCGGACGGCGATCTGACCCGCACCGCCATAGTCGCGGGCGGCCGCGACTTCGCCCGCCGCCTGGGTGACCTGCTGGAGCCGAGCGGCGTGCGGGAAGGCTATCCCGTCATTCTGTGGCGTGACCGACAAGGATTTCTGAAGGCCTGCGCCTGCACCGATGCCCGCTCCTGGGCCTATATCCGCGACGATCTGGGCGCACCGGATCGCGTCGCTACGGACGGAGCACAGGCAACCGAGGCCGTGCCGTACGACGAAGGCGGCCCCGCTGTATCGCCACCCGCAGGCACACAGGCTCTGCCCTACCCCGATCTGACCGTTCCGCCGGTCGCGGCACCCGGCCGGGTCGAGGGCCAGCCTCTGCCGCAGGCTGGTCAGGGTTCCGGATCGAGTGCGGGGTCGTCACGCAAGGCTGAACCTTCTCCGCGCCCGACACAGACGCCAAGGTCGCGCACGACGCCCCAGCCCAAGCAGGAAGAAGACACCACCTTCTTCTAGAGGTGCGTCAGAGCACTCGCTCGCAGGTCTCGATCATCCGCGCCAGATCAGCCTCGTCCTGGTACAGGCCAAAGCCGAAGCGGATGGTGTCGTCGCGAACATCGGTGACCACATTGGCCTCCAGCAGCCGCGCCCGCCAGGCCTGGGCCTTGGCGTGGCGCAAGGCCAGGAAGCGTGCGCGGTTGGCGTCATCCGTCATCGGATTCAGGATTTCAGCATCGGCCAGCCGCCCGACCTGACCGCCCTCAACGGCCTGCTGGAAGGTCCGCATCAGGCCGTGGGCATGGGCGGCGATGTCGGCGGTGGTCAGACCCGCCTCGTCCAGCATCCGGCGCACGCCGTTGAAGCGATACAGGGGCGTCGAATCCATCGTCGCGCCCCAGAACCGGCCGGCATCGGCGCGGTACTGAACGCCCTCGGGCGGTCCCATCAGATTGCCGAATTCGGCGAACCAGCCGGTGGATACGGGGCGCGTGCAATAGCCATCTGGCGCATGCAGAATGCCCGCCCCCTCGCCCGACATGGCGTATTTGTAGCCGCCGGTGACGTAGAAGACCTTGTCCGCCACCGCCGACAGATCGGTCGGCGTGGCCATGAAGCCGTGATAGCCGTCCACGACCACCCATGGCCCCGCCGGATCGGCCAGGGCCGCCAGATCCTCCAGCCGATTGAAGCCCTGGCCCGTCTTGAAGAAGATCTGGCTGATCACGATCAGGTCGAAACCACCGCCGCGCGCCGCCTGCACAAACCGCTCGTCGAACGTTTCGAATGGCTCCAGCGGCACGCGCGTGACCACCGCCTGACCCGCCTCTTCCCAGCGCTCGGCTTGGCGACGGAAGGCATGGAATTCG
The DNA here is from genome assembly GCF_016463295.1 of Brevundimonas sp. Classification (GTDB taxonomy): domain Bacteria; phylum Pseudomonadota; class Alphaproteobacteria; order Caulobacterales; family Caulobacteraceae; genus Brevundimonas. The sequence continues at coordinate 2,112 of NZ_JAEMRO010000020.1, forward strand.
CCGTCGGTGGACAGGATTCGGATTGGCTTGCGCTCGAGACCCGAGATGATCCGCAGCAGGAAGTCATGGGTGTTGGACGCGAACACCACCGTGTCCGGTGACGGCAGGTTCAGTTCGGCCGCCACATGTTTCTGCGCCTCCGGCACCACGTCACCGAAGACGAGGTCCCACTTGCGATCCGCGAACTGATTGGCCTCGACCCAGGCGCGCACCTGACCGTCGAAGCTGGCGTCGGGCCACAGATGATGGCTGTGCGCTGCAAAGTGCAGTCGATCAGGGTCGAGCGACAGGGCACGGGAGAAAAGGTCTTTACGCGCACCGGCCATCAGTCTCTCCGTCGTCAGCACAATCGCCAGAACACGAGCCCGCAGGCACGCTCAAGCAGCGAGCCGCCGCGCGGCAAGCGTTAGCGCCCTAGATAAGCGCCCCGTGGCAATGCTTGAACTTGCGTCCCGATCCACACGGGCAGTCGGCATTGCGCGGCGTGCGCTCCCAATCGGCCGGCAGCAGATCGACGGGCAGGCGCGAACGATCGTCGCCGGTCAACTGGCCTTCCGGGTTCTGGGCCGAGGGATGATTCATCTCGTTCTCGCCCGTGCCGGGGTTCAGGTGGATTTCCTGGAACTCGGGCATGTCCATGGGCGGCGGGGCCTCCTGGAAGCGGAACTCGACCGTCATCAGCCAGCGGGTGACGTTGTGGCGCAGCTCGTACAGCAGCGTCTCGAACAGGTTGAAGGCCTCGGTCTTGTACTCGTTCAGCGGATCGCGCTGGCCATAGCCGCGCAGGCCGATGACGCCGCGCAGGTGGTCCAGGTGAACCAGGTGCTCGCGCCAGGCCATGTCGATCTGTTGCAGCAGAAACTGGCGCTCCAGACCGCGGGTCTGGTCGGCACCCAGCATTTCCAGACGCTCGGCGGCACGGGCGTCGGTGGCGGCGATGATCCGCTCTTCGATCTCCTCATTGGACACGCCTTCCTCGGCCGCCCAGTCATGCAGCGGCAGGTCCAGACCGAGAGTCGACTTCACCTTTTCGTCCAGGCCGTCGATGTCCCACTGCTCGGCATAGGCCTTGGGCGGCATGTGCTTTTCGACCAGGTCGGAGATGACGTCGGCGCGGAACTCGTTGACCAGTTCGGACAGGTCGGTGGAGTCCATGAACTCCTGACGCTGCTCGAAGACGGCCTTGCGCTGGTCGTTCACGACGTCGTCGTATTTCAGCAGGTTCTTGCGGATGTCGTAGTTGCGGGTTTCGACCCGCTTCTGGGCGGTCTCGACAGCGCGGTTCAGCCAGGGGTGCGAAATCGCCTCGCCCTCGGCCACGCCGAAGCTGCGCATGATCGCGTCCAGACGGTCGCCGGCGAAGATGCGCAGCAGGTCGTCCTCGCAGGACAGGAAGAATTTGGACACGCCGGGGTCGCCCTGACGCCCGGTCCGGCCGCGCAGCTGGTTGTCGATACGGCGGCTTTCGTGGCGCTCGGTGCCCAGGACGAACAGGCCGCCGGCGGCCAGAGACTTCTCCCTCTGGACCGCGATCTCGGCCTTGAACTGGGCCTCCATGGCCGCCTCGTCCTCGGGCGTGACCTCGATGGCCAGATTGCGCTGGTCCTGACGCCACTTCTGCAGCTTCATTTCCAGATTGCCGCCCAGCTGGATGTCGGTGCCGCGACCGGCCATGTTGGTGGCGATGGTGACGACGCCGGGCAGGCCCGCGTCGGCGACGATGAAGGCTTCCTGCTCGTGCTGGCGCGCGTTCAGCACGCTGTGCGGAATGCCCTTGCCGGTCTTGACCTCGATGTCGAAATCTTCGTCCTTCAGCGCCTGATAGGCCTTCTTGGCCGCGGCCCGTTCCTTGGGATCGTCGCTGATCACCTGGGCCAGCAGGTGCTGATGCTGCGGCTTCAGCGTCTTGATCCGGACCTCGTAGCTGTGGGTCTTCAGCAGCTCCGACAGGGTCTCGGACTTCTCGATCGACACCGTGCCGACCAGGATCGGCTGGCCCTTGACGTGGCATTCGGCGATCAGATTGGCGATGGCCTGGTTCTTCTCGGCCTCGGTGCGGAAGATTTCGTCGTCGTGGTCGATCCGCTTGATGGGCCGGTTGGTCGGCACCTCCAGCACGTCCATCTTGTAGATGTCGAGGAACTCCTGCGCCTCGGTGGCGGCCGTGCCGGTCATGCCCGCCAGCTTTTCGTAGAGGCGGAAATAGTTCTGGATCGTGACCGAGGCCAGAGTCTGGTTTTCGGGCATGATCTTCACGCCCTCCTTGGCCTCGATGGCCTGATGCAGGCCTTCCGACAGTCGGCGGCCCGACATCATCCGACCCGTGAATTCGTCGATCAGGACGATCTCGCCGGCCTTGATGATGTAGTCCTTGTCGCGCTGGTAAAGCGTATTGGCCCGCAGCGCCTGGTTGACGTGGTGGACCAGGCTAACGTTGGCCGCATCATACAGGCCGGTCGTGTCTTCGGCGAACAGGCCGCGCTCCTCCATGACCTGTTCGATCTTTTCGGAGCCTTCTTCCGTCAGAAGGACCTGACGCTGCTTCTCGTCCAGGTCATAGACCGACTTGTCCTGGATCAGCTCCTTCACGATGCCGTCGACGATCAGATACAGGTCTGAGCGATCCTCGGTCGGGCCAGAGATGATCAGAGGCGTGCGCGCCTCGTCGATCAGAATGGAGTCGACCTCGTCGACGATGGCGAAATGGTGCGGGCGCTGCACCATCTCGGCCCGGTCGTAGACCAGGTTGTCGCGCAGATAGTCGAAGCCGAATTCGTTGTTGGTGCCGTAAGTGATGTCGGCGGCATAGGCGGCCTGACGCTGGCCCGACGACAGGCCGTTGACGATCACGCCGACGTCCATGCCCAGGAAGCGATAGACGCGGCCCATCCATTCGGCGTCGCGGCGGGCCAGATAGTCATTGACGGTGATGACGTGCACACCCTTGCCGCTCAGGGCATTCAGATAGGCGGGCGCGATGGCGACCAGGGTCTTGCCCTCGCCGGTGCGCATCTCGGCGATGCCGCCGTCGTGCAGGATCATGCCGCCGGTCAGCTGGACGTCATACTGACGCTGACCCAGTACCCGCTTGGACGCTTCGCGTGCGACGGCGAAGGCCTCGTTCATGATCTTGTCCAGCGTCTCGCCATTGGCCAGGCGATCCCGGAAGGCGTCGGTCATCATGCGCAGCTCGTCGTCCGACAGGGCGGCGAACTTGTCTTCCAGGGCGTTGATCTTCTGGACCCGCCCCATGAATTCCTTGACCTTGCGGTCGTTGGAGGAGCCGAAAATCTTCTTGGCGATGCCGAGCATGAATGATCCGAAGGCGGGCGAGCGGTTGGGGCTCTGGTACGAAAAACGGTCCCGAAGGAGCGGCGAGGGTTTCGCGCCGAGACGGCGGCCTCTTCGGCGGCGGCCCGTCGCACCTGAAACAGGGCGCGCTGCATGGGGCCGCGCGGACGATGAAACCCCTCGACTTGGGCGCAGGCGGGACTTAAGCACCGACCTTATCCCTGTCAACGCGAGGGCCTTTGCCGCCCTGTGACGGAGCTTGCCTCATGCGGCCTTTTCGCCCCTCCGTGATGACCGTCGCGCCGGTCCTGTTCGCCGCCCTTCTGGCTCTGTCGGCCTGTGGTCGCGCAGGAGGCGATGATCGTCCGCCGGAGGCCAACGACCGGGCTGTGGCCAGGGTGCAGGACCAGACCATATGGGCTTCCGATGTGAAGCGCGAAGCGGTGGCGCAAGGCCTGATCGGCGAGACCGAACCGCTCGACGTCAACGCCGATCTGTTTCGCCGCGTGCTGGACGAGGTCATTGACCGCAAACTGCTGGCCGCCGAGGCGGAACGGCGCGGGCTGGACGACGACGCCCTGGTCCAGCGTCGTCTGGAGGCGACGCGCGAACGCATCCTCGGCGACGTCCTGATCGAGGAGCAGGTCTCGGGCCAGGTCAGCGAGGCCCGCATCCAGGAACTGTATCGCGACCAGGTCCGTCAGGCCCAGACGACCGACGAGGTTCGGGTCCGCCTGATCCTCAGCCGCACACGCGAGGAAGCCGCCGCCGTGATCGGCGTCCTGGCCCAGGGCGCGGCGTTCGAGGCCGTGGCGGCGCAAAGCTCCATCGATGATGCGACGCGCTTTTCGGGCGGCGATCTGGGCTATCGCACCCTCGACGTCCTGCCCCAGGCCTATGCCGATGCCCTGCGCGAACAGCCAGCCGGCTCTACCGTCGGTCCGGTTCAGACGGAGGCCGGATGGGCCGTGCTGCGGGTCGAGGATCGCCGCCGCGAAACGCCGCCGACGCTGGAGCAGGCCCGGCCCCAGATCGTCCGCTTCCTGACCTATGAGGGTATCCGCCAGCAGCTGGAGCAACTGCGGGGACGCGCGAAGATCGAGCGCCTGATCGACGAGCCTGAGGCCGCAGGCTCATCCGCTCCCGCAGGCCCGGCCCAATGAGCAAGACCCCGATGACCGGCCGCTCGACAGGCCAGAAGATCGAACACGCCATCGAAAAGGCTCTGGACCCCCTGGCCACCGCCCTGAAGCGCGCGACCAAACCTGTGCCCCCGCCTGTGGCCGTGGCCCCCGGCAAGCCGGGCCTTCAGGTGTCGCCACTGGCCGTGCCGTTCCCGACCATTCCCCCGATCGCAGGCGTGGAAATCGCCACCGCGCGAGCGGGCTTCTACAAGCACGAACGCGACGATCTGGTCGTCTTTTCCTTCGCGCGCGGGACGACGTGTGCGGGCGTCTTTACCCGCCACAAGGTCGGCTCGGCCCCTGTCGACTGGTGCCGTCGGCATCTGGACGCCAGCGACGGCGGCAAGGATGTGCGGGCCCTGGTCGTCAACGCCGGCTGCGCCAATGCTTTCACGGGCAAGGCAGGAGCCGACGCAGCCCGTCGTACCGCCTCCGAGGTCGCCAAGCGGTTCGGCTGCCGCCAGCGTGACGTCATGCTGGCCTCAACCGGTGTGATCGGTGTCTTGCTGGACGACAGGAAGATTGCCGCCAGGATGCACGACATCGAGGCCGGACTGGATCCCGACGGCTGGGCGAGGGCGGGTCTGGGCATCATGACCACCGACACCTTCCCCAAGGGATCGTTCGCCGAATGCCAGATCGAGGGCCATACGGTCCGCATCGCGGGCATCGCCAAGGGGTCGGGCATGATCGCGCCGGACATGGCCACCATGCTGGCCTTCATCGTCACCGACGCCGACATCCACCCCAGCGTGCTGCGCGCCCTGCTGGGCCTACATGTGAGAACGACCTTCAACTCCGTGACCGTGGACGGTGACACCTCGACCAACGACACCTGCCTGCTGTTCGCCACCGGCGCGTCAGGCGCGCCGCGCATCGGCCGTGTCGGAGATCGGCGTCTGAAATCGTTCTCTGCGGCCCTGGACAAGGTCATGCTCGACCTCGCGCACCAGCTGGTCCGCGACGGCGAGGGCGCGACCAAGTTCGTCAAGGTGACCGTAGACGGTGCCGCCAGCCCGGCCTCTGCCCGCAAACTGGCCAAGTCGATCGCCGACAGCCCCCTGGTCAAGACCGCGCTGGCGGGCGAGGACGCCAACTGGGGCCGCGTCGTCATGGCCGTGGGCAAGACCGACGAGCCGGTCGATCGCGACAGTCTGGCGATCCGTTTCGGTCCGCATCAGGCAGCCATCGATGGGGCACCGGCCCCCAACTACGACGAGGCCATGATGAGCGCCTATATGAAACAGTCCGAGATCGACATCACCGTCGACGTCGGCTCCGGCCGGGCCTCGGCCACGGTCTGGACCTGTGATCTGACCAAGCGCTACATCGAGATCAACGGCGACTATCGCTCGTGACCGACAGCCTACCCACGGTTCTCGTCGTCGCCGCCGCCCTGATCGACACCGACGGGCGGGTGCTGATCGCCCAGCGGCCCGAGGGCAAGGCGTTGGCCGGGCTGTGGGAGTTTCCTGGCGGAAAGATCGAACCCGGCGAGCGGCCGGAACAGGCTCTGATCCGCGAACTGCGCGAAGAGCTGGGCATCGACGTCAATGCGGCCTGCCTGGCCCCGTTCGTGTTTACCAGTCACGCTTACGATTCTTTTCACCTGTTGATGCCACTGTACTTGCTCCGACGCTGGTCGGGCACGGTGCAGCGGCGCGAGCATGCGGCATTGAAGTGGGTGAAGCCGAGCCAGCTTTCGGACTATCCCATGCCTCCGGCCGACGAGCCCCTGGTCGCATGGTTGCGCGATCTTCTCTGACCCGCCTCCGCGTACGGGGAACGAATGCGACACCTGATCTCGCGTTTTCTGGCCGATGAAGACGGGGCGACCGCCATCGAGTACGGTCTGATCGCCGCTCTGGTGGTTGTCGCCGCCCTGGCCGCCCTCAGCCTATTCGCCGACACCAGCACGGGCGTTTTCAACAAGGCCATGAACCAGATCGGCAGCGCGATCACCGGAGCCTGATCAGCCTTTACTTTCCGGTCTGCTCCTTCACGCCGAGAGCATCCGCCAGCCTGACCTTGGCCGATCCTCGCGGCAGGGGCTTTTGCTGGCTTTCGTGTGGCGCCCATCCCGCCAGGTGGATGATCTCGAACGTCGCGGGCACGCGACCATCCGGCCCGGCATGGGCTTCGGCATAGAGGGCCGCCGCTCGGGCCACAATGGCGCGCGTCAACGGGCGTGACGTTCCGGCCAGCACATTGGTTTCCCCCATAGCCCTGAGGTCTCGCACCAGGGCCAGCATGTCCGGATAGCGCACCACCACCCGATCGACATCGCTGACCGGCAGGGCAAAGCCGGCGCGCTGCAACAGGGCGGCTCCGTCGAAGCCGTCGGCAAAGGGCGACACGCGCGCCTGTGCCCCGCCGCGTACTTCCAGCTCGGCCTGGGTCAGAGCCCCGCGCAACTCCTTCAGGGTGCCGGCGCCCAGCAATGTGCCCATGAACAAGCCGTCCGGCTTCAGCGCGCGCCGGATCTGAGCCAGGGCACCGGGCAGGTCGTTGGCCCAGTGCAGGCTCATTAGCGAAACGATCAGGTCCTGCGACTGGTCGGGCAGGGGCAGGGGCTGTGCGCCCGGAGCCGCGCGCGTGTCGGGGTCGGAAATCGCCCTGACCGCTCCGACCCTTGACGCTGCGATACTATCCGCCAGCCGCCGCGCGAACGGGCCCGGATGCGCCGACAGGTCGACGACGTCGGGAAAGTCGCGCAGGATGACCTCCAGACTGTTCACCGCATTCTCGGCGGCGCGGTCGTGCAGGAAGTCGGCTCGGGCGAACAGGCGTTCGCTCCGCGTCAGGCGGGCGGCACGACGGCGAGCATCGAAGATGGCGGGCGGACCGGGGGAGGCGTTCATGGCTGTGCAGGATGGGGGCTGGCGCGCACGATTGAAAGACGTTGGGCCTATCGTCCTGTTCGGTCGGCGTGTGGGGCGCGGACTGGCCGATCTGCTTCTGCCGTCGCTGGCGCATGACAGTCCGGAGGCCACGGCCTCGGCGGGCCTGACACCGGACGCCTGGAGCCGCGTGATCTTTCTGGAAGATCCGGTGTGCGACGGCTGCGGTGCGGCGTTCGAGGCGGACGGTGGGGCCTTTGCCGCCAGCCGATGCGCCGCCTGCCTGGCCCAGCCCTATGCCTTCGACCGTGCGCGAGCGGCCTGCATCTATGACGAGGCGTCGCGGGGACTGGTGCTGAAGTTCAAGCATGGCGATCATCAACCCTTCGCACCCTTGTTCGCGCGCTGGATCAGCCGCTCGGCCGCGCCCTTGCTGGAACGGGCCGATGCGGTGGTGCCCGTGCCGCTGCACCCCCTCCGGCTCATGTCGCGCCGCTTCAATCAGGCCGCAGAGATTGCGCGACCGCTGGCGGCCTCCAGCGGACTGGCCTTCCTGCCCGACGCCCTGGTGCGCCAGACCCATACGACCAGCCAGGGCGGCAAGTCGCTGCGCGGGCGCAGGTTGAACGTGAAAAAGGCGTTTGCCGTCACCGAGGCGGGGCGGCGTCAGATCAGGGGGCGGCGCATCCTGCTGATCGACGATGTGCTGACGACCGGCGCGACGGCCGAGGCGTGCGCGCGGGCGCTGCTGGACGGCGGAGCGCGGGCTGTCGATCTGGCGGTGATCGCGAGGGTGCGAACCGCGAGGGAATTGCCTACATAGGGCGCAACCCCAACCCTCGCCGTTCGGTTAGAGGGTCATCTCGAACCCTCGGAGAACCGCCTTGGCCGACGTCGTCATCTACACCAAACCCGGCTGCCCCTACTGCACCGCCGCCAAGGCCCTGCTGGACAAGAAGGGCGTGGACTTCACCGAGATCGTCGCCTCCAACGACCCGGAGAAGAAGCAGGAAATGATCCAGAAGTCCGGCGGACGCATGACCTTCCCGCAGGTGTTTGTGGGCGAAAAGCACATCGGTGGCTCCGACGACCTGCATGCGCTCGACGCGCGCGGGGGTCTCGACCCGCTGCTGGCCGCCTGACGTCAGCCCATGACCAGCCTGAAGGTCGCCCTGATCCAGACCCGGACACCCGCGACGCCGCAGGCGGCGCTGGAACACGTTGCGCCACTGATCCGTCAGGCAGCGGAGGGCGGGGCGCAGCTCATCCTGACGCCCGAGGCGACCAACTTCCTGATCAAGGACCGGGCAGCTAGGGACGCGGTCCTAACCGACGCTGACGCCGATATGGTGGTTCAGGGCCTTCGCGATCTGGCCCGCGAGTTGAAGGTCTGGCTGCTGATCGGTTCGGCCATCGTCAAATCGGGCCATGACGGCGACGACCGCGCGGCCAACCGCTCGATCCTGATCGACGACACCGGCGCGGTGGTCGTCATTTATGACAAGCTGCACGTCTATGACGTCGATCTGCCGACGGGTGAAAGCTGGCGCGAAAGTGCCTCGATCCGCCCGGGCGACGCCGCTGTGGTGGCCGATACGCCGTGGGGCCGGCTGGGGCTGACCATCTGCTACGATGTCCGCTTTCCGCATCTGCATCGGGCGCTGGGCAAGGCGGGGGCCTCAATGATCGCCGTGCCTGCCGCCTTCACCGTCCCGACCGGAGAGGCGCACTGGGAGACCCTGCTGCGAGCGCGGGCCATCGAGAGCGGGGCCTATATCCTGGCTCCGGCCCAGGCTGGTCAGCACGAAGACGGTCGTCGCACCTGGGGTCGCTCCACCGTGGTCTCTCCCTGGGGTGAGGTGGTCGCCAAGCTGGACGACGACGCGCCCGGGGTGCTGTTCGCCACCCTGGACTTCGACGCTGTCAGCCGGGCGCGCGAGGCCATTCCGCAACTAACTCACGACCGCGACTTCGCCCTGCCCGACGCATGATCCGCTATGCCCTGAAATGCGAGCACGACCACGGCTTCGAGGCCTGGTTCAGCGCCTCTGCCGACTATGACGACCAGGCGGCGCGCGGTCTGATCGAATGCCCGTTCTGCGGCTCGCGCGATATCGGCAAGCAGATCATGGCTCCCGCTGTCGCGGGCACGCGCAAGTCAGCGCCCTCTGCCGATCCCGCCGCGGTTCAGACCATGATGATGCGGGCCGCCCGCGAGGTCCGATCCCATGTCGAACAGAATTTCGACTACGTCGGCGACGCCTTCGCCCGCGAGGCCCGCGACATCCACGAGGGCCGCTCCGAGAAACGCGAAATCTATGGCGAGGCGACGCCCGCCGAGGTGAAGAAACTGCGGGACGACGGCGTACCTTGTGCGCCCCTGCCCTCCCTGCCGCCAGACCCGTCCAAGGCGCACTGATGGCCGCCTCTGCGCTGGCTTGGCGTCTGATGACCGAAGCCGACATCGACGGCGTCGTCACCGTCGCGCGGCAGTCGTTTCCCGATCACTTCGAGAGCCGGGCCTGTTTCGAGAACCGGCTGGCGCTCTGCCCGACCATGTCGTTCGTCTTGGCCGACGCCGAGGATACTGTGCGCGGCTATCTGTTCGCCTATCCCTGGGAGGGCCAGACCGCCCCGCCGCTGAACACCCTGATCGAGGCCATCCCGGCGGATGCCGATCGCATCTATCTGCACGACCTGGCGCTCGATCCGGCGGTGCGCGGCGGCAGGCATACGCGCGCCATCGTCGAGCGTTTGATCGATCAGGCGCGGGCGGAAGGCTGGACAACCATGGCGCTGGTCGCGGTGAATGACGCGACGGCCTTCTGGCAACGGATGGGTTTCCAGCCGGTCACGTCTCCGACGCTGGCCGCAAAACTGGCGAGTTATGGCGACGACGCCCGCTACATGCTCCGGACCCTCTGACGATCAGTCCTTGGTGGCGATCATCATGTAGTTGATGTCAGCCTCGCCCTCGCTCCAGCAATCGTTCAAGAGGTCGTATTCCAGGCCGTAGGGGCCGGTGACGGTGACCGGCTCAGCGGCCAGCATGGCGCGGATCTCGTCAGGCTTCAGGAACTGCCGCCAGTTGTGGGTGCCTGCGGGCACCCAGCGCAGCACATATTCCGCCGCGACCTTGCCCAGCAGCAGTCCCTTCAGCGTGCGGTTCAGGGTAGCCACGATCATGAGGCCGCCCGGCTTCAGCAGTCGCGAACACGAACGCGCAAAGGCTTCCGGATCGGCGACATGTTCGATGACCTCCATGGTCAGGACGACATCGAACGGCCCCGCGCCCTCTGCCTCCAGCTGCTCGACCGTGGCGGCGCGATAGGCGATGTCGAGACCGGTCATCTCGGCATGAGCCCGCGCCGTGCCGATGTTCTCGGACGAGGCGTCGATGGCGGTGACCTCGAAGCCCAGCCGCCGCATGGGCTCTGCGATCAGACCGCCGCCACAGCCGACGTCCAGCAGGCTCAAGCCCGCAAAAGCTTCACGCTGGCGGATGTCCCGCCCGAACCGCTCGGCGGCCCGATCGCGCACGAAGGCCAGTCGCGCGGGATTGAACTTGTGCAGCGGTGCGAACGGCCCGCGCGCGTCCCACCACAGCTCCGCCTGAGCTGAAAACCGCGCCACATCGGCCGGATCGATCGAGGGGCCAGAAGCCCGGGCGTCGGTGGTGTCCATAAGACCCTGTTGCCTTTGGGGTTTGCGCGTCGTCCGCCGGTCGCTAGAAGCAACCGTGGCTGCGGGAGTGAACCCTGACGCCATTCGATACCATACAGCCTCATGGCACAGGGAACGACACGCTGAAATGACGCGGCTGGTGATGAAATTCGGCGGCACCTCGATGGGCGACCTCGAGCGTATCCGCCGGGCTGCCCGGATCGTCGCCGCAGAGGCCGCGACGGGCAAGCAGGTCGCCGTCGTCGTTTCGGCCATGGCGGGCAAGACCAATGAGCTGGTGGCCTGGACCGACGGCGCGGGCCGACCCGGCGAGGGCGTGGCCATGTCGGACGACGAATACGACGTGGTCGTGGCCTCGGGCGAGCAGGTGACGGCGGGCCTGCTGGCCCTGACCCTGCGCAACATGGGCCTGAATGCGCGCAGCTGGATGGGCTGGCAGATCCCCATACTGACCGACGACGCCCACGGCCGCGCCCGTATCGAGGACGTGCCGGGCGAGGTTCTGGGGGCAGCGATGGACGCGGGCGAGATCGCGATCGTCCCCGGCTTTCAGGGCGTGACCCGCGACGGGCGGATCACCACCTTGGGGCGCGGCGGCTCGGATACGTCTGCGGTCGCCGTGGCAGCGGCGCTGTCGTGCCCGTGCGACATCTATACCGATGTGGACGGCGTCTACACCACCGACCCCCGCATCGAGAGTCGGGCCAGACGTCTGGAAAAGGTGTCCTACGAAGAGATGCTGGAAATGGCCTCGCTGGGGGCCAAGGTGCTCCAGACCCGATCCGTCGAACTGGCCATGGCCAAACAGGTGCCCGTGCGGGTCCTGTCCAGCTTCATCGAACCTGACGAAAACGGCGCGCTGCCCGCCAATGCCGGCACCCTGATCTGCGACGAGGAGGAAATCGTGGAAAAACGTATTGTGTCCGGCGTGACCATGAGCCGTGACGAAGCCCGCATCACCCTGCTGGGGCTGGCGGACCGCACCGACGCGCCAGCCGATGTCTTCACCCGCCTGGCCGAGGCCAATGTGAACGTGGACATGATCGTCCAGTCGCAGGCCCGGACCGAAGGCGCGGTCAATCTGACCTTCACAACCGGTCGCAGGGATGCCCAGCGTGCCGCCGAGCTGATGCGGGCCGAACAGGCCCAGATCGGCTTTGAGGAACTGCGCGTCGATGAGGACGTCGCCAAGGTCTCGGTCGTCGGCGTCGGTATGCGCAGCCATGCGGGTGTCGCCCAGACCATGTTCCGCGCCCTGGCCGACAAAGGCATCAAATTCCAGGCCATCTCGACGTCCGAGATCAAGATCAGCGTCCTGATTGACGCTGCCTATGCGGAACTGGCCGTCCGCGCGCTTCATTCCGCATACGGTCTGGAAGCGGTCTAGGAAACGACACACCGAGCGCCCATCTGCGGCGTGAGCTTTACGGGAGGGCAGATTGGCGGCTGGCGGATTGACGACGAGGGGGCCGCGCAGCCTGCTTCGCCAGATCCGCGAGGCGATGGCCGGCGCGGCTCCGGCCCAGGAGCGTCTGGATCATGTGGTGCGCACCATCGCCCAGTCGATGGTGGCCGAGGTCTGCTCCATCTATCTGCGCCGGTCGTCGGGTGAGCTGGAGCTGTTCGCCACCCAGGGTCTGAAGCCCGAGGCCGTACACAATACCCGCCTGCGCCCTGGCGAGGGTCTGGTCGGCGAGGTGGCCCGCACCGCCCAACCGATCAGCCTGTCGGACGCCCCGTCCCACCCCAGCTTCTCCTACCGTCCGGAAACGGGCGAAGACCCCTATCACGCCTTCCTGGGCGCGCCCCTGCTGCGCGGCGGCCGGGCCATCGGCGTGCTGGTCGTCCAGAACCGCTCCGAGCGTCGCTATGACGAGGAAGAAGTCGAGGACATCCAGACCATCGCCATGGTCCTGGCCGAGACCGTGGCGTCCGGCGAACTGCTGGCCCAGGACGAACTGCGCGATATCGAGGTCGCACCGCACCGTCCGGAGCGGCTGAAGGGCCAGAGGTTCGCCGAGGGCCTGGCTTACGGCCACGTTGTCCTGCACGAGGCACCGGTGCCGCCTGAGAACCTGCTGGCCGAGAACCAGCAGGTTGAGGAAATCCGTCTGCGCGAGGCCCTGATCGGGCTCAAGGCCCACATCGACGCCATGCTGGAGGGCGGTCGGGTCAAGCTGGCGGGCCAGTCGTTCGAGGTGCTGGAAACCTACCGGATGTTCGCCGACGACCGCAGCTGGAACCGGTCGCTGGAGGAGGCGGTGCGGACCGGCCTGACCGCCGAGGCCGCCGTTGATCGTGTGCGCAACGAACACCGCGCCCGCTTCGCCCAGGCCCGCGACCCATACATCAAGGAGCGGCTCCACGACTTCGAGGACCTGGCCAACCGCCTGCTGCGGTTTCTGGCCGGGGACAAGCCGGGCGAGAGGGACCTGCCTGACGACGCCATTCTGGTGGCGCGCAACCTGGGTCCCGCCGATCTGCTGGAATATCCCCGGCACAAGCTGAGGGGGCTGTTGCTGGAGGAAGGCTCGGCCGCCAGCCACGCCGCCATCGTGGCGCGCGCGCTGCAGATACCGTGTGTCGGTCGCCTCATGGGCCTGCGTGACCGCCTGTCCGAGGGCGATCTGGTCATCGTCGACGGCGAAACGGGCGAGGCCTATCTGCGCCCGCGACCCGACATGCTGGCCGCCGTCCAGTCGCGGATGGAGGTCCGCAGCCAGCGGCAGGCCGAGTTCGCCAAGCTGCGCGACGTGGACGCCGTCACCCGTGATGGTCAGCGGATCACGGTCCTGACCAATGCCGGTCTGGCCGTCGATCTGGAGAATCTGGACGCGACCGGGGCCGAGGGCATCGGCCTGTTCCGCACCGAGTTCCAGTTCATGGTGTCCGAGGAGTTGCCGCGGCTGGACAGCCAGACGGCGCTCTACAAACTGGTGCTGGATACGGCTGGCGACCGCCCCGTCACCTTCCGCACCCTCGATATCGGCGGCGACAAGGTGCTGCCCTATCTGGAGACCGAGCGGGAGGAAAACCCGGCTCTGGGACGGCGTGCCATTCGTCTGGGCCTGGACCGGCCCGGCCTTTTGAGATTGCAGCTACGGGCCCTTCTGGCGGCAGGTGCAGGACGCGAACTGCGCGTCATGTTCCCCATGATCGCCACCGTGGACGAGTTCAGGGCCGCGCGGGAACTGGTCGATGTCGAATGCGAATGGGCACGCAGGCGAGGGCGCGAACTGCCGGCCCTGCTTCGTGTCGGGGCCATGATCGAATGCCCCAGTTTGCTGTGGCATCTGGATGCCTTGCTCCCCCTGACGGACTTCGTCTCGGTGGGAACAAACGATCTGTTCCAGTACATGTTCGCGGCCGACCGGACCAATCCGCTGGTATCGGACCGCTACGATCCGCTCTCGCCGCCTGCGCTGAGAGCCCTCGCCGAAATCCAGCGCAAATGCGCCGACACGGGTACGCCGGTGTCCGTCTGCGGCGAACTGGCCGGGCGGCCGCTGGAGGCCTTTGCCCTGCTGACCCTCGGCTTCACCCGGTTGTCGGCACCGGCAGGTGGGGTGGGGCCGGTCAAGCGGATGATCCTGTCCGCCGATCTCGGTGCCGCCAGGCGGGCCATGACCGGCCTCCTGGGCTCCTCGGCCGGGTCGATCCGGGGTGAGCTGGAATCCCTGGCGCGCAAGCTGAACGTCATTCTGTAGGCCCGGCGTTGAAGCGGTCTGTGCCGTGTTCTATGCACGGACAGGTCTGCGGCGGCGTCGTGCGACCGAGGCATTGCTGACGAGGACGGCCTGATGGCGAAGAGAAAGGGGGCGGTCTCCACGGATGTCGGCCCTCGCGCCGATCCCGCCGACGCCTCGGTCGAGGATGCGCTGACGCTGGGCGATGCCCTGCGGGCCGCGCGTGAGGCCAGCGGTCGCTCGCTGGCCGAGTTGTCGACCCAGACCCGCGTCCATACCCGCTATCTGACCGCCATCGAGCAGAACGACTTCTCCATCCTGCCCAACCGGGTGTTTTCGATCGGCTATGTCCGCTCCTATGCGGCGGCCCTGGGACTGGACGAGCAGACGGCGGTCGAGCGGTTCAAGCGCGAGAGCCCGGACCCGACCGTGCCGCTGCAGGCCCCGTCCGGCATCGCCTATGAGGATGTGAAGCGAAACTCCGGGCGTCTGGCGGTCGTCGGCGGGATACTGCTGGTCGCCGTCGTCGGCTGGAACATCTTTCAGCGCGTCAATCTGGTCCAGGCTCCGCGCCCGTCGGACATCGCCCAGGTGCCACCGAACTGGACCACCGAAAAGGCGCTGGACAAGACGGGCCTGCGTCTGGCTCCGCCCGAGCCCGCGCCCGCCGACCAGACCGTGCCCCAGCTCTATGTGACTCCGGGCCTGGAGATGCAGATGACGGGCATCGCCGCGCCGACGCCCGAACAGCTGGCCGCCGAAGCCGCCTCGGCCCAGCCCGTGCGCAAGGCCTTCAACCCGCGCGGGGCCCTGTATGGCGCGCCCGCCACGGCGTCGCAGGTGGTAATCCAGGCCACCCGGTCGGCCAATATCGTGGTCCGTCTGCCCGACGGGCGCATCCTGTTCGCGCGACAGTTGAACGCGGGGGACGCCTGGCGCGCCCCTATCGGTCTGTCGGCGACTCTGGACGTCTCCGAGCCGGCGGCCTTCGATGTCTACATCAATGGCGAGTTCGCCGGGGCCATGCCGGCGCTGCAGGTGCCGCTCGGGCAGTTCAACGCCCGCGCCGAGGCCCAGCTGCGTCAGGCGGCCGCCGAGACTGCCGCTCGCGTCCAGCAAGCCCAGCAGGCCTCTCAGGCGCGTGCGGCGGCACAGCCTCGCCCCACCGCTGTCCCAGCCACGGCCCCTGTCCCGGCCCCGCCCGCGCGATAGGGCTGCGTCGCCACTGTCTTGGCCTTGTCGTGGTCTTGTGAGTTGGCATGCCCTATATTCCACGACCATGAGCGCTGATCACTCCTCCGAACTGGGTCACGTCCGTCCGTGGCGGCATATCGAACGGCGCAAGAGCCGTCAGATCATGGTCGGCAATGTTCCCGTCGGCGGCGGCGCGCCGATCACCGTCCAGTCGATGACCAACACCCTGACCTCGGACGCCGCGGCGACCCTGGAGCAGATTCGTCAGCTGGAAGAGGCCGGGGCCGATATCGTCCGGGTCTCCTGCCCCGACGTGGAATCGACCGCCGCCTTCAGGACCATCGCCCGCGAGTCCCGCGTGCCGCTCGTCGCCGACATCCATTTTCATTACAAGCGCGGCATCGAGGCGGCCGAAGCGGGTGCGGCCTGCCTGCGCATCAATCCCGGCAACATCGGCAGTCCCGACCGCGTCCGCGACGTCATTCAGGCGGCCAAGGATCACGGCTGCTCCATGCGCATCGGTGTCAATGCCGGCTCGCTGGAGCGTGAACTGCTGGAGAAGTACGGCGAGCCCTGCCCCGACGCCATGGTCGAGAGCGCGCTGAACCATGCCCGCATCCTGCAGGACCACGACTTTCACGCGTTCAAGATTTCGGTAAAGGCGTCCGACCCCTTCCTGACCGTCGCCGCCTATCAGCAACTGGCCGAGGCCATCGACTGTCCTCTGCATCTGGGCGTGACCGAGGCGGGGCCCTTGCGCACCGGCACGATCAAGTCGGCCATCGGCCTGGGCTCCATGCTGTGGGCCGGGATCGGCGACACCATACGCGTTTCCCTGGCCGCCGATCCGGTCGAGGAGATCAAGGTCGGTTTCGATATCCTGAAGTCGCTGGGTCTGCGCCACCGGGGCGTCAACATCATCGCCTGCCCGTCGTGTGCGCGTCAGGGCTTCAATGTCATCGAGACAGTAGGGGTTCTGGAGGAGCGGCTGGCCCACATCACCACGCCGATGTCGCTGTCCATCATCGGGTGTGTCGTCAACGGCCCGGGCGAGGCACTTTATACCGACGTCGGCTTCACCGGCGGGGGTGCGGGCTCCGGCATGGTCTATCTGAACGGCAAGATCGCCCACAAGCAGCACAACGACGGCATGATCGAGGAGATCGTCGCCCAGGTCGAGGCCAAGGCGGCGGAACTGGATGCGGCCCGGGCCGGGCAGGCGGCGCTGGAAGCCGCGGAGTAGTTGTGTCGAAAACCGGCGATTGACGACGCAACCGTCGGATGCGACATGGGATTCAAGGCCTGCCAGGGGGGTAGGCTTTTCCAATCTTCGGGGCTTTCATGACTTCCAGAACTTTCACGCGCTTCGGCGTGCGTGCAGTCGCGCTTGCGGCTGTCGCCATCACGCTCCCGGCCTGCGCCACTATCACGCGCGGGTCCAGCCAGGACTTCACTGTGGAAAGCACGCCTCCCGGCGCACGGGTTTCGACGTCCAACGGTTTCCAGTGCGATTCGACGCCCTGCACCTTCCGCATGCCGCGCAAGAACGGTTTCCGCGTCACTGTTTCGCGTGAAGGCTATGTGAGCCAGGAAGTCGAAGTGACCAGCGGCGTGTCGGGCGGCGGGGCCGCGGGCATGGCCGGCAATGTGGTCTTTGGCGGCGTCATCGGAGCGGTCGTCGACGGCACCTCCGGGGCCATGAAGGACCTGTCGCCGAACCCCCTGGTGGTCGTGCTTCTGACGCCAGCCGAACAGCGGGCCGCCGACGCCGAGCGCGCCCGTGCCGCAGCCGCTCAACCTGCTCCTACAGCCGGGAACTGATCCATGACCCTCAAACCATTTGCTGCGGCACTGGCTGCAGTGTCGCTCCTCAGCGTGGCAGCCTGTGCCACGCCTTCCCGCCCCGAGATGATGGTCCTGCCGGCGACGACGGGCCTGACCGCCTCATCCGGCGATCTGGGGTATCGGTCGGTCACGACCGTGAACGTCAGCGGCGGAGAGGACACCAATCCGCTCTGGACCTCGCAGGTTTCCAACGAGGACCTGAAGACAGCGTTGGAGCAGTCGCTGGAAGCGGCTGGCTATATGGGATCGTCCGGCCCGCCCATGACGGTTACGGCCAATATGATCGAGCTCAATCAGCCGATGATGGGTCTGGACCTGAGCGTCACCAGCCGGATCCAGTATCAGGTCACCAGCAATGGTCGTGTCGTATTCAACGATACGGTCGCGGCGACCGGAACGGCGACGATGGGCGACGCCTTCGCCGCCGTCGAGCGCCTGCGCATCGCGAACGAGAAGTCGATCAAGGAGAACATCAAGCAGTTCCTGACGCGCTTCCGGGCCACCGCACGCTGATTGCAGCAACTGTCTCGAGACAGGCGGGACCGGCCGAGCGCTGGTCCCGCCTTTTTCGTGTCAGGCGACGATGCCCGCCAGTTGCAGGCCCTGGAAGATCGACAGGATCAGCAGCAGGCTGCCCACCGCATAGGTCAGCACCTTGCGCGGGACCTTCTTGACGATCAGCCCGGCGAACGGGGCGGCGATCAGTCCGCCGGCGACCAGGCCCGCCACGGCGGCGAAATGGTTCTCCAGCGCGCCTGCCTCTTCCCAGTGACCGGTGACCAGGGCCCAGACGAAAGTGGCGCTGATGGCCACCGTCAGGAAAAACTCGGCGGTGTTGACCGTGCCGATGGCGCGGCGCGGTTCCTGACCGGCCCCGACCATGGCCGAGGAGACCGTCGGGCCCCAGCCGCCGCCGCCGATGGCGTCCAGAAAGCCGCCGACGACGCCGACGGGGGCCATTAGCCAGGACGGCAGGCGGCGCGGGTGGGTGTCATGTCCCGCACGCCACAGGATCCAGATACCGATGACGGCCAGATAGGCGATCACGAACGGTTTGATGACGTCGCCCTCGATGCCCGCCAGGACATAGGCTCCGAACACGCCGCCGATGATCCCGGCCAGGGCCAGCGGGACGAACAGTCGCCATTCCACATTCCTGTGCCAGACGTGACTGCCGGCCGAGGCACCGGTGGTGAAGACCTCTGCGGCATGCACGCTGGCACTGGCGGTCGCGGGCGGCACGCCCAGCGCCAGCAGGACCGACGACGAGATGACGCCGTAGGCCATGCCCAGGGCTCCATCGATCGCCTGGGCCAAGAGGCCGACCATCAGAAACAGCAGGAAGGTTTCCATTCAGCCCCCGACGGAGACACCGCAGCGCGGCGCTCCCGTTTCGATGTAATGCGCCATGAGGCAAAGCGTTACTGGAAGCACCACGAAAATCCGTGGCGGGACCCACGCATCGACAGGCGCAGGCTGACGGGGTAAGGCTCCGCCCCTTTTCAAGACCCAGGATTTACCGCCCTTGCGACTGCCCCAGGCCCGGCTCGATCAGGTGCTCGACCGCTTCCACCAGGTGGAGGCGCGGATGGGTGCGGCCACGGACGGTCAGGAGATCGTGCGCCTGTCCAAGGAACACGCCGAGATGAAGCCGGTGGCCGATGCGGTCATGGCCCTGGCGAAGACCCGTGCGGAGATGGCTGATCTGGAAGCCATGGCGTCTGATCCCGAAATGGCCGAGATGGCGGCGGAGGAGCTTCAGGCCCTGCGCGACACCTTGCCCGAGATGGAGCGGGAGGTGGCGCTGCTGCTGGCCCCGCGCGATGCGGACGAGAATGCCAGCGCCGTGCTGGAAGTCCGGGCGGGGACCGGCGGGGACGAGGCGGCGCTGTTCGCGGGCGACCTGTTCCGCATGTACAGCCGCTATGCCTCCAGCCGGGGCTGGCGGGTCGAGGTGGACAGCCTGACCGAGGGCGACGCCGGGGGCTACAAGGAGGTCATCGCCACGGTCACGGGCGAGGGCGTCTTCGGTCGGCTGAAGTTCGAGAGCGGCGTGCACCGGGTGCAGCGCGTGCCGACTACGGAATCGCAGGGCCGCATCCACACCTCGGCGGCGACGGTGGCTGTACTGCCCGAGGTCGAGGACGTCGAGATCGAGATCCACGACAAGGACATCCGCATCGACACCTACCGGTCGTCGGGCAGTGGCGGCCAGCACGTCAACACGACCGATTCCGCCGTTCGGATCACCCACCTGCCGACCGGTATCATGGTGACGTCGTCTGAGAAATCTCAGCACGTGAACCGCGACAAGGCGATGAAGAACCTGCGGGTGCGGCTGTACGACATGCAGCGCCAGGCCAAGGATCTGGCCCGTTCAGATACGCGCAAGAGCCAGGTCGGGTCCGGCGACCGGTCCGAACGCATCCGGACCTACAACTTTCCGCAGGGGCGGGTCAGCGATCACCGGATCAACCTGACCCTGCACAGCCTGCCGCAAATTCTGGAGGGGGACATCGACCCACTGCTGAACGCCCTGATCGCCGAGGACCAGGCCGCGCGCCTGGCCGATCTGGAAGCCGAACTGGGCTGAGGCTGCGGACGAAAACGGAGTCCATTCGGTCCACTCGGTCCATTCGGTCCGCCTTGGGGTCCAGAGTCTCCATGAGCCGGAAAACGGAGCCGTCGCGCGCCTGATGACGCGACGCTGCTTGGATTTCGCTCATCGCCTGGGGGCGGCGGAGCGGGGTGGAAATTGTCAAAGACCGCGGGCGCGGGCCCACAGAGGGGCCTGACCGCATTCTACCACGGGTCAGAGGCGTGCTCAGCAGAATGGCCAAAAGACCGCCGGGTGAAGGTCGAGAAGGGCCGGTTCGGGGTCCGGAAGGACCGGAGTATCTGTCTCCGGAATGACCTCCCGGTGACGCTAGCCCCGCGCCATGTTGCGTTCGATGACCGAGGCGGCCTGCTGGGGGCCGAGGTCGTGGGCCAGGGGTGCGCGGAACTTGCCGTCCGGTCCCATCAGATAGACGGTCAGCGAGTGGTTCATGGTGTAGCCTTCGCCCTCTCCGACCTGGCTGTAGTAGGCGCGGTAGGCATCGGCGGCGGTGCGGACCTGTTCGGGCGTGCCGGTCAGGCCGATGACGCCTTCGGGAAACCCTGGCGACGACAGATAGTCCTTCATGGCCTGGGGCGTATCGCGGGCCGGGTCGACGGTGACGAAGACGATCTGGACATCCTTGGCCTTGTCACCCAGCTGGCGCTGCGTCGCTTCCAGCGCGGCCAGGGTCGTGGGGCAGTAGTCGGGGCAGTAGGTGAAGCCGAAGAAGACCAGCGACCATTTGCCGTCCAGGATGGACTGATCGACGGGCTGGCCGTCCTGATTGACCAACTGGAAGGGTCCGCCGACCTGGGGCTGTCCGGTTCCGGTCTCTGTGAAGGTGACGGCGTCGGTTGTCTGGCTGCGACCGCCGACGACGACCAGGGCCACGACAACGATGGCTGCGGCGATGGCGATACAGGCCCCGGCGAACAGCAGGATGGAACGGCGCGGCATCGTGACCCTCATGGAACATGCGCAATGGCGGCAAGCCGGGCTATAGAAGAGCCGTGAGCCAGACCCAAGCCCCGTTTTCGTCGCAGGCCGACCCGCCGGAGACCGGCCGTTTCGGAGGCTGGCGCAATCTGCCGCGCCGCAGCCGGGGCCTGAGCCTGCGGACGTTGATCATCCTGCGCTGGATGGCCATCGCCGGACAGAGCGCGACCGTGGTCGTCGCGACCGGCTGGTTTCATTTCGACCTGCCGCTGTGGCCCTGCCTGGCCGTCATCGCCCTCAGCGTGGTGATGAATCTGAACGCCACCGCCCGGTTGAAGCGGTCGGACGGGGCGGTGGCCGATGGCCGGACCACGGCCCTGCATCTGGGCTTCGACATCCTGCAGCTCAGCATGCTGCTGGGGCTGACCGGCGGGTTGCAGAATCCGTTCAGCCTGCTGCTGGTCGCGCCGGTGACGGTGGCAGCGGCCTCCCTGCCGGGGCGTCAGGCGGTGCTGATGGGGCTGCTGGTGCTGGCGGCGACCGTAGCCCTGTTCTTCATGTCCATGCCCCTGCCCTGGCAGGCGGGCACAGAGCTGGAGCTGCCGCCGCTGTACCGATTCGGCACCGGGCTGGCGCTGGTGACCGGCGTGGTCTTCACCTCGGCCTATGCCTGGCGGGTGGCGGCGGATGCGGAGAAGCTGGAGCTGGCCCTGGCGACGACGCAGGATGTGCTGCAACGTGAACAGCGGCTGGCGGCGCTGGGCGGGCTGGCGGCGGCGGCGGCGCATGAGCTGGGCACGCCTCTGGCCACCATCCAGGTCGTGGCCAAGGAACTGCTCAGGGCCTCGATCAAGGACGGACCGGCGGCCGAGGACGCCGCCCTGATCCTGCAGCAGGCCGAGCGGTGCCGGGACATTCTGAAACAGCTGTCACAACAGCCGGAAGAGGGCGACGCCTCCTTCGCCGATGTCGGGCTGAAGGCCCTGCTGGAAGAGGTGACCGAGCCGCATCGCGGGTTCGATCTGGCCTTCGAAGTGTCGGTCCGCACCGCCTCGGGCGAGCCGGACCCGCGGGTTCGGCGCCTGCCCGAAGTGATCCACGGCCTGTCGACCCTGGTGGAGAATGCCGCGGATTTCGCGGGGTCGAAGGTGCGGGTGCGGGCCCTGGTCGATGCGGGCTTCATCGAGATCGAAGTCGTGGACGACGGACCGGGCTTTCCGGCCGACATCCTGCCGCGTCTGGGCGAACCCTATGTGACCAGCCGGCCGCAGGGCAAGGCGCGCCGGGCCCTGGCGGCCCAGATTGCCTCTTCGGTCGCCGCCGCCACACCCGGTCGCAAGGGGCGCAAGGCCAGGCCGGTGCTGACGCCCGAGGCGATCGCACCCAGCCAGGGCGGTATGGGGCTGGGCTTCTTCATCGCGCGCACCCTTCTGGAACGGACGGGCGGCAAGGTGGCCGTGGGGTCGGGCGACGGGGCGACGGACCGGAGCCAGCCGCGGGGTGCACGCGTGGCCGTCCGCTGGCCGAGGCCGGCTCTGGAAGTCGCGGCTCAGGAGTCTTCGGTCGAGGACGCTTCGGCGTAGTGTCGCACCCCCGACGCTGAACCTTGACCGCAGTCGTATCGTTACCGATGTCCCTGCCAAGGAGAACACCGATGGCCGAAGTCGAGACGAGCACTGAAGACCGCATCGCCGCCCTGGCGGACAAGAGCCTGTTGCTACTGGACGACGACAATGCCCTGCGCACACGGCTGGGCCGGGCGCTGGAAAGCCGGGGCTTCGAGGTGACGCTGGCGGCGTCCCTGGCCGAGGCGCGCGATGCGTTGAAGACCGCGCTACCGGCCTTCGCCGTGTTGGACATGCGGCTGGAGGACGGCAACGGCCTGAAGATCGTGGAGGCCATCCGCGACCGACGCGAGGACGCCAAGATCGTCATGCTGACCGGCTATGGGGCCATCGCCACGGCGGTCGCCGCCGTCAAGGCCGGGGCCGTGGACTATCTCCAGAAGCCCGCCGACGCCGACGATGTGGTCAAGGCTTTGCTGGCCACCGGCGAAGCGCCCGAGCCGCCCGCCAATCCGATGAGCGCGGATCGCGTTCGCTGGGAGCATATCCAGCGCGTCTATGAGCTGTGCGACCACAATGTCTCGGAGACGGCGCGTCGTCTGGGCATGCACCGCAGGACCCTGCAACGCATCCTGGCCAAGCGCGCGCCGCGCTAAGCCTTACAGGCCAACGTCCCAGACACCGGCGTCACGCATGCGGGTCTCGCGCGCCTCTTCGGCCCGACCGCCCAGGTCACGGGCCATACCCCGGATGGACTCCGAGACGGTGCTCTTGTGCAGGCCGGGGATCAGGGCGTGGGTGAAGGCACAGGCCGAAAGCCTGAGGAGCTTGAAGCCATAGCGTGACGACGCCGCCATATGCTGGAAATAGGTTTCCTCGACCTCGCGCGGGTGGTCGGCGAACAGGCGCTTGAAGGTGCGGATCATGCGGACATCCTAACCTGCGACGGCGCGGGCCTCTACCCGTCCGGGCCATTCTGTCCTAAACCGCGCGCCAGAACAGGGGTTCGGTCGTCACGCTCGCTCACGATCGCATGAGGCCCCGACACGCTTCAGGGACGACGACCATGGCCGACGGCAGCACCAATCCTCAGAAGACCTTTCGCTGGGATGACCCGCTGGACCTGTCCGGGCGGCTGACCGAGGACGAGCGGGCGATCCAGGACGCAGCCCGGTCCTATGCCCGTGACAGCCTGCTGCCCCGCGTGGTCGAGGCCTTCCGCGACGAGACCTTCGACCGCGCCATCATGACCGAGATGGGCCAGATGGGCTTTCTCGGCGCCATGCTGCCGGAACAGTATGGCGGGTCCAGCGTCAGCCACGTCGCCTATGGCCTGATCGCGCGGGAGATCGAGGCGGTGGATAGCGGCTATCGCTCGGCCATGTCGGTGCAGTCGTCCCTGGCCATGTATCCGATCTACGCCTTCGGGTCGGAAGAACAGAAGATGCGGTTCCTGCCCAAGATGGCGGCGGGCGAGCTGGTCGGCTGTTTCGGTCTGACCGAAGCCGACGGCGGGTCCGACCCGGCGTCGATGAAGACCAAGGCGGTCAAGGTTGAGGGCGGCTATCGCCTGAACGGTGCCAAATACTGGATCACCAATTCGCCGATCAGCGACCTGGCGGTGGTGTGGGCCAAGCTGGATGACACGATCCGGGGCTTCATCGTCGAGCGCGGCATGGACGGCTTCACCACCGACAAGATCGGCGACAAGCTCAGCTTGCGCGCGTCGATCACCGGCGACATCGGCCTGAACGACGTCTTCGTGCCGGAGGAGAATCTGCTTCCGGGCGTGAAGGGTCTGCGGGGGCCGTTCAGCTGCTTGAACAAGGCCCGCTACGGCATCGCCTGGGGGGCCATGGGCGCGGCCGAGGCCTGTTTCCACCTGACGCGGGACTATGTGGGTGAGCGGAAGCTGTTCGGCCGGCCGCTGTCGTCGCGCCAGTTGGTGCAGAAGAAGCTGGCTGACATGCAGACGGAAATCTTCCTCGGCTTCGAAGGCGCGCTGGCCCTGGGGCGTCTGCTGGATCAGGGGGCCTGGGTGCCCGAAGCCATCTCCATGATGAAGCGCAACAACTGCGGCAAGGCTCTGGCAATCGCTCGCGAGGCCCGCGACATGCATGGCGGAGCCGGCATCACCGGCGAGATGCACGTCATGCGCCACGCCATGAACCTGGAAACTGTCAACACCTATGAGGGCGCGCATGACGTGCATGCCCTGATCCTGGGCCGGGCGATCACGGGCGAGAGCGCTTTTTGAGAAAAGGGCGCTAACGCTCGGCTCGCGGAGCCTCGCTGCTTGAGCGGAATTTTTGGGCGCTAACGCTCGCGCCGCGAGCGCTCGCTGCTTGAGCGCGTTCCTTTCGCCCCTGGCTTAGTCCTTCGGCGGCTCGGCGCGGGTGCCGGTGTTGATCTCGGGCACATAGAGGCCGGTGACCAGGCGGGTGGCGAATCCGGCGGGCTGGGTGCGCGGGCCATAGCGGGCGCAGGGATCGGGGTCTGCGATAGGGCGCACGGCCCGGCCCGTGGGGGCGAAGGCGTCGCCGACGGCGTCGCCGAACGGCTCGGCCATCTGCAGGGCATCGCCGACGCGCGACAGGGACGGACTGTCCATGCCGACGACATTGGCATTGCGCGCCCAGGCCAGGGCGGCGACCTGCATGCCGCCCGGCGCCACCAGCTCGGCTTCGGCGGCCAGGCCCCCTGTGGTGCCGGGCACGCGCAGGGTGCCGGGGCCGGGGATCAGGACATTGGCCACAGCGGCGACGCCCGAACCGGCGGCACCCGTCGGCGTGATGCCCGTCACGGCCGAGCGCACGCGGGCGGCATTGGCGGCGTTGTCGACGATCGTGAACCGCTCGCTCATCTCGTAGCAGACCTGACGGTCGACCTCGCGCAGGACCAGCGCCCGGTCGGCCTCGGACAGGGCGTCGCCCGCGCCGGCGACAAGCACCGATGGCTCCAGATAGACCTGCTCCACCGCATTGGCCGCAGCCTCGTCGCGCCGCTCGCGGATCGAGGCGCGCAGGGTGTCGTCGCGGGTCGTCAGGCCATCGTAGCTGGTCAGGAACCCGGCGTTGGCGGCGGGGGCCGTCTGGCAGGCGGCGAGGGCGGACCCCGAGATCAGCAGGAGGGCGAGACGCTTCATGGCAGAACCTGTCGGTGGGAGGAGATCGTGCGCCCTAACGCGCGGACGTCAGAAAGGATCAGGGGCCTGTTCAGAAACGATCATGTACCGGTACATTGTCTTCACTCGGCCACACCCTATCGTTCGTCCGGAACGAGGGAGTGCGGTATCTTGGACGGAGAAATGATGGCGGTTTCGGCGGAAGATCCGTTCGCCCAGTTGCGCGAGGTCTTCGCCGGGCGCAGCGCCCTGTTGCTGGAGGACGACGCCGCCCTGTCCGCCCATGTGGCGGATCGTCTGCTCGGCGCGGGGTTCGAGCGTGTCGAACGGGTCGAAAGCGGAGAAGAGGCGCTGGCCGCCGTCAGCGGCGCAGCCTTCGACGTGCTGATCATGGACCGCATGACGCGCGGCCTGGACGGGCTGGAGACGCTGAAGCGCATCCGGGCGGGCGACAGCCTGTCCTACGATGCGCCGGCTCTGATGCTGACCGCGCTGGGGGCCGAGCGTCAGCGGGTCGAGGGTCTGATCGGCGGGGCCGACGACTATCTGTCCAAGCCGATCGGCGATGAGGAACTGCTGGCGCGGATCGCGGCCCAGCTGCGTCGCGCGGCACGGCGGGCCAGGCCCGCAGGGGCCGATCTGGTCAACGGCCCGTTCCGGCTGGCGACCGGCGCCCGCACCCTGAAGCTGGAGATCGGTGGGCAGTCGCGGCTGATCGACCTGTCGCCACTGGAGTTCGCCATCGTCTGCGAGCTGACGGCGGCGCGGGGACAGCCGGTGACCAAGACCATGTTGTGGGAAAAATGCTGGGTGGAGTGGAAATTCCTGCCCGACAACTTCGTCAACATCATCGATGCCCGTATCAGCGCCCTGCGTCGGCGGCTGAAGGAACAGGCGCCCGAACTGGGCGAGGACCTGCACCCCCTGATCGTGTCGGCCCGCAGCCAGAGTCTGATCTTCCGCGACCTCTCCGACTGGACGGAATGACGCGCGGCCGCCGGCGGGATTGGCTCAGCCTCGACGGCCTGCGACGCAGGTTGGGGCGCGGCACCTCGACCCAGCTGGTGGTTCTGATGACGGTGGTCGCGGCCCTGGCGCTGACGGGATCGCTGTATGTGACCGGCGCGGCGGTGCGGACGGACCAGCGCGAGCAGGCGGCGCTGGCGGCGCTGGATGACTATGGCTCCATGGTCCAGAAGCTGGGCATCGAGACGGGCCTGGGCAGCGCGACCCTGACCGAGGGCGACACGGCCTTTCTGGCCGGCTGGCTGGCGACCTTCCAGAGCGGCAATGCGCGAGGCGCGCGGACGCTTGAGGAAACCTGCCGCACCGGGCGGGGCGGGGCGGGCGTGCGTTATATCCGGTCGCCGGTCGGGCCGAGCGTCGGTCTGTCCGCACTCGCTACCAGCCCGGCGGATCAGGCCTATGGCTTGGGCGAGGACGTCTATGTGATCGCGCTCGATAAAGGGGTGCTGTGCCCCGATCGCGCCGTCGAGGTGGTGGCCGTGCGCCGTCCGGTCGGTCCGCTGGACATCATCGTGGGCCGCGTCGTGGATCGTTCCGGCGAGGCCTGGGGGCGGGCCGTGATTGTGGTGATCGGAGCCGGGCTGGCCCTTCTGGTCATGGGGTTGGGCGCGGCCAGTTTCGCCCGAAAGCGTCTGACGCGGGCAGTGACGGAGGTCAGCCAGGCCCTGGACCGGGCCGGGGTCGGCGATTTCTCGTTGAGAGCCCCCGAAACGGCGGTCGCGCCCGAGCTGACGGAGCTGACCGGCCATGTGAACGGCACGCTGGACCGGCTGGAGGAGCTGCTGAGCTGGCTGCGGGATTCGGCCGATCAGCTGGCGCACGATTTCCGCACCCCTCTGGCCCGTGCCACCGCTCGGCTGGACCGTCTGAAGGAGGCCGAGCTTTCGCCCGAGGCCCTGCGTCTGGCCCAGGAGGTCGAGGCAGACCTGACCCAGCTGACACGCGCCATGAACGAGGCCATGACCCTGCGCGACGGCGAGGCCTGGGTGTTCGAGACCGTTCGTCTGGATCAACTGATGGCCGCTGCCGCCGACCTCTACGACGCCCTGGCCGAGGATCGGGGGGTGACCATCCGCGTCGTGGCGGAGCCCGTTCAGGTTCTGGGCGTGCGGTCCCTGCTCCTCAGAGCCGTGACCAATCTGGTGGACAATGCGGTCAAGTTTTCGCCCGAAGGCAGTACGGTCACCCTGACCGTCGGTATGCGCGATGACCGACCCTTCCTGACGGTCGCCGATCAGGGGGCCGGCTTCGCCGCAGAGGCTCTGAGCGATCCGGCGGTCGCTGTCGCCAAGGCCGTCGCCCAGGGTCGGGAGAGCCACGGCATGGGCCTGGCCTTCGTCCGCACCGTCCTCAAGCGCCACGGGGCCGGCATGACGATTGGTGACGCCGCGCCGGGGGCAGTCGTCACGGCGCATTTCTCGCGCTAGGGTCGCCTCTGATCCCTAGAGGTGTGCGATGCGGCGTTTGATGATCCGGGCTTCCCAATGGTCGGCCATGGCCCTGATCGCGGCTGTGCCGCTGACCATTGCGGGGCCGGCGGCGGCCCAGGACCCGACTTTCTTCGACAATCAGCGCGGGGTGTTCAGCTTCGCCACCGGGCTGGAACAGTCCCTGCCGGCCGTGGTTCAGGTGACGACCCTGGCCCAGTCCAGCGGGCCGTCGTCGGGCGACAGCGAACCCCGCCAGATTTCCAGTGGATCGGGCGTCATCGTGGATGCCGCCCAGGGCATCATCGTCACCAACAATCACGTGGTCGAGGGCGGGGGCAAGTTCACGGTCGATCTGTTCGACGGTCGATTGTTCGACGCCACCCTGGTCGGGACGGACAAGGCGACGGACCTCGCCGTCCTGAAAATCGAGGCGACGGGTCTGGCCCAGGTCGAGGTGACGGATTCAGAGTCGCTGCGGACCGGCGACCTGGCCTTTGCCGTCGGCTATCCGCTGGGTCTGGACCAAACCCTGACCATGGGCGTGATCTCCGGCCTGGGGCGGTCGGGCATGGGCGACCGGATCGAGGACTATATCCAGACCGATGCGGCGGTGAACTCCGGCAACTCGGGCGGGCCGCTGCTGGACAGCCGCGGGCGGCTGATCGGCATCAACACCTCCATCCTGTCGGGTGGGGGCGGCGGCAATGACGGCATCGCCTTCGCCGTGCCGACGCGGATCATGCTGTACGTCGCCAACCAGCTGCGCGAGACCGGAGAGGTCAAGCGCGGCAAGACCGGGGCCATACTGGGGTCGCTGAACGCCACGCGCGCCCGCAGCTTCGGCCTGCGTATCGTGCGGGGGGCCGTGGTCGAGGATGTGGCCCCGGGATCGAGTGCCGAGGCCGCCGGACTGAAGCGCGGCGACATCCTGACCCGCATCCATGACCGCGCCATTTCCAACGCCGGGACCGTCAACGCCACCATCGGCGTCGCCGCGCCGGGGACGGAACTGGCGGTCGTCTATCTACGCGACGGGGTGGAGGCGCGCACGACCCTGACCGTCGAGGATTCGACCACGAAGGATGTGGCGGTCGGGGCCGAGGTCCTGATCGGACGCGGCGCCTCCGTGCGGGCGGGGTCGGACGGACTGGTGGTGTTCGCGGTCGAGGGCGGATCGTCCGCCGCAAACGCCGGGCTGATGGCCGGTGACGTGATCCGCTCGGTCGAGGGGCGTCGGGTGTCCAGCCTGTCGGCCCTGGGCCAGGCGCTGGGCGGCGAGGGCCGGCGACGCCTGAGCGTCGAGCGCGGCGAGGAAACGCCGACGATCACCCTGGACTGACCCCGATCCCGGACAGCAAAACGCCCGCCTGGCCGGAGGGGGGAAGGTGGCTGGGCGGGCGTCTCTGCTTTGGAGGAAGCATCGGCCCGCCGGAGCCCTTCGTGGAGAAATCCAGGGGGGCTGGGGGGGCTGTTCAGGTTCCGGGACCGCTCCGGACTCTGGCGAGCCGATGAGACAGGTTTCACCCTCCATGACGGCGGGCGATGGGCCGAATGGCGGCGATTTCGTGTTCTGGCTCTTTTATTGACGAAGCGGCGTTCGCTCGGCGACGGATACTGGCATTTGGCCGGATGCGGCCTAATCTTCATGGCATGAACGATGTCGCCGACCTGCAGTCGCAACCGGGCCCGGTCTTCTTCGACCGCACCGAACTGGGCCTGATCCTGAGGGTCTATGGCCGGATGGTCGCGGCGGGCGAGTGGCGCGACTATGCGATGATCGGGCACCGAGAGGTGGCGGAGTTCGCCGTCTTCCGCCGCTCGGGCGATGCGCCGCTTTACCGGATCGAGAAACGCCCGGCCCTGCGTCTGAAACAGGGGCAGTGGGCCGTGATCGGCGAGGGTGGCATCGTTCTGCGCCGGGGACGCGAGCTGGCGCAGGTGCTGCGGGTGTTCGACAGCCGCAAGTTTCGGGTGGTGGAATAGAACAAGGGCCCCGGCGTTTCCGCCGAGGCCCCAATATCAAGCTTGGTTGAGGGCCTAGTTCCTGTTGCCGCCCATGAAGGCCAGCAAGAACTGGAACAGGTTCACGAAGTTGATGAACAGGCTCAGGGCACCAAAGCCCGTCGCAACAGCCATGCCCGCGCGATCACCGCCCAAGGCGTAGTAAGTCATTTTCAGCCGCTGGGTGTCGTAGGCGATCAGTCCGGAGAAAATCAGCACGCCAAGGCCGCTGATGATCAGCGACAGCGGCCCGCTGTTCAAGAAGATATTGACTACCGAAGCAATAATCAGCCCGATCACGCCCATGATCAGGAAGCTGCCCAGGCCGGTCAGGTTCTTTTTCGTCGTATAGCCGAACAGGCTGAGCGCGCCAAAAGCGGCGGCTGTCACGAAGAAGGTCGAAGCCACACTGTTGACGTCGTAACGCAGGAACACAAAGCCCAGCGACGCGCCGATGGATGCCACGACCAGCCAGTAAAGAATGTTCACCCCACCTGACGTCGGGTTCTTCATGAAGAACATCGAGCCGAACAGAAGCACCAGCGGCAGGAACTGCACGATCATGCCCAGAATGGTGATGCCGTAGCCTGTTGGCGTCTGGACCCACAGCAATTGGGTCACCGCCGGAACATTGCCGGTGACGTAGGCCAGCACACCGGCCACCACCAGTCCAAGGGCCAGCTTGTTGTAGACGCCCAGCATGAAGCTGCGCAGGCCCGCGTCGACCGACATGTCG
>NZ_JAEMRO010000085.1 GCF_016463295.1 Brevundimonas sp.
CACGCCATCGTCCAGCTGCGTCAGGACAATGCGCTGGGCACCCTGTTCAACATGGTCGGCTTCCAGACCAAGCTGAAGCACGGCGCACAGGCCGAAATCTTCCGCATGATCCCGGGCCTGCAGAACGCCCAGTTCGCCCGACTGGGCGGCCTGCACCGCAACACCTATCTGAACAGCCCGCACCTGCTGGACCGCCAGTTGCGGCTCAAGGCCATGCCCCGCCTGCGCTTCGCCGGTCAGGTCACGGGGGTGGAGGGCTATGTCGAAAGCGCCGCCATGGGCCTGCTGACCGGCCGCCTCGCCGCCGCGCAAGCCCTGGGTCGCGATCTCGCCCCTCCTCCCGCCGACACCGCCATGGGCGCCCTGGTCGAACACATCACCGGCGGCCACATGGAGGGCTCGAAGTTCCAGCCGATGAACATCAACTACGGCCTGCTGCCGCCGCTGGAGACGCCCAAGGTCGACGAGGCCGGCATGAAGATCCCGCTGAAGGAACGCGGCCGGGCCAAGAAGCGGTTGATGAGCATCCGGGCCATGAACAGCCTCAGGGCCTGGCGCGACGCCGCATGACCGCGCCGGACACCGAACTGGATCGCCTGACCGCCCGCCGCGTCACCATTCTGTATCGTCTCGAGATGATCGCCCAGGGGGCACAGCTGACCTATGAAGACGGCACGCCCATCGACATGGCGTCGGAGAAGTCTCGTCTGGAAGACATCGTCGCCGATCTGGATCGCCGGATCGAGGCCCTGACCCGGACCGTAAACTGATGGCCCGCGCGGGCTCTTCCGGACCCCGCCTGTTCGAACCCGCCAAGGCCCTGATCCGGCGTCAGGTCACCGATCTGTTCAACGATGCGTCCAAGGGCGAGCGGCCGATCCTGCGACGCGGCGATGCCCTGTTCGCGCCCGACTCGGTCGCCTGGCGGGTGAATGGCGACGTCGTCACCATGATGATCGGCGGCGTCTCTGGCCTGCTGCTGCAGATGCTGCATCCGGCGGTTCTGGCCGGCGTCTGGGACCATTCCAACTTCCGCGCCGACATGCACGGGCGACTGAGGCGAACGGCCAAATTCATCGCCGTGACCACCTATGATTCCGCCGACAACGGCATCGCCGCCATCGACCGGGTGCGCCGCATCCATGCCCAGGTGCGCGGCGTCCTGCCGTCCGGCGCACCTTATGACGCGACCGACCCCGCCTTGCTGGCCTGGGTTCACGTCACCGAGGCGACCAGCTTCCTGAACGCCTGGATCCTCTATGCCGAGCCGGGCATGAGCCGCGCCGATCAGGACCGGTATTTGGCGGAGATGGCGACCGTCGCCGAACGGCTTGGGGCCGATCCCGTCCCTCGCGACCGCAGCTCGGCCGAGGCCCTGATCCAGTCCATGCGTCCGGCCCTGCTGACCGACGACCGCACGCGCGAGGTCGCCCGGCTGGTGCTGAAGCAGACCATGGGATCGCGCACGACCGACAGCGCCTCGCGCGTCATCATGCAGGCGGGTGTCGATCTGCTGCCCGCCTGGGCGCGGCACATGCACGGCCTGCCCGTGCCGCTGGATCTGCCCGTCATCCGCGCCGGGGCCGCCACCATGGCCCGCACCCTGCGCTGGGCGTTCGACCAGTCGCCGAACCGCCGCGTCTGGCCTGCCGACATCACCCGCTACCCGGACGCCGCGTCCGACGACCGCACGCGATAGACGGCAACCGCCCTCGGTCGGGATCGTTACCTCCTCATCTGAAAACCATGAGGATTCTCGCACCATGAAACTTCCCAAGGGCGCACTGGTCGCCGTCGTCGATGGCGAGAAACTGGTTCTGTTCAAGAACACGGGCGACGCCGATCAGCCGAGCCTGACGGCCCACCCCACGCCGGAAATCCCCGAGCGCCTGTCCGGTGCCCCCGGCCGCCAGTCCAGCGCCGCCAACCCCGACAACGACACCCAGGCCGAGGACGGCTTTGCTTTCGGTGTCGCGGAACTGCTGAACAAGAAGGCCCTCAACGGCCAGTTCGACCATCTGGTCGTCATCGCCGCGCCCAAGACGCTCGGGGCCCTGCGCAAGAACTGGCACAAGGAGCTGGAATCCCGCCTGACGGGCGAGATCGCCAAGGACCTGACCAACCAGACCACGGATCAGATCGCCGACGCCATCGCCAAGGCCTGATCGGCCCGCAAACGCCCGGACCGACCGTGCGGGCGTCTTGCCGTCTAGAGACGCCCGCGCAGCATCGCCCAGGTCAGCCGCAGCTTCTTCAGCGGCTCGGCCTCTGATGGCCTGACCAGGGTAGCGTGGGCGACGGCCGGAAAGGCGTCGGACGGCAGACCCTTCAAGACGGCATTCGCGTCACCCAGAGCCAACCGGGCGTCGTCCAGCCTGCCCACCTGCGCCAGTCCCCATATCCGACCGGCCCCCACCACCTTGTCGTCATGTCCCGGTCCGGCCAGCACCCGCACCGCCAACTGCATCGGCCCGACATAGAAGGCGTCCAGATCATGTGGCGCGCCATGCACCCGCCCGATATGGGCCTCGATCAGCGCGTCGAACGGCCCGCGCTCCAGCCCGTGCCGCCGCACGACATCGGTCAGCGCCTCCAGCACCGGATGGCCTTTGCGCGGCTCGCCCGCAAGCACCCCGTCCATCTGTTCGCCCCACCAGCGATAGCGCATCTCGGCCAGCAGCGGTTGGGTCACCCGCGTCGGGATCGCCATCAACTCGGCCTCGAAGGCATAGAGTGTGATCAGGTCCGCGCGGGCCTGCGCATCGGCCACGAACCGGCTGGACAGCCAGCGGTCCGGATCGGCGGCGCGGACCTGAGTGTCGAGAGAACCGAGCGTGTCCAAGATTAATCCCGCTCATCCCGGCGAATGCCGGGACCCAGATGCAAAGTCGCCGTCAGTCCGATGACTGGACCAGAAGCCTGTGCAAGCCTTCTACACCGCTCCAGCCATCTGGATCCCGGCATTCGCCGGGACGAGCGGATCAGAATGACCTAGGGCCGGCTGGCCATGCCCAGCTTGATGGGCTTGGGCTCGTCCAGCGACCCGCGCTTGACGCCCCACAGCAGGATGATCGGCGCGCCCACATAGACGGACGAATAGGTGCCGATGATGATGCCGGCCATCAAGGCGATGGAGAAGCCGAACAGGGCCTCGCCGCCCAGCAGCGCCAGGGCCGCCAGCACCATGACCGCCGTCAGGCCGGTGATGATGGTCCGCGACAGGGTTTCGTTGATCGACAGGTCGATGACCTCGCGCAGGGGCATGGTCTTGTATTTGCGCAGATTCTCGCGCAGGCGGTCGAACACCACGACGGTGTCGTTCATCGAATAGCCGATGACGGTCAGGATGGCGGCCACCATGTTCAGGCTGAACTCCAGCTTGAACAACACGATCAGCCCGAACACCAGGATCACATCGTGGATCAGGCTGGCCACGGCGCCGAAGCCGAACTGCGGCTCGAACCGGAACCAGATATAGGCGAACATCAGCACGATGGCCGCGCCCAGGGCAAACAGACCGGACTGGAACAGCTCGCCCGACACCTTGGAGCCGACCACGCTGATCCCGGAATAGGTCACCTCACCGACGGAGGCGGTGATGGCGTTCTCCACGCGCTGCACGACGGCGCTCTGGGGCTCGTCGTCCGGCACCTGGAAGCGCAAGATGGCGCTGGAGGGATCGTCGATCCCCTGCACCTGGACGTCGCCCAGGCCCAGTTCGCCTACCGCGCCGCGAACCCGCTCCAGATCCAGCACCTGACCGTTGGCGCGGGTCAGCTCCATGGACGCCCCGCCCCGGAAGTCGATGCCCATGTTCAGGCCGGGATAGAAGCAGGCGACGATCGACGCCACGCACAGGATCACCGAAATGACACCGGCGGCCTTGGCGTATCTGACGAAGCGGAAGTTCGTCTTCGTCGGAAGAAGTTTGATCAGGGGCCATCCACGCATCGCCATCACTCCGCGATCGGCAGTTTTTTGGGTTTGGCGGTCTTCAGCCACCAGGCCAGGGCCACCTGCGACACCAGCACCGCCGACAGCATGGAGGTGAACACCCCGATGGTCAGCGTCCAGGCAAAGCCGCGAACGGGTCCGGCCCCGAAGATGAACATGATCAGCGCCGCGACCAGTGTGGTCAGGTTGGCGTCGATGATGGTGCCCATCGCCTTGTTGAAGCCGGCGTCCATGGACGCGACCACGGACCGTCCGGCCCGCGCCTCGTCGCGCATCCGCTCATAGATCAGCACATTGGCGTCCACGGCCACGGCGAAGGTCAGCACCAGACCCGCGATCCCCGGCAGGGTCAGCGTGGCCCCGACCAGCGACATGGCCGCGATAATCAGCAGACCGTTCAGCAGCAGCCCGACGACCGAAATGCCTCCGAACAGGAAGCCATAGGCCGCCAGCATGAAGACCACGATGATGATGAAGCCGACCAGGGTGGAAATCCCGCCCTTGGCCACGGCATCCGCCCCCAGTTCGGCGGTCACCGTCCGGCGCTCCTCGACCTTCAGCGGCGCAGGCAGGGCCCCGCCGTTCAGCAGGTTCACGAACTCCGAGGCGGACTCAATGGTGTAGCTGCCGGTGATCTGGCCCGTACCGCCCGTGATCGCGCTCTGGATCGTCGGGGCGGAGATGACCCGTCCGTCCAGGATGATGGCGAACGGCTTGCCGATGTTGGCGGCGGTCGCTTCCCCGAACCGGCGCGAGCCCTGGGCATCGAAGCGGAAGTCGATGGCGATCTGGCGGTTTTCGTTCTGACCGACCGATGCCCGCGTCAGGTTCTCGCCCGACACCAGCACGCGACGCTTGACCAGATAGGCGGCCGGTCCACCGGCTTCCGCCGAAGGCAGCAGTTCGGAGTCGGGCGGAATGGCACCCGCCGCGGCTTCGGCGATGGAATTCTCGGTGTCCACCATCTGGAAGGTCAGCTGCGCGGTCTGGCCGACCAGTCGTTCCAGCTCGGCGGGATCGCTCTCGCCCGGGGCTTGGACCACGATCCGGTCCGCGCCTTGGCGGGTAATGGAGATTTCCTTGGTCCCGCTGCTGTCCAGACGGCGGCGGACGACCTCGATCGACTGCGAGACGGCGTCGGACGCCATCGAGTTCATGGCCGCGTCGGTATAGGCATAGACGATGCGGTCGTTGCCCTGACGCTGGACCGTCCGGTCCGCCACACCACTCGCATTGCCGCTGATCAGCGTCCGCATGGCGGCGAGCGCCGCGTCCATCTGGGCTGGGTTGGAGATGGTCGCGACCAGACCCTGGTCGTTGCGGACGACGCCGGTGACGGCCACGTTCGCCTCTTCCAGCACCATCCGCGTGTCCTCGACCATGTTGGACAGGCGCTTCTCGCGCATGGCTGGCACGTCGACTTCCAGCAGCAGATACGACCCGCCCTGAAGGTCCAGACCCAGGTTCAGTCCGCTGGACGGCACCCAGCCGGGCAGCGCCTCGCGCTGGGCGGGGGTCAGCATGTTGGGATAGGCGAAGGCCAGGCCGAACAGCAGCGAGAGGGCGAGAAGTATGACCTTCCAGCGCGACAGATGGATCATGCGGGCGTTTCCGGCCTGGTCAGAACGATATCAGGACTTGGCGATGGTCTTGGTGTCGTTGGCGGCGATGGCGGTGCGGTTCTCGACCTGGGTGATCATCGAGCGGACCACGCGCACGTTCACGCCCTGGGCGATCTCGACCATGACCTCTTCGTTCTCGACCCGGGTGATCTTGCCCTTCATGCCGTTCGACATGATGACGTTGTCGCCGCGCTTCAGGCTGGCGATCAGTTCCCGGTGCGCCTTCATCTGCTTTTGCTGCGGACGGATCAGCATGAAGTAGAACAGGATGATGACGGGGACGAAGAAGATCAGGGTCCCGAAAGGCCCTTCAAGAATAGCAGTCACGGCGGTCTCCACGAGCGGAGACACCGCATGCGGCACCTCCTGAAAATGAGGCGCGGAACCTAGGGCGCGTCGTCACACTTTGCAACGCGCCACAAGGATCGAGGGCCCTGGCCTGCGCTATCGCGGCAACACGGTCAGGGGATCGATGGCCACCGGCTCGTCGCCCCGCATGCGCCAGGTCTCGAAATGGATGGACGGACGACCGTCGCCGGCGGTCGTGCCGACCGTGCCGATCTGCTGACCTGCCCGCACCTGATCGCCCTGCCGCACCGTGGCCGAGCCCAGATGGCCATAGGCCGTGCGCCAGCCCCCGGGATGGGCCACCAGTATGGTCAGCCCCTGCCCGGCCAGGTCGTCGCCGACATAGGCCACCTGACCCGCCGCCGACGACACGACTTCGCGCCCGGCGGACGCCCCGATGTTGATCCCGTTATTCCGCTCGCCCATGCCGACCGGTCCGAACCGCCGCAGGATGTCGCCCCGCACCGGCCAGTCCAGCGAGACATCGGCGGTCGCCGAGGCCGACGGCAGGGCCACATTGCCCGACGGCGGCGGTGGCGGCGGCGGCACGGCCACACCCCGGTCCGCCGTATAGACACCGCCCGGCGACGGCCCGGTCGCATAGGGGTCGCCGCCGATATCCACCGCCGACTGCGGCAGGATCAGCGTCTGGCCCGGCCGGATCTCGGCCCGCGGCCCCAGCCGGTTCAGGTCGATCAGGCTCTGCACCGGCGTCTGGAAGCGACGACCAATGCCCGAGATCGTGTCGCCCGGCTGGATCACATAGCCCGCGCCCGCCACGGTCGTCCCGCTGCGGGGCGGCGGCGGCTCGGTAAAGCCGCCATCGGCAGGCCCTGCCGCGGGCTGGCCCGGACGCGGCACATAGACAGGTGCGTCCAGCGCCCCGCCCTCGATCGTCCCGATGGGGGCCGTCGCGTTAGGGGCAGGCTCGTTATAGGGATTGCTCGGCCCCCGCACGCCCTCGCCGCTGGGGGCCGGCGCGGTGGGATAGGTCGGATAGGCCGGGCTGGTTGGATAGGGTGCGCGCGACGGCGGCGGCGCGGCGTCGGCATAGATGGAATAGCGCGGCCCGGCACTGGAACACGCCGCCAGCGCCAGCATGCCGCCCGCCACGATCAGGACCCGCAAGCCCGTCTTCAAACCATTCATTTGCCGTTTCCCGCTCGTTCTGGGCCGATCACCGACCGGCTGCCCGCCACGTCACGGACCATAGCCACAATCCGCACCAAAGTTGGGCGTCGAGGTTAACGAGGGATTACCCTCTCCTCCCCATCGCAGATGGGGAGGGGGACCGCGAAGCGGTGGAGAGGTGGAGGAGGGTCGCATGCGACACGACGACGTAACTCCCCCTACCCTTCCTTGGCCGTCCCTTCGACCAAAGGCACGAACCGCACTTCGCTCAGCGTCTCGCGGCGGAACGACCCGTCCTCCTGCCCGACATAGCGATGCAGCATCTGCACCGAGGTCCGCCCAACGGGGCACACGAGAACACCACCCGGCTTCAGCTGTTTCAGCAGCTCCGTCGGCTCGCCCGGCGAGGCCGCCGTCACCATGATCCGGTCGAACGGTGCTTGCTGGGGCCAGCCAAGCCCGCCGTCGCCGTGCAGGGTGATCACATTGTCGATGCCCAGGTCCTTCAGCCGCCCCTCGGCCTCGACCAGCAGGCTCTTGTAGCGCTCGACCGAATAGACATAGCGCGCCAGTCGGCTCAGCACCGCGGCCTGGTAACCACTGCCCGTCCCGATCTCCAGCACCCGGTGACGTGGCTGCACGTCCAGCGCCTGGGTCATCAGGCCGACGATGAACGGCTGGCTGATCGTCTGGGCACAGTCGATCGGCAGGGCCTGATCCTCCCACGCCTGATCCAGAAACCGCTCGTGCACGAACACGGCCCGGTCCACCGATTCCATCGCCGTCAGCACACGCGGGTCCGTCACCCCCTGCTGCCTCAGTCCCAGGATCAGCCGCCCGGCCCTGTCATCGTTCAGCTTCATCATTCCTCCCCCTTTGGGGGAGGGGGACCATCCGAAGGATGGTGGAGGGGGCCAGCCACAGCCTTCGGCGGCGCCCCGCCCAGTACACCCTTCAGGTCGTGCACGCTGGCCGGATGGGTCAGGTCGATATGCAGCGGCGTGACCGAAATCTTCCCCTCGTCCATCGCTCGCAGGTCCGTGCCCACGGGATGGTCGTGCTTCGTCCCGCGAAAGCTCATCCAGTAATAGTCCCGCCCGCGCAGGTCGGTGCGTTTCACCGCATGCATCTCGCCGATATCGCGAAAGCCCTGGCGCGTCACCTCGACCTCGGTCACGCCTTCGGGCGGGCGCGCCGGAAAGTTCAGGTTCATCACCACGCCGCTGGCCCACGGCCGCTCCAAGAGGCGCGAAATGATGGCCGGCGCGAACGCCTCCGCCGTCTCCCAGTGCGCCGTCACCTCGTCGTGGAATCGCTCCAGCGACTGGCTCAGGGCAATGGAGCGGATGCCGAACGCCATTCCCTGCAAGGCCCCGGCCACCGTCCCGGAATAGGAGCAGTCCTCTCCGACATTGTGCCCGCGGTTCACACCCGACAGCACCAGATCGGGCTTGTCCGGCATCAGATCGTTGACCGCCAGCACGAC
>NZ_JAEMRO010000086.1 GCF_016463295.1 Brevundimonas sp.
GGGGCGGCGGAGGCTCGCAGCCTGCGCCGCACTGCGCCGCGGCCTTGTCGGCAAAGGCCGTCAGGGCGATGAAGCCCACCAGGGCCGGCAGCCATGTCTTGATCCGCACCCGCATGGGCCGACCCTCCAGAAATTTCGCATGCGCGTCGCAAGGGGTGCGGCGCTCCAGCCGACATCAAGACAGCAAAAGCCTTTCATTTCCGTTGCCTTCGCCCGGCCCGGACCCGGCGCGGGTCTTGCGACGCGGCAGCCGGAGGCCGTTTCGATGTTTCATGCCGACACACATCTGTTGATCGATCACTGGACCCGCCTGTCGCGCCGCCCCGGCGTCGTGGCCGACGTCCCGGATCGCAACAGCTTTCACCCGGACGCTCTGGGCCTTCGCCTGCCCCGCCTCTTCATGGCCGAAGTCGCCGCCGATGGCTGCAGCCTGCGCACCACGGGCAGCTGGATCGAATCCTTCCATGGCACGTCGTTGAGCCGACGGCCCCTGACGACCCTCTGGCGGGACAGTTCGCAAGCCATGGTCACCGCCGCCGTGACCCAGAGCGTTCGCGAGGCACGCCCGGTCGTCATCAAGGCGGCCATCGGCCTGTCCGGCGACCTGATCGAGGTGACCCTGGCCCCCTTGCGCAGCGCGTCGGGCCTGATCGACCGCATCGTCGGCCTCTATGCGCCGCTGTCGACCCTGGCGTTCGGCGACGGTGACAGCCGCCTGCTGAGCGGTCGCATCTGCATCGGCGTGGGCCATTCAGGCCGCGCGCCGCTCAGCCTGGCCGCCGTCGACGGTCGACGCATCGCCTGATTGCCGGCTCTTGCCGCGTCTGCCCGCCTGACGCATGACTGGGCCGGGGCCAGATGGCTGCGCTTGCCGGGGACGTGCGCGTGACGACCACTGAAATCTTCCTGATCGCCCTGCTGATCATCTTTTCGGTCCCGTGGCTGATCTGGCGGCTGTTCCGGACCGATCACTATGCTCCGCTGGTCGTGATCCAGATCATCACCGGCATCCTGCTCGGCCCCGGCGTGCTGGGTGCGGCCTTCCCCGACTATTACGCCTTCGTCTTTTCCAGCCCTGTCGTCAGCGCCCTGAACGGCATCGCCTGGTGGGCCGTGATGATCTTCGTCTGGATCGCCGGGATCGAACTGGATCTGAAACAGGCCTGGGCCAAGCGCGCCGAGACAGGCACCACCGCCGCCCTGGCCCTGATCGTGCCGCTGGTCTTCGGCAGCCTGGCCGCCATGTTCATGCTGACCACGCCGGGCTGGGCCGGCCCCGAAGGCCAACCGTGGCAGGTCATCCTGGGCATCGGCATGGCCTGTGCCGTGACCGCCCTGCCCATTCTGGTCCTGCTGATGGAGAAGATGGACATCCTGCGCCAGCAGTTGGGCCAGCGGGTCCTGCGCTATGCCAGTCTGGACGACATCGCCATCTGGGCCGTCATGGCGCTGATCCTGCTGGATTGGGAACGACTGGGTCGCCAAGGGGGCTTTCTGATCGCTTTCACCGCCGCCACCTGGGCGGTCCGCGCCCTGATGCGGCGGGTGGCCGGGGCGGACCGCTGGTACATCGGTCTCATCTGGCTGGCGGCCTGCGGCCTGGCGGCGGACTGGGCCGGGCTGCATTTCATGGTCGGGGCCTTCCTGGCCGGGGCCGTGCTGGACAGCGAATGGTTCGACCGCGAGCGCATGGATCAATTCCGGGATCATATCCTGCTGGCCGTCATGCCGGTCTTCTTCCTGTCCACGGGTCTGAAGACGGAATGGGGCGTCGGCGGCCTGATGGTCTTCGGCGCGGCCGCCCTGCTGCTGGTCGCCGCTGTCTCGGGCAAACTGCTGGGCATTCACATCGCCGGGCGACTGCTGAAGTGGGAGAAGGGCGAGGCCTCGATCATCGGCTGGCTGCTCCAGACCAAGGCCCTGATCATGATCATCTTCGCCAACATCCTGCTGGACAAGCAGATCATCACCAACACCACTTTCACCGCCCTGCTGCTGATGGCGGTCGCGTCCACCATGCTGACGACGCCCTTCGTCAAGCCCGCCCTCGCCAAGCTGAAAGGGCTGGCGACCAAGTCAGGCTGATACCTCCGTCAGGTCGGTCTCATAGCGTTTCCAGTTCTGCACATAGTGCTGGGCCGACGCCTTCAGCGCCTCGATCTGGCCCGGCTCCAGCTCGCGTACCACCTTGCCCGGCTGGCCCATGACCAAGCTGTTGTCCGGTATGACCTTGCCCTCGGTGATCAGGGCATTGGCCCCGATCAGACAGTTCTTCCCGATCCTGGCCCGACCCAGCACCACCGCCCCGATGCCGATCAGGGTGTTGTCCCCGATCTCGCAGCTGTGCAGCATCACCATATGGCCCACCGTCACCCCGTCGCCGATCGTCAGTGGCTCGCCGGGGTCGGAATGCAGCACGCTGCCGTCCTGAATATTGGTATCCCGGCCGATCGTGATCGGATCATTGTCCCCGCGCACCACCGCCCCGAACCAGATACTGGCGCCGGGCTTCAGAATCACGTCTCCTGCCACCACAGCGTTCGGTGCAATCCAGTATTCGCCCTCGGGCGGAAGCTGCGGTTTCTTGTCCGCCAACGCATAAACCGTCATGAAATCATCGCCTTATTCTTGGTCGATTGGGCGCTTTAACAGGTCGTAAACCACGCTAGCATCATAGTGTTGCTGCGATTCGAGGTCGCCATTTCGGCCCCGGATCCGAAGCCGGATCAAGCCCGGTCCGGTCATAGCCCAAGGAGGACGCGCGTGACGCGTTCCGGTCGGCGGTTCTCTCCGCTGTCAGTCCCACCCTCTCGCAGAGGGCGTGTCTGTGACCCGGGCGGCGCATGCGTTTCCGTCTTCGACTTCCTCCCCACTGTCACCCCGGGCGATGCTTTTGCGGCATCGCCTTTTTTCATGCCTGAAGGAATGAGGCGTCCATGACCAAGCGTGCAGCCATCAAGCGCCAGACCCGCGACACCGGCCGTGAACACGGTGTCCTGGACAGTCGCCAGTTCATGGACGATGCCAAGGTGCGGCGTCTGCCCACACACGCGGGCTGGTCGCCCCTGCCCTCCAACGACGACCGCGACCAGGCCTATCTGAAGACTCTCAAGCCGAAGTCGGACGGCCAGGCCGAACTGATGACGGCCATCGACCATCACAATCTGGTCCTGGCGCTGGGTCCGGCAGGCACGGGCAAGACCTATCTGGCCGTGGCCAAGGCGGTCGAGGCGCTGGAGGCCGGCAAGATCGGCCGCATCGTCCTCAGCCGACCTGCCGTCGAGGCCGGGGAATCCATCGGCTTTCTGCCCGGCGACATGGAGGACAAGCTGGCCCCCTATCTGCGCCCGCTCTACGACGCCCTGTCCGACCGCCTGTCGATGAAGCGGGTCAAGGCCCTGATGGCCGAGGGCCTGATCGAGATCGCCCCCATCGGCTACATGCGCGGCCGCACCCTGAACAACGCCTTCATCGTCGTCGACGAAGCCCAGAACTGCACCTACGTTCAGCTCAAGATGCTGCTGACCCGCCTGGGCTGGCATTCGACCATGGTGGTCACCGGCGACCCCCAGCAGTCCGACCTGCTACCCGGCATCTCCGGCCTGGCCGATGTGGCCGAGCGTTTGACCGCCGTGCCGGACATCGCCGTAGTCAAGCTGGCCGAGCGCGACATCGTCCGCCACCCGCTGGTCGCGAGCATGATCGGGGTGTTGTAAGCCGCGGCTAGACCAGATCGGTCACCTTCGGCCCGCTCGCGACCGAGGCTTCCGCGGCCTCGGCGCGGGCGATCCGTTGCGGATCTGGTGCAGCCCCCATCCGATCGATCAGCTTGAAGACGAACGGATGCAGCGAGATCGACAGCAGGGCTGCGGCCAGGATCAGGTCGTGTGTGCCCTGCTGCATCGCCCCCAGGCTGACGCCCAGCGCCGCCAGGATAAAGCTGAACTCCCCGATCTGGGCCAACGATGCGCCCACGGTCAGGCTGGTCTTGCGATCCAGCTTGAACGCCGTGGTAATGG
This sequence comes from Brevundimonas sp., assembly GCF_016463295.1. Classification (GTDB taxonomy): domain Bacteria; phylum Pseudomonadota; class Alphaproteobacteria; order Caulobacterales; family Caulobacteraceae; genus Brevundimonas. Next base: position 4,020 of record NZ_JAEMRO010000086.1, read on the forward strand.
CCAGCGCCGCCAGGGTCTTGCCGACGATGACGATGCCCAGCACGCCCAGCACCGCCCACGGCCGCTCGATCAGGATCATCGGGTCGAACAGCATGCCGACCGAGACGAAGAACAGAACGGCGAATGCATCGCGCAGCGGCAGCGACCGCTCCGCCGCATTATGCCCCAGCGGCGTCCCGTTCAGCACCAGCCCGGCCAGGAAGGCCCCCAGCGCGAAGGAGTGGAACAGCTGATAGGCGATCCAGGCGATGCCCAGGGCGATGGCCAGCACGCCCAGGGTGAACAGCTCGCGTGACTTGGTATGGGCGATCCGCACCAGCAGCCACGGCAGGGCCCGCCCGCCGACGATCAGCATGAAGGCCACGAAGGCGGCGACCTTCAGCAGGGTCCAGCCCACATTCAGCGCCAGGGCGCCGGCAGCCACCTCCTGTCCGGGCGGCAGGATGATCATCGGCAGCATGACCAGGGCCAGCACGATCACCAGATCCTCGACGATCAGCCAGCCGACGGCGATCCGCCCGATCTCCCCCTTGTTCTGCCGACGCTCTTCCAGCGCCCGCATCAGCACGACCGTGGAGGCGACCGACAGGGCAAAGCCCATCAACAGCGCCTCGACATCCGTCATGCCCAGCACGAACCGCCCCAGCAGCCAGCCCAGCCCGATCGCCGAAGCGATCTGCACCACTGCGCCCGGCACCGCGACCTTGCGCACCTGCATCAGATCCTTGGGCGAGAAATGCAGGCCGACCCCGAACATCAGCAGGATCACGCCAATCTCGGCCAGTTGCGGAGCCAGTTCCGGATCGGCCACGAATCCTGCCGTGTGGGGGCCGACGGCAATCCCCGCGATCAGATAGCCCACCAATGGAGACAGCTTCAGCCGGTTCGCCAGCATGCCGAAAATGAAGGCCAGCACGAAGCCGCCGACCAGGATCAGAATCAGGCTGTCGGCATGCGGCATCGGCGCTCCTTCACTACGGGCGTTGATCGTTCTCGGCTTGTTTAAGCGTCACATTTGGGGCCGCGTTCCCTGAACGGCAACCCTTGAACGCTGTGAAATGGCGTCTTCAGGCCCTGTTCTCGCGACTGCGACTGCATTTGCCTCTTCGCGGGCCGCGACCGGGCTGCTAACCCGTGCGCTTCACAATTCAGCGGCCCGAATGAAAATCCCACGCATCGCCTATGCGGCCTTTGGCCTGGCCCTCCTCATCGTCATCGTCGACCAGCTGACCAAGGCCTGGATCATCTCCGGTATCGATCTGCGCGAGATGGGACAGGTCGCCGTCCTGCCGCCGATCTTCAACCTGACCTGGGTCGAGAACCGCGGCGTCAGCTTCGGCCTGTTCGGTGACGGCTCGGCCCGCTGGTATCTGAGCGTCTTCGCGGTCGTGATCTCGTTGGCATTGGCCTGGTGGGCGTTGAGGGCGGACCGACGCCTGCTGATCACGGCCATTGGTCTCATCATGGGCGGAGCGATCGGCAATGTGATCGATCGCATTCGCTTCGGCTTCGTCGTCGACTTTCTCGACTTTTCAGGCACGGGCTTTTTTCCCTGGGTCTTCAACGTCGCCGACAGCGCTATTTCGATCGGCATCGTCCTGTTGATCTGGGACAGTCTGCGTGCGGAGAAGGCGGCCAAGGTTGGCGGCGCCGCCGAAAAGTCGTAATCAAACGCTTCATCAAGGTCCGATACGCGCGCTCGTTTGGCTGCGCGGTTCCCGACCGACACCGAGAGTGACCATGCGCCTTCGTATCCTCACCATCCTGACCGTGGCCGCGTCCACCCTGGCACTCGGGGCCTGCAGCAGCCTGTCGCGCAGCGTCGGCCTGTCCAAGGTTACGCCGGACGAGTTCCTGACGGTGTCGACCGCGCCGCTGACCGTCCCGCCGGAATATGGCTTGACGCCGCCCGCTCCCGGTCAGCCGCGCCCGCAGGAACTGGCTCCAGAATCCGCTGCCCGTCAGATCCTTCTGGGTCAGCGTCAGGCCGTGACTCGCTCGGCCGGCGAACAGATCCTGGTGGCCCAGGCCGGTGGCGACCGCGCCGATCCTCTGGCGCGCTACGTCGTTGACGACGAGTTCGGCGATCTGGCGCACAAGGAAGAAGGCTGGGCCGACCGCATCATGTTCTGGCGTCGCGAGGACCCGGCCAGCCAGGCCGCGACCACGACCCAGACCGCCGATGGCGCTGTCGTGATCGATCCGCAGACCGAATACGCCCGCTATCAGGCGCTGGTCGGCAACTCCGGCATCAGCATCGCGCCGCGTCGCGACGGCGGTTTCAAACTGCCGGGCCTTTAAGACACCTTCGGGCGGCAAGTGATTCAGGCCCGGACGGCAACGTCCGGGCCTTTCTTGTTCAGCCCTTGGTCGCTCCGGCCCTCAGGCCCCGCTCGGCCAGGGCGACGATGGCCACGCCGCCCATGGTCAGGGCGGCACCGGTCAGGATTTGCGCCGTCAGCACATCGCCCATGAAGCCCCAGCCGATCAGGATGGAGACCACCGGCGTGGCCAGCAGATAGGGTGTCACCCGTCCCGCCTCGCGCTTCTGGACCAGCCAGAACACCAGCGTCGTGGCCAGAACCGACGACACCAGCCCGGCCCAGATCACGCTGGCCCAAACCATCGCATCGGCTTGCTGCACAGCCTGCCAGTGTCCCGTCTCGAAGACGGCGGATGCAAAGGCCAGGGTGGGCAAGGCAACCAGCGCCAGCAGCCCCTGCATCTTCAACGGCGGAATGGAGGTCGTGCGCCGCGCGATCACCGTCGTCAGGGCCCAGGCGCAACTGGCAGCCATGGCGACAAGGATCGCTTTCCAGTCCTCGATTGCGTGGGGGTCCAGCGTCATCCAGGCCACGCCCGCGAACGCCACCCCCATGCCGATCAGTGCGAATTTCGACAACCGCTCGCCCAGCAGCAGGAACGCGAACAGCGCCGTGAACGGCACCCACAGCTGCGCCGCCACCGAAACCGGGCTGACATCCTGCGCCAGCCAGAAGGCCAGATAGATCAGGCCATAGTGGATCGGCCCGCCCACGCCCACGATGATCAGCAGGCTCTTCCAGTTCGGAAACGGCGGCCGCACGAAGGGGATCAGGCAGGCCGCCGCCAGCCCGAACCGCATCGCGCCCATCAACAATGGCGGCAGGGTCTCGGTCCCCAGCTTGGCCGCCGCATTGTTCACGCCCCAGATCACCACCACCGCAGCGATGGCAGCGACCTCGACGAGGCTGAGCGGGCTGTGCGGCTTGTCGGGCGTGGTCATGCAAGGCCTATCCCACGTCTGTACAGCTTCCACGCGTCAAGCCCGGTTACCGCGCGTTTCATTGACATGTACATGTCTCAAGCACATGTTGTACGCATGATCGAAGTCACTATGACAGAACTGCGCCGCGATCTGTTTCGCCTCATTGATCGTATGGCCGAAACGGGTGAGCCATTGCGGGTGAAACGGCATGGTCGAGCGGTTGATCTGACTGCGCGGACGCCTGACAAGACCGTCGCCGAAATGACGCCCCAGGAGCGCTGGGCAAGGTTTGTCGCCCGGCCACCTCTCGCAGGTTTCGAAGATGTCCCGGATGATCTGGACACATATGATGATCACTGGACGTGGGATCCTGACACCAAGTTTGCCGACCTGAACGCCAAGTGATCCACCTCGATACTCAGGTCGTCATCTGGCTTTCTGCCAAACGCTGGAGCCAGTTTTCCAGGCCCGCTCTTCGGCTCATTGAAAAGCTGGATCACATTGTTATTTCGCCGAATGTTCTGGTCGAAATCGAGATACTGATCGAAATTCAGCGCATCAGGGCCACGTCTGCCTGGTCTGTGTACGAAACGCTGAACCTCGACATGGGCCTTGAGCTTTCATCGTCCAGCGTCGCCGATGTGGCGCGCAAGGCATGCACGTTTGCTTGGACGCGCGATCCGTTCGATCGATTGATCGTTGCCAATGCCATGGCCGACGGTGCCAGATTGATCACCGCCGACCAGCGTATCCTTCAGAACTTCAAGGATGCGGTCTGGTGACCCCCGGTTCCTAGAACGGAATGTCGTCGTTCAGATCGTAGCTTTCCTTGGGGCCGCTGGGCTTGTTGGCCCCGCCCGTCGAAAAGCCCGAGGAATAGTCGTCGTCGCCGCGCGATCCACCGCCGCCATAGCCACCGCCACCGCCCGAACCACCGCCGTCACGGCCGCCCAGCATGGTCAGCTCGCCGCGGAATTTCTGCAGCACGATCTCCGTCGTGTATTTCTCGACGCCCGCCTGCTCGTATTTGCGGGTCTGGAGCGAGCCTTCGATGTAAACGGTCGAGCCCTTTTTCAGATAGTTCTCGGCCACCTTGACGATGTTCTCGTTGAAGATGACCACCCGGTGCCACTCGGTCTTTTCCTTGCGCTCGCCGGT
>NZ_JAEMRO010000087.1 GCF_016463295.1 Brevundimonas sp.
TCGAGGAATTCGACTTTGAATCCCGCACGAAGCGCCAGCTTCGTGGAAACATCTATCTCGCCAAGGTCACCCGCGTAGAGCCCAGCCTGCAGGCCGCCTTCATCGAATACGGCGGCAATCGCCACGGCTTCCTGGCCTTCAACGAAATCCACCCGGACTACTATCAGATTCCGGTCGCCGACCGCGAGGCCATCATGGCCGAGGCGCACTCGGACGAGGACGATCACGACGACCTGGGCCGCGAAAGCGACGACGGCGAGTCCGAAGGCGGCATGGCCGAGGAAGAGCGGCTGAAACGCCGCCTGATGCGCCGCTACAAGATTCAGGACGTCATCAAGCGTCGTCAGGTCATGCTGGTGCAGGTCGTCAAGGACGAGCGCGGCGGCAAGGGCGCGGCCCTGACCACCTGGCTGTCTCTGGCCGGCCGCTACTGCGTGCTGATGCCCAATACCGGCAAGGGCGGCGGCATATCGCGCAAGATCACCCAGGCCACCGACCGCAAGCGCCTGAAGGCTGCGGCCGCCGCCCTCGACGTGCCACGCGGCATGGGCCTGATCATCCGTACGGCGGGGGCAAAGCGCACCAAGGCCGAGATCAAGCGCGACTATGAATATCTGCTGCGCCTGTGGGAGACGATCCGCGAGACCACGCTGAAGTCCAACGCCCCCTCGATTATCTATGAGGAAGAGAATCTGGTCCGCCGTGCCGTGCGCGACATGTTCGACAAGGATTTCGACGGCATTCAGGTCGAAGGCATCGAAGGCTTCAAGGAGGCCCGCGATTTCATGCGAGTGCTGATGCCCTCGCAGGCCAAGAAGGTGCATCTGTACCAGGGCGCGCGGCCCCTGTTCGCGACCAACGGCATCGAGGAGATGCTGACCCAGATCCATCAGCCGGTCGTGCCCCTGCCCTCCGGCGGCTACCTGGTCATCAACCAAACCGAGGCGCTGGTCGCCATCGACGTCAACTCCGGGCGCTCGACCAAGGAGCGCAACGTCGAGGCCACGGCCACAAAGACCAATATCGAGGCCGCCATCGAGGCGGCGCGCCAGTTGCGCCTGCGCGACCTGGCCGGCCTGATCGTCATCGACTTCATCGACATGGACGAGGGCAAGAACAACCGCACCGTCGAAAAGGTGCTGAAGGACGCCCTGGCAAAGGATCGTGCGCGCATCCAGATGGGCCGCATCTCCGGCTTCGGCCTGATGGAAATTAGCCGCCAGCGTCGTCGCCTGGGTGTGATCGAGGGGGCCACCGAGGTCTGCCCGCATTGCCAGGGCGCGGGGCGTATCCGCTCGGCGGAAAGCGCCGCCCTGATGACCCTGCGGGCTGTCGATATCGAGGCCGGCAAGAACGGCGCGGGCGTTGTCAATCTGCGGCTGTCGACCGCCGTGGCACTCTATATCCTCAACCACAAGCGCGACTATCTGAACAGCCTGCTGGTCAAGCGCGGGCTAAACGTCGTGATCCTGATCGACGACAGCCTGGGTCAGGGCGAACACGCTATTGAGCGCATCGAGACCAATGAGGACTTCGTGCCGGAACAGGCACCGGCCTTCATCGATCTGGACGATGACTTCGACGACAGCGCCTATGACGAGGATGAGGCCGACGACGATGACATCATCGCCGACGATGACGACGCCGAAGACGGCGAAGACCGCGAAGACACCGACGACGACGAGCCGCGTGAGCGTTCCGAGCGACACGACCGCGAACACGGCGGACGCGGCCGTCGCCGCCGTCGTGGCGGCCGTCGCGACGAGACCGAAGCTGCGCCACGCGATGACGAGGCCGCTCCTGCCCTGACTGTGGGTGAAGACGACGACGACAGCGAGGCCGGTCGCCGCCGTCGTCGGGGTCGCCGCGGGGGGCGCCGGACTCGCGAGGAAGGCACCGAGCGCGACGCCTTCTTCTGGGTGCGCGGTCGTACCCCGTCGCTGGACGATCCTTACGTCTGGTTCGACCCGATCAATCCTGAGCGCTCACAAACGCGGACCGAGGTGGCGTCTCCTGACAGCGTGATCGCCGACGTCGAGGAGCGGATCGGCGAACGTCCCGAGGGCGAGCGTGAAGGCCGCGAGGGCGGTCGATCGCGCCGGCGTCGCGGACGGGGTCGCGGTCGTGACCGTGGCGGCGAACTGACCCACGAGGTCAAGGTCGAGGCTCGCGCGACCAACGAAGGCATGCCCGCCGACGGCTCGCCCGACACGCCGATGGCCGTCCAGATCGAAGCCGATGCCGATATGCCGCCGGTGGCCGTGATCGAAGAGCCGAAACGCCGCCGCGTCCGTCGCAAGACGTCCGCCAACACGACCGAGGCCTCCAAGCCAGAAGCGGTCACTGAACCGATCGAGCCGAACGAGGCCAAGCCTGTCGCGGCAGAGCTTGCCGAACTCGACGTCACGCCGGCCGAGGCTGTCGAGGAACGCGCCGAAACCGTGACGGAGCCGACAGCGGCAACGGTCGTCGAACATGTGGCCCCTCAGCCCGAGGTCGACGTCGCCGCTCTAATCGCCGATGATCCCGCCCAGATCGTCGCACCGCCCGAAAAGCCCAAACGTGGGTGGTGGCGCCGCTGAAAGGACGCGATTAGTCTGTGAGATCGTACCGAACGGGGGCGTTCGAGGCTTGAGGAGTTTGCCATGACCTGGCTGTCCCGACCTGTCCGCCGCCTGTTCGGGGCCGCGTCCGTTGCTGGTCTGCTGCTGGCGACGGGCTCGCCCGCTGCGGCCCAGAGCGCCATTCGCGACACCGAGATCGAGGAGATCATTCACGAATGGTCTTCGCCAGTCTTCGTGGCCATGGGCCTGGAACCCGAGGAAGTCGAAATCCTGCTGGTGAATGACGACAGCCTGAATGCCTTCGCCACGCGCGGCCGGATCATGGGCCTGAACACCGGACTGATCATGCGCACGCGCAACGCCAACGAGCTGCTGGGGGTGGTCGCGCACGAGGCGGGTCACATCAAGAACCGCCATACCCTGAGGGATGGTGCCCAGAACGCAGGCATGCAGCCGCTGCTGATGACCATGGCCCTGGGGGCCCTGGCCATTGCGGCCGGTGCGCCGGACGCCGGGGCGGTCCTGATCGGCAACAGCCAGTATTTCGGCACACTGAGCGCCCTGCGCTACATCAGCCATCAGGAAGGCGAGGCCGACAACACAGCCGCCCGGGCGCTGGACCGGGCGGGCGAATCGGGACGCGGACTGGTGACCTTCTTTGAGCGCAACTTCCGCACCGAGGAAGTCTTCTCCGACGCCCGTCGCTATCCCTATTTCCGCAGCCACCCGCTGTCGTCCGAGCGGATCGAGAACCTGCGCCGCATCGTGGCCGAAGGCACGCATAACGATGCGGTCGATACGCCCGAGCGTGCGGCCCAGCACGCCCTGGTGCTGGCCAAGATGCACGCCTTCATGGACCATCCGACAGATACGCTGCGCGCCTATCCCGAAACGGACGTCAGCCTGCCCGGCCGCTATGCCCGCGCTATCGCCTGGTATCGCCAGGGCGAGATCGAAAAGGCCATCGCCGCCATCGATGTGCTGTTGGCCGAACAGCCCGAGAACCCGTACTTTTGGGAACTGCGGGGTCAGGTGCTGATGGAGGAAGGTCGTCCGGCCGATGCCCTCGCCTCGCACCAGCGGTCAGTCGAGCTCAAGCCGGATGCACCGCTGCTGAGGGTCAATCTGGGCCACGCCCTGATCGCCTCGCAGGACCCGACCAAGCTGGACCCGGCCATTCTGGAACTGAAACGCGCCGTGGCGCTGGAGCCGGAAAACACCCTGGCCTGGCGTCTGCTGTCGCAGGCCTATTCCAGCCAGGGCAAGGAGGGCCAGGCCCGGCTGGCGACGGCGGAAATGTATTTCGCCATGGGCTCGGAGCGTCAGTCCACGCAGTTCGCCCTGCGGGCCCGCGACATGCTGGATCGCGGCAGCCCGGAGTGGACCCGTGCCATGGACATCGTCTTCGCCTCGGGCGCGACCCAGGCCGATGTCGATGACGTCGACCGCCGCAATGCCCGCCGCCAGCCGGTCATCGTGCCGGCCGGCGGCTGATCGAGACTTTTCAGGATACGCATGACCGATACGCCCGAACCGACGCCAGAGCCCGCGCCGACGCCTGCCAAGAGGTCATGGTTATCCGATGCCAAGGTGGGTCTGGCAGGACTGGTTGTGGGCCTGATCGCTCTGGTCGTCGCGGTCGCGCCCTATGCGACCGGTGGCGACTTCGATGCGCGGGTTCGCAGCTATCTGCTCGCCAATCCCGAAGTCCTTCAGGAAGTCAGCGACGCCCTGAATGCAAAGGCCGACGTCGCGCGTCAGGCGGCGGATCGCGAGCTGGCGGGTCAGATCACCGCGCGTGCGGCCGCCAATCCAGCCCTGCTGGCGCTCGATCCGCGCGATCCGTCTTTCGGTCCCGCCGACGCCAAGGTGACGGTGGTGGAGTTCTTCGACTTCCGCTGCCCTGGCTGCAAGGCGACGGCCCCTGAAGTTCTGGCCCTGATGCAGGCGCATCCGGACGTGCGGTTCGTGTTCAAGGACTGGCCGATCCTGGATCGCGGCAGCGACGGCGTTTCGCACCTGTCGGCCCGGGCGGCCCAGGCGGCGCATCGTCAGGGCAAATATCTGCCCGTCTTCCGCGATCTGATGGCCGAGCCGGACCTGACGCCCGAAAGCATCGCCCGCATCTTGAACGACAATGGCGTGTCCCTGCCCCAGGCCGAAACGGCCATGGCCAGCGGCGAGATAGCCTCGCACCTGGCGGACGTTCAGACGACGGCGACGACGCTGGGTCTGCAGGGTACGCCGACCTTCCTGATCAACGGCAAGGCCAGCGCGACTATCCAGCCGGCGGACATCGATGCCGCCATCCGGGCCGCCAAGGCGGGCTGATCAGGGGATCGCGCCGACGCAGCCTTCGTCGCCACCGACTGGCAGGGCGGCATCGGTCAGCGACAGCGTCCAGCCGTGATGGGTGTCCAGCCCGCGACGGCGAATGCCGCCGCCGTCACCGGCATCGCCACCGGCATCGACGACCACGCGGCGACCCGTCGGCAGGGCGGCGGGGTCGATGCGGCCGACGGCCAAGGCGCTGGGCGTCTCGCCACCGAAGCCGTCGAACACGCTGAGCCCCGCCCATTCGCGGCGCAGGCCCGTCCACCAGGGATCGCCCGCATTGACGGCCAGGACGGCGACGCCGTGGCCTTCGGACGCCCATTCCAGCGCGGCCTGCGGATCGCGCACGGCCCGCATGTCGGCGGCGGCTCCGAAGCGAAGGCGGGCCCCGTCGAAGGCACGGGTCGGCTCGATCGGCGACCAGACCTGGACCTTCATCCGGCCCTGCCGGGCAAGGCCCCAGCCGACGATCTGACGCCAGAGGGATTCGACGGCCTCCTGATTATGCGGTTCGGCCTGGGCCAGGACGCGGTCCAGCACACGCTGTTCGCGGTCGGGGCGCAGTTTGACGTGGGGGCCTGCGGGGGCGTCCTTGGCCTGGCCGACGCGGGCGGCGATGGCCAGGCGACGCTGGAACAAAGCCAGGAGTTCGTCGTCAAGCAGATCGATCTCGTGGCGCAGGGCCGCGAGCGCCATGTGTTCAGGGCTGATGTCCGTCAAAGCGGGCCAGACTTGCTGGAGGGCAGTTTTGGTGTGGGGCACGATATTGAGCTTTCGGTATTCGACAGGGCTGCGATGAGGGGTTTTGCGAGCCGCCGCTCCGTCGCGGAGCGGTCGCCGGCGAGGCCGTCAGGAGCGAGTGCCCGACGCCTCAGCCGGCGTATCGAAAGCCGTAGGCATAGAGGCCCGACACCGCGAAAGCGCGGGCGGTAAAGGTCGCAGCCATTGCTTGCGGACGGGCCATGCGCCTCACTGGACGCAAGGAACATGCGGCGTCAAGCCGGTTTGGCGCTCAGCAGGACGAAACGCGTCCGATTTTCAGCTTCGTCCTGAATATCGTTGCGCAAAATCGACAGGTCATAGACCTCGGCCGCGCGGACAGGGGCGACGGCAGCGCGGCTCTTATCTGCCGCCTCGGCGACCGAACGGGCGGCCCCGGCTGTGTCGAAGACGATGACCGGTTCGATGCTCAGACCGGTCAGGGTGCCGGTGCACTGGCGCAGGGCGATGGGGTGGCTCTCGGCCGTCCTGATGTCCGACAGACGGGCACCGTGCGGGGCCATCAGGGCCAGGCGGATAGGCCGCCAGACCTCGGAGACGATGTGCAGGCCGCTGTTCTCCACCAGGGTCGCCGCCGGTTCGACCCGGCCTATGGTCGAGTTCTCGACCGGGATCAGGGCACAGCCGACATCGCCTGCCTGAAGGGCCTCCAGCACATGCTCGAACGTCTGATACGGCACCGCCTCGTCCCAGGGACGCAGGTCGACGCAGGCCTCATGGCTGAAGGCACCCGGCGCACCCTGATAGGCACACCGTCCGGCGACGTCGTCACCCTCGGGCTTGCCGACGCCCTCCAGCACGGTCAGGCCGCCTTCGATCGCGACTGACGCCCGGTCTTCAGGCGCTCGGCGACCAGGAAGGCCAGCTCCAGCGCCTGGTCTGCGTTCAGACGGGGATCGCAATGGGTGTGATAGCGGCTGGACAGGTCGTCCTCCGTCACGGCCTGGGCCCCGCCCAGACATTCGGTGACGTTCTGGCCGGTCATTTCAAGATGGACGCCGCCGGGGTGAACGCCCTCGGCCTCTGCCACGTCGATGAAGGTCTTCACCTCGCCCAGGATTCGGTCGAACGGACGGGTCTTGTAGCCATTGGAGGCCTTCAACGTATTGCCGTGCATCGGGTCGATGGACCAGATCACCCGCCTGCCCTCGGCCTTCACCGCCTTCATCAGACGCGGCAGGCGATCGCCGACCTTGTCGTGACCGAACCGGCCGATCAGGGTCAGGCGACCCGGCGTGTTGTCCGGGTTCAGGGCGTCGATCAGGGGCAGGATGTCGTCCGGCTCCATCGTCGGGCCGCATTTGACGCCGATCGGGTTCCGGATGCCGCGCATGAACTCGACATGGGCTCCGTCCAGCTGGCGCGTGCGCTCGCCGATCCACAGCATATGGGCCGAGGTGTCGAACCATTCGCCCGACCCGCCATCCAGGCGCGTCAGGGCGCTCTCGACGTTCAGCAGCAGGGCCTCGTGGCTGGTGAAGACCTCGACCCGGCTCAGGTCCGGATGGGTCTCGGGCGTGACGCCGACCGCCTCCATGAAGGCCAGGGCCTCGGTGATCTTTTCGGCCAGTTCGCGGTACTGGGCCCCGACGGCATGGTCGGCGAATCCGAGCGTCCAGCGGTGGATGTTGTACAGGTCCGCATAGCCGCCGCCCGCGAAGGCCCGCAGCAGGTTCAGGGTCGAGGCCGACTGGTTATAGGCCCTCAGCAGACGCTGGGGATCGGGGATGCGCTCTTCCGGCGTGAAGTTCATGCCGTTGATGATGTCGCCGCGATAGGACGGCAGTTCGACATCGCCGATCTGCTCCACGCCCGACGACCGCGGCTTGGCGAACTGCCCGGCGATACGGCCGACCTTCACCACCGGCTTGCGGCCCGCGAAGGTCAGAACGACCGCCATCTGCAGGATCAGACGGAAGGTGTCGCGGATATTGTCGGTGGAGAACTCCTTGAAGCTCTCGGCGCAGTCGCCGCCTTGCAGCAGGAAGGCCTCACCCGCCTCGACCTGGGCCAGTTTGGAGGTCAGGCGTCGCGCCTCGCCTGCGAATACCAGCGGTGGCATGGCCCGCAGTTCATCCTCGACCCGCGCCAGTTCGGCCATGTCCGGATAGTCCGTCGGCATCTGCACGACGGGTTTCTGTCTCCAGCTTTCGGGGGTCCAGCGCATTGTCATGAATACAGAATAGGCTTTCGACGGGGCCGCGACAACGCACGGCGTTGCAGTGCTGCAAAGTGAATGGAACGGCGACGGTCGGGCAGCCGTCTTCCCCGCCTGCAGAAACCCGCAACCGGTTAAGGGTGGGATGGGCCGGCGGAGCGCCGGGCTGTCGCCCGGAGACCGTGGGAGATGGATGTTTCGGCGACAGACGAACGCTCCGCACGAGATGTCTGACCGGTGGCTGTCGGCCTGGGATGGAGGGGCATCCCCCACCCAGGACCAGCGACGCTCTTAGCGCCTTGCCGACATGGCCTCCGGCGGGACGGTCGGAGCCTTGCGGAACCCGATCCCGTGAACAGCGCAGGTTCCCTGCCATACGCTCTTTGTGGAGAGCGCCCGAGGGCGCTCTCCGGAACGACGCCCTAACGCTCGCCTCGCGGAGGCTCGCTGCTTGAGGGCGTCCTTCCTGTTTTGGGGAGACACCGTGCTCGCGGAGAAGGTCGGTGTTCACCGACAAACCCGCGTAGCCGGGACCACCCCACCCCGCTCATCTCGTTCCCGCCGC
>NZ_JAEMRO010000021.1 GCF_016463295.1 Brevundimonas sp.
TCCGCGAAGGCGGCCGCACCGTCGGCGCCGGCGTCGTGGCCAAGATCGTCGAGTAGGACATTCTTGGTGCGCTAACGCGCGGCTCGCGGAGCCGCGCTGCTTGAGCGCTCAGGCCTCAAGCCGCGAGCCTCCGCGAGGCGAGCATAGGCCAAAGTAAAGAGACGGCCCCCGGAGCGATCCGGGGGCCGTTTTCGTTGTGATTTCGGCGGCTTCACAAACAAACCCTGGCTGAACTATGGTTGCCCATCTGGGGGGATTGGATGAGTTACGACAGCCAAGTTGCCACGCCGTCGCGCGTGGAGTTCGGGCCTGCCCCGGCTGCATTCGACATGACGGCTGTTGCGTTCGGGGATCGCGATCCAAGAGCCCTGAGTTCAAATGGACTCTGCTACTGGAAGTCCCATAGCCAGTTCGACATTTCCGGCCCGGAGCCTGTCCACACGAGCCGCAGTGTCTGGCAGGTCACCGGCCACGAAGGCCTGCAGGCCGCCGCCAGTTTTACTGCCCTCTTCAATCCGAAATACGAACGGCTGGTGATCCATGCCGTGCGGGTTCATCGCGCGGGCGACATCCGCGAGGCGGGTGTGCCGGAGGCGTTCGAGGTCATCCAGCGCGAGCTGAACATGGAACGGGCGGTGTATGACGGTCGAATGACCGCCCATATGGTCATTCCCGATATCCGCGAAGGCGACATCGTCGAGACTGTCTATTCCACGATCGGGGCCAACCCTGCTCTCAAAGGCAAGTTCGCCTGGCGGTTCATCCTGCAATGGGCCGTGCCGGTCGTTGAAACGCGTTGCACGATACGCGTGGCCCCCGACCGGGCGCTGGCGATCCGTAGCCAGGGATCGGAGATTCTTCCGGTCGACGAAGTTCACGACGGTGTCAGGGTTCTGGACTGGACCGCTCGCGATGTCCCGACCTATGTGACCGATCCGGGTGCACCCCCCTGGTTTACCGGATTCTCGAGTGTTCACGTCGCCGATGAGGGCTGCTGGGCCGACGTCTCCGACATCTTCAGACCGTATTATGAGGGCTCCGCCGATCTCCCGGCGGACCTGGCGGATCAGGTCGGTGCGCTGAAGGCCGCCGAGCAGGCACCCGAACAGCGCGTGGTCGGGGCCTTGCGACTGGTGCAGAGTAGCGTGCGCTACCACTCAGTCAGCATCGGGGAGGGCGGCTATCGCCCCAGACCGGTCGCTGATATCTGGCGAGCCCGATATGGCGACTGCAAGGATGTCTCCGTCCTTCTGACGGCTATGCTCAGGGCCATGGAGATCGACGCCGTCTGTGCCCTCGTCGATACCGTCGCCGGCGAAGACCTGTCAGATGGGCTGGCGCATGTGATGGCCTTCAACCATTGCATCGTACGGGTCAGGCTGGACGGCAAGACATACTGGCTGGACCCGACCTCTGCACCCCAGGCGGGCGACCTGGCCCGCCTGACGCAGGCGGCGTTCGGTCATGCCTTGCCGCTGGTGGCGCAGGCGGATCTTGAGATCATGCCCGAGCTGCCACAGGTCACGGTTTGCGACACGGTCGAGACCTGGAGTTTCCATGCGACGATGGACAAGCCTGCCGACCTGGCCATGACCACGACGTATCGAAGCTGGCGTGCAGACAGTACGCGGCACTGGATCGCCAATCAGGGCCACGCGAACATGGCCAAGGCGATGAAGGAAGGGCTGGAGAAGGAGCTGCGGTCACCGCTCGTGCCGCTGGCCGATGTCACGGTCGTGGATGACGTCGCGTCCAACCAGCTGGTTGTTCGGGAACATTATTCGGTGGAGAACCCCTTCAATGCCGACCGCTATTCGACAGGCGAGCGGTTCTATTCCCGAGACGACATCGTGGGGCCGCAGCTTTCGGAACTTGGCCCTGACGAACGTCGGGCTCCGCTGCAGTTGGGTCTGAGACGGCGGGTGGCGACCCAGCGGATATTCCGCTTTGCCAACCACCCCTCCATCAGCGAGTGGCAGGAGCGCGTGACCGGTCCGTCCGGGCTTGTGCTGGATACCAGCTTCGAGTGGCGTACGCCGACAGAGGCTGTCCATAACATCGCCCTGACGGTGGGCCAGAGGTACCTGCCCGCTGAAGAGGCGCAGGCCTATCGGACGTTTGTGACCCAAGCGCGCAACCTTAACGGCATCAGCTTTTCGCTGACGCCCGGCCAAGGCAAAAAGTCGGTCAAGTCATCCGAAACGCCATGGGGTTGGATCATCTGGATCGGTGTGGTGCTGGTCCTCATCACCAGTCGTGTCCTGACCGGGTAGCGCAATCTGGTTTGGGGCGGTTTTCCCCTGCCGATTGAAAGCGACTTGTGCCTGAACCTGATCGCCGTCTTTAACGTTCACCACGGACGTTAAGGATTTGGTAATCATGATGCGAGCGATACGCACCGGTCTTTTCATCGGGATCATCATCGGCATGTCGGCCTGCGCGACCCCGCCGAGCGAGGGATTCAGGCCCGGGGCCTATGGATCGGTCGATGCGGGGCGCAGCGGGTCCTGAGGCAAGGTCTCTGGTGCTTTGGCAGGAAACCGTGGCGCGGGCGGTGATTTGCCACTATCATGACAGATGCGGACCGCCGACTGTTGCACCGCGCCGGTTCCGCCTCACTAGATGTTAGCCATCGCCATCGTCGTCGTACTGCTGCTCGTGGTGCTGAACGGCCTGTTCGCCATGACCGAGCTTGCGGTCGTTTCCTCGCGCAAATCCAGACTTCAGAGCCGGGCCGAGCGGGGCGACAAGGGGGCGAGGGCCGCCCTGAAGCTGTCGGAAAATCCGACCCATTTCCTGTCCGCCGTCCAGGTCGGCATCACCGCCATCGGCATTCTGGCCGGTGCCTATGGTCAGGCGACCATAGCCGGCGAGCTGGACCGGATCCTGACGGCTGCCTTTCCGGCGCTGGACGCCTATACCCAGATCTTCTCCACGGCCCTGGTGGTCATCTGCATCACCTATGTCTCGCTGATCGTCGGCGAACTGGTGCCCAAGCGGCTGGCGCTGATCTTCCCCGAATCGATCGCGGCCAAGATGGCGGCCCCAATCTCGACCCTGGCGATCGTCCTGCATCCGTTCGTCGTCCTGCTGACGGCCTCGACGTCCGGCATATTGAAGATCATCGGCGTCAAGGATCGCGACGGCTCCGACGTCACCCAGGAAGAGGTCGAGACCATGATTGCGGAGGGTACTTCCGCCGGTCTGATCGAACCTGAAGAGCAGGAGATGATCGAGGAAATCCTGCGCCTCGGCGACCGCCCGGTGAAGGTCGCGATGACACCACGTCACGAGGTGTTCTGGGTCGCGCTGGACGATTCGGAAGAGGTGCTGCGCGAAGAGGTGCGGACCTGCCCCTATTCGCGGATCGTGGTCGCGCGCGAGAGCGACGTCGATAATCCGCTGGGCGTCGTGCACAAGAAGGACCTGCTGGACAGCCTGCTGGACAACGGCGAGTTCAATATCGAGAAATACGTCCAGGTCCCGGCCTTTATTCCGCAGTCCTCCTCGGTGCTGAAGGCGCTGGAGATCATGAAGGGCTCCAAGGTCCACATGGTCTTCGTCGTCGACGAATACGGTGCCTTCGAAGGCGTGGTGACGGCGACCGACCTGCTGGAAATGATCGCGGGCGACTTCAACGAAGGCCACGACGAACTGCACGCCTATGTGCGCCAGCGCGAGGACGGCAGCTGGCTGGTCGACGGCCGCACCGACCTGGACGAATTGGCGGATACGCTTGGCGAGGACTTCGGCGAGAACGAAAGCTTCCACACCGTCGCGGGCCTGATCCTGCACCAGTTGTCGCGCGTACCCGACGAGGGCGAGGTGCTGCAGGTCGGACGCTTCGAGGTCGAGATCATCGACATGGACGACCGACGGATCGACAAGCTGATCTTCCGCCAGCTGGTCAAGGCTGAAGACGAGGCGCGCGCCGTCGCCGAGCATCTGGACGAATAGGGGCGGGGGCACCGATAGCCCTTGAAAACCCCGTGCCGGTCGGGCATACGCCCCGGTCTGGCGATACGCACGCGCCGTCGGGGAAACCCACGGCGCGTTGTGTTTTGTCCGGAACCTGAAGGAGTGTAGCTCAGCTGGTAGAGCATCGGTCTCCAAAACCGAGGGTCGTGGGTTCGAGTCCCTCCACTCCTGCCATTTTACCCCTGTCGCCGCCGGGTGGGACTTCCCATCTGGTGGGCAGGATCAAGAGTTGAAGAGACGTCAGATGGCCAAGGCCAAGACCCCCAAGGGTCGTCGCACCCCCAATGTCCAGGTCAGCCAGCCCGTTCTGGCCGGTCAGGCCGTGGGCGCCGACGCGCCGACGCCGAAGAAGCGGACTTCCATCCCGCAGTTCTTCAGCCAGGTCCGCGCCGAGGGTCGCAAGATCGTCTGGCCGTCGCGCAAGGAGACCTGGATCACCTCGGTGATGGTCTTCATCATGGTCCTGATCGCGGCCGTATTCTTCTGGATCGTCGACTGGGGTCTGGCCAAGATCTCGCTCTTCGTCCTGTCCATCGGCCAATAAGGAGACGCGCCCATGACGGATGCAGCGCCCAAGCCCGCCCCCAATCCCCGCCACAAGTGGTACATCGTCCAGGCCTATTCGAACTTTGAAAAGAAGGTCGCCCAGCACCTGACCGATCAGGCCAAGCAGCAGGGGCTGTCGGACCATTTCTCCGAAATCCTGGTGCCGACCGAGGACGTCGTCGAGATCCGTCGCGGTCGCAAGGTGAACTCCGAGCGGAAGTTCTTCCCCGGCTATGTGCTGGTGCGGATGGAACTGACGGACGAGGCCTATCACCTGGTCAAGAACACGCCCAAGGTCACGGGTTTTCTGGGTGCCGCGGGCGGCACCAAGCCGCTGCCGGTCTCGGAGCGTGAGGTCCAGAACATCATCGGGGCCGTGGAAGAGGGCGTCGAGCGTCCCAAGCCCACCATCCATTTCGACATCGGCGAGACCGTCAAGGTCATCGACGGCCCGTTCGCCAGCTTCGATGGCCAGGTCGAAAGCGTCGACGAGGATGCGGCCCGCCTGCGCGTCGCCGTGTCGATCTTCGGCCGCCCCACGCCGGTCGATCTGGAATACAGCCAGGTGGAGAAGGTCGCGGCCTGATCGCGTCGCCTGAGGTACGATCCTTGTGACGGCGGCTCTGTTCGAGCCGCCGTTTTTTTTGGCGTCAGGGACCGTCAGTTGATGAACCGCCTCCCTGAAAACAATGTGCGCCCGGCCATTGTCGGCAAGGGGAAGCAAGCGTGTTCAAAGCGGTGTCTCGCTATATGACGCTGACCGTGATCTGGGCTCTGGCGATGGCCTTCGCGACGGTCGCCTGGCCTGCGGCAGCGAAGTCGAACGCTTGCCCGGCAGGCAACTATGCCACGTCCGGGATTGGATGGAACGGGTGCGCCCCAATACCCGGATACAACGATGCTTCGGCCTCGGCCTCATCCTCGGTTTACTCGCCTTCTGATCATTATTCGTCCCCATCCCCTGCGGCCGGCGTGGCGGACCAGATGTTTTCGCGCGGCTATTATCAGTCGCCCGAATACTATGTGATGATGAATGTGCTGCTGGGTGATCCCATCCCGGAAGAGGTCCAGCGGGAACTGGGAATCCGGCGGCCAGCTTTGCCCGAAGGCAGCCGGATCGTTCACGAGTCGGCTGCCGGTAGCTGGATCCTCCTGCGGACATCGAGCCTGCCTGGGCAGGGCTGTACGGTGTCATTCACGCAGAATGGCCAGACACTGATTCTGTCAGGGCCCGATGGTCCTCGGCCGGGTGCCATAACATTCATGGGCCCCCGCATTCCCGGCGGCCGACAGGGCGAGGCAAGCCTGGTGTCTATGCGTCTATCCGCCGACGCGCGCGGCACGGATGTCAAAGCGATCGTCATGAGAGCCGAAGAACGCGGTGTAGCGATCATCCCGACGGTCATCGAGGACACACTGGCCAGCATAGGAGACCGCGAGACCGTCAATCTGGAACGGGACGACGACATCCTGGTCAGCGTGGAAACCCACGAGGCGTTCAAGGCGCGGGATGCACTTCGGGAATGTCTGGCCGCTCGCTGATATCCTGACGAATATCTTGTCGATATCATTGCGCATTGCATTTCGTACATCGCAGAGCATTGTTCGGTCAGCCCATTCTATTTTGAGATCTTTGTGAGCCGGTTTCAGAGGATGCACGATGCGAACGCGTGAGATTCTGGCGGCTGCAGGATTTGCAGACGAGACGGCCGCTTTGGCTCGCATCGGCGAAATCGTAGGCGGTCGCGGCCGGATCCCGACCTATCTCGACAACCGGATGATCGATGTCCTGCGCGGTGGTTCGGCGTCGGACCGGGACATGGAGATGCTCCGGCACTACGCTCGCCGTCTGTCGGGTACCACCCCGCGCTTCTGCAGCTGGACGCAGAGAGAGGAACAACTGGCCGGGTTCAAATGCGACACCGAACTCGACCTGCATTCCATGCTCTACAGCCAGGGGGCGGGTGACGTGTTTCAATGGCGTGGGCGGGACTGCTTCAAGACCCTTTATGAACTGGCACTGTATCCCATGCTGGTGGCGGAGATCCGGCCTGGCAGCCTTATCGAGCTTGGCGCGGGCCGAGGGGGGTCGGCGGCCTGGTTCGCCGACCTGTGCAAGGCGCTGGACTTGCCGATCACAATCCATGCGGTCGATCTGCAGGTCGAGGATGGCGTCGAAGGCGCGATCAGATACCATCGGCGGGATTGTATCGACTGGGTGAAGGCGACATCCGCCGAGCGACGCGATCGAGCCTCGCCCCTGATTGTGATCGAAGATTTCCATGGCGATCTTGAACGGACGCTGGCCGCGCTGGACGATCTGCTACAGCCTGGAGACTATCTCGTGATCGAGGATGCGATCCCCAAACAGTCTGCCATGGCGCGGAGCTTGCGGGAGCGACCCTATGTGATCGACACGCGATACACAGACTTTTTCGGGATAAACTGCACGAGCGCGATCAACGGCATTCTCAAGCGCGTCTGATCGGCTGCGATGTTGTCATAGACATCCAGATTGCCATCCCCGTCCCCTTCAGCTATAGGCGCGCCTCGCTCTGAACAGGGCGGTGCGGGTTCGCTCGCACAAATCCGTGGGAGGCAGCCATGCCAGACCACGGCTCACCGGTCCTGATTGAGTTCAGGGCCATCACAGGAGAGACCAATGGCCAAGAAGATCCTCGGCTATATCAAGCTGCAGGTGCCGGCCGGCAACGCCACGCCGTCGCCCCCGATCGGCCCGGCACTGGGCCAGCGCGGCGTCAACATCATGGGCTTCGTCAAGGAGTTCAACGCGCGCACCGAGAAGGAGGTCAAGGGCACGCCCCTGCCGACCGTGATCACGGTCTACCAGGACAAGAGCTTCACCTTCGTCACCAAGACCCCGCCTGCGACCCACTACATCAAGCAGGCCGCCGGCATCACTTCGGCGTCGAAACTGCCGGGCCGCGAAGTGGCCGGCAAGATCAAGCGCAGCCAGCTGCGTGAGATCGCCGAAAAGAAGATGAAGGATCTGAACGCGAACGACCTGGACGCCGCGACCAAGATCATCGAAGGCTCGGCTCGCGCCATGGGCCTCAACGTCGTGGAGGGCTGAGCACATGGCCAAGCAAACCAAGGCTCAAAAGGCCCGCACCGGTGATACCCTGGCCCTGATGCCGTTCTCGGACGCCATCGCCGCCGTCAAGGACAACGCCAAGGCCAAGTTCGACGAATCCATCGAGATCGCGGTCAACCTGGGCGTCGATCCCCGTCACGCCGACCAGCAGGTCCGCGGCGTGGTCAACCTGCCGTCGGGCACGGGTCGTGACGTTCGCGTCGCCGTCTTCGCCAAGGACGCCAAGGCTGACGAAGCCCGCGCGGCCGGCGCCGAATACGTCGGTGCCGAGGATCTGTACGAGCAGATCAACGGTGGCCTGATGGACTTCGACCGCGTCATCGCCAGCCCCGACATGATGGCCCTGGTGGGTCGTCTGGGTAAGGTTCTGGGTCCGCGCGGCCTGATGCCCAACCCCAAGGTCGGCACCGTGACCCCGAACGTCGCCCAGGCCGTCAAGGACGCCAAGGGCGGTGCGGTCGAGTTCCGCGTCGAAAAGGCCGGTATCGCCCACGGCGGCATCGGCAAGGCCTCCTTCACCCAGGAAGCCCTGGAAGCCAACGTCAAGGCCTATGTCGACGCCCTGAACCGCGCCAAGCCGGCCGGTGCCAAGGGGACCTATGTGAAGCGTATCACCCTGTCGTCCACGATGGGCCCGGGCTTCAAGGTCGATCCGGCGTCTCTCGCCTAACGGCGACAGGCTACAAAGAATGAAGGGCGGCGGTCGCAGGATCGCCGCCCTTTTTCGTGCTCGCCAAGCCACCGCGGCTTCCTGGCTCCAGGCGGCCATGCGAGCATGTTGCCATGTCGGGGCCAACTGAGTCAGTTGCGAACAGTGAGGCGGAGCCGCGTCCGCCCGCGCTGTCCTATGGTGCGCTGTTCCTGAAATTCCTGCGGTTCGGCCTGCTGGCCTTCGGCGGGCCGGTGGCGCAGATCGGCATGATCCGGCGTGATCTCGTCGAGCGCGAAGGATGGATGTCCGGCGCACGGTTCAACCGGTTGCTGGCCGTCATGCAGGCCCTGCCGGGGCCGGAAGCGCATGAGCTGTGCGTACACATGGGCATGCGGGCGCGAGGCCGGATCGGGGGCATACTGGCGGGCCTGGGCTTCATGCTGCCGGGTCTTCTGCTGATGCTGGGTCTGGCCTGGGCCTATTTCCTGATCGACTTCGACCGGCCCTGGATCGCGGGTGCCATACTGGCCGTTCAAGCCGTGGTCATCGGACTGATCCTAAGGGCGGTGCATCGCATCGGTGCACATGTCCTGCACGATCGAGGGCTGTGGCTGCTGGCCATCGGATCGGGCGTGGCGACGCTGGCAGGGGTCAGTTTCTGGATCGTCCTGCCCGCTGCGGGGGCCATCCATGCGCTGCGAGCGCTCGGCAAATCGTGGCTGGCCACCGTGGTCGCAGCGGGCGCGACGCTGCTGGCCATAGTTCTGACGGTCACAGGCACCGCGCCGTCCATGCCCGACCTGACGCAGGCCGGAACGGACGTGGCCGGGCCAGGGAATGCCTCGGGATGGCTGATCTTCCTGTCGGGCCTGAAGGCCGGGCTGCTGACCTTCGGTGGTGCCTATACGGCCATCCCTTTCATGCGTCAGGACATGGCGGGCCGGCGCTGGATCAGCGACGGGCAGTTCCTGGACGGGGTGGCGCTGGCCGGTGTCTTGCCCGCGCCCCTGATCATCTTCGCGACCTTCGTCGGCTATGTGGCGGGCGGGTTCGGAGGGGCCATGGCCATGACGGCGGGCGTCTTCCTGCCGGCCTTCGCCTTTTCGCTGATCTTCTACGAGCGGCTGGAGAGCCTGCTGGACATCAAGGCGATCCGGGCGCTGCTGGACGGGGTGACCGCCGGCGTAGTGGGACTGATTGCGGCGACCGGTCTGCAACTGGCGGCCGGACTGATGGCCGAGGCTGGCGCGCCGGTTCGGGTCGCGGTTCTGGCGGGCGTCGCCGTGCTGGGTCTGGTCGTAGCCTATCGGTGGAAAAGCGGCTGGGCCGTGCCGGTACTGATCGGCCTGGCGGGTCTGATCGGTGCCGCGATGCTGGGGCGCTAGGTCAATTGGCGGTTGCATTGGCCGGGCGAACATCGAAAGGTGAAGGGGTACCTCTGGGGAGCCGTCACCATGCGCAGTCTGATTATCGCCGTCGCGGCCCTGTGCCTTACCGGGCCTGCGGCCTTGGCCCAGGAAGCATCCTCACAGGATCAGCTTGTCGTCGTCGCCGCCCCCGATCCGCGCCTGGCCCTGGCCGACCGCTATCTGGCCCTGACTGTCGATCTGGATGTCGACAAGATGATGCGCGAGCAGATGGAGGAGGGTTTTGCCGGCAGCGAGGCGACAGAGGAACAGCGCGTCTGGATGACCGAGCAGATGACCGCTCTTTATGAGACCGTCATCGACAAGGCGATGCTGGACATGCGCGGTGATGTCGCGGAACTTTATACCCAGCCGGAACTGGAAGCTCTGGTGGCGTTGTATGAAAGCCCGCTTGGCCCGTCGCTGGCCCGCAAGAACATGCAGGCCGGCATGCTGATGCAGGAGGCCATGATGCCTCACCTCCTGACCGGAATGACCGATGTGTTCGAGAAATACTGCCTGCGCTTCGACTGCGAGGCGATGGGGGCGGCGGCGGCCAAGCAGAGTGGTGCGGGCCGCTAGGGGTTATCCGTATACGGATGACTTGACGCGTGGGCATGCGCGGGGGACGACAGCCGCATGATCGACCCCCCCATCCGCACCGAACGCGCCGAGCGCCGCCAGGTCGCGGCCCTGTGCTGGCGGCGTGGAGAACAGGGGCTGGAGATACTGCTGGTCACGTCGCGCGAGACCCGGCGCTGGGTCACGCCCAAAGGTGGCCGCATGCCGGGGCTGACGGACGCCCGGGCCGCCGCCGTCGAGGCGCTGGAGGAGGCGGGGGTCGAGGGCAGGATCGCCGATCACCCGATCGGCACCTTCCGCTATCTGAAATGGCTGAGGCGCGGCGAAGGGCGCTGGTGCGTGGTGTCGCTGTTTCCCCTGGAAGTCACCGTCGAGCATGCCACCTGGCAGGAGCAGCATGAGCGCACGCGTCAGTGGATGTCGGCCGAGCAGGCGGCCAGCCGCGTCAACGAAGCCGATCTGGCAGCGCTCATCCTGGCCTTCGCCGGCTGACGACTTGTGCGAACGTCGTCATCGCGAGAGACTGAATGCAAACAGGGGGATGACCATGCGTTTGATGTTTGTGATTGCCGGCGTGGCGCTGGCTGGATCGGTGCTGATGCCTACGATGGTGCAGGCCAGGGTTGGGGCCGAGGTCCAGCAGGCGGCTTCCAGTCAGCCCTCGGCCCGGCAGCTGGAACTGACCCGGCAGTACATCAATCTGCTGATGACGGACCAGCTGGAGGGCGCGATCCGCGAGATGGTCGGCGACGAGATGGCGAACGACACCTCGGCACCGGCCCTGCCTGCCGAGGATCGTCGCTTCATCCTGGATCTGACGGCCGAAATGACGACCGATATGGTGCCCCTGATGGTGCAGGAGATGGTGCCCGTCTATGCCGCCGTGTTCACGGAAGAAGAGCTGATGGCCCTGATCGCCTTCTACGACAATCCGCTGGGACGGTCGATCGCGGACAAGTCCATCATCGTCATGCCCGAGGCCAACCGCGCCATCATGTCGGTGGTTCCGCAGATGCTGGAGAAGATGGCCCTGCGGATGTGTCAGCATTACCAGTGCACGCCGGAGGAACTGGAGGAGATGCGGCGCGGAATGCGCGAAGGGTTCGAAACGGGTTCCGGTGAGAGCGTAGCCGCGGCACCCCGCCGCAAGTAGGACGCGGCCGAGGTCAGTCGTCACGGTTGCGCCGTCGCGTCGGCATCCCCACAACGAAGGACATGAACGCACATGTCCCGCCTCCGACCGCCCATACCGACGCCCCCCTGTGGGATTTGTCCGACCTGTATCCCTCGCGCGAGGACGCCTCGGTGCAGGCCGATCTGGATCGCGCGGCGGAGGTCGTGGGCCGGCTGAACGGGTTCGAGGGCCTGCTGGTCGCGGCGCGTGGCGATGCGGCGGTGCTGGGAGAACGCCTCGATCAGGCGATCACCCTGTACGAACAGGCGTCGGACCTGCTGGGTGCGCTGGGGGCCTATGCCTTTCTGTCGGCCTCGACCGATCGCGGCGATGCGGCGGCGCAGGGGTTCGAGGGCACGCTGAGGGAGAAGATCACCACCATCGTGACGCCCACCGTCTGGGTCACGCTGGAGATCAATCAGCTGGAAGAGGCCGAGATCGAGGCGGCGCTGGTCGCCCATCCGGCCGCCGCGCGATGGACGCCCTGGCTGCGCCGGGTGCGGGCGATGAAGCCCCATGAGCTGTCGCAGGAGCTGGAGACCTTTCTGGCCGAGCGCGGGCCGATCAGCGCCCAGTGGCCGCGCCTGTTCGACGAGACCCTGGCGGCGATCCGGGTCCGGGCCGGCAAGGAATCGCTCACCCTCGCCGAGGCCCTGAACCAACTGTCCGACGCCAAGGCGGCGCGGCGCAAGGCGGCGGCCGAAGGGCTGAGCGAGGCCCTCGGCGCGCGGACGCAGACGATGGCCCTGGTGCTGAACACGGTCGCGGCGGACAAGGCACTGGAGGACCGCTGGCGCGGGTTCAAACGTCCCGCAGACGGTCGCCATCTGGCCAATGAGGTGGACGGTGAGGCCGTGGATGCGATGGCCGAGGCGGTGGCGGCGGCCTATCCGCGCCTGTCGCACCGCTACTATGCGCTGAAGGCGCGGGCGATGGGGCGGGCGACGCTGGACCAGTGGGACCGCAATGCGCCGCTGGAGGAGAAGGTCGCACCCCGCCGCTATGGCTGGAGCCAGGGGCGCGATCTGGTGCTGGAAAGCTTCGCCGATCTGGGCGGGGATTTCGCGGATCGGGTCCAGACCTTCTTCGACAAGCCGTGGATCGACGGGCGGGCGCGGCCGGGCAAGCAGTCGGGGGCCTATGCCCACCCGGTGACGGCGGACCGGCACCCCTATGTGTTTCTGAACTGGATGGGCGAGCGGCGCGACGTACTGACCCTGGCGCATGAGCTGGGGCATGGCGTGCACCAGACGCTGGCGGCGGGGCAGGGCTCCCTGCTGGCCGACACCCCCCTGACCCTGGCCGAGACGGCGTCGATCTTCGCCGAGGGGCTGACCTTCGACCGGCTGCTGGCGACCGCGCCCAAGGCCGAGCAGCGCGGCCTGCTGGCCGGACGGATCGAGGACGGACTGAATACCGTGGTGCGCCAGATCGCCTTCCACCGTTTCGAGACGCGCTTCCATGACGAGCGGGCGGGCGGCGAGGTGTCGGTCGAGCGGATCGGCGAAATCTGGCTGGAGGAAATGGGCGCGTCGCTGGGCCCCTCCGTGACGCTGAACCCCGGCTATGAGCACTGGTGGAGCTATGTCAGCCACTTCGTCCACTCGCCCTTCTACGTCTATGCCTATGCCTTCGGCGACCTACTGGTGGCGGCGCTGATGGAGACGCGGGCCAAGGATCCTCAAGGCTTCACACCGCTGTACCGTGAGCTGTTGGCCGGAGGCGGGACCAAGGGCTATGTCGAGGCGCTGAAGCCCTTCGGTCTCAATCCGCGCGACCCCGCGTTCTGGACCATCGGCACTCGGCGGCTGGAAGGCCTGATCGACCAGTTCGAACGTCTGGCTTGAGCCTGAGCGCAGGGCCGCTATAAGGCACCCACCATTCCGAATGAGTCCTTTGGATACCCCCATGGCCGACCCGCACACCGCCGACGTCCACGACAGCCACGACGCCTATGCGCGCGGCACCCAGGAAATCAGCGAGCAGGTCGCGACCTTCAACCTGTTCCAGGGTCTGACCAAGTGGGGCTCGCTGGCGGTTGCGGCCATCCTGGCCTTCCTGACCGTCTGGTTCATGCCGGGCGGCAGCTTCATGGCGGGCGCGATCGTGTTCGTCGTCCTGCTGGTCGGCGGCGGCTTCTTCCTGCGGTCGCCCAAGTCGGCGGCGCACTAGGCAGCAACCAGGCGGCACCTCAGGCGATCAGCGACAGCCACTCGTCTTCGGTCAGCACCGTGACGCCATGTTTCTGGGCGTCCGCCAGTTTCGAGCCGGCGCCCGGGCCGGCGACCAGATAATCGGTCTTTTTCGACACAGACCCTGACACCTTGGCGCCGAGACTTTCTGCACGGGCCTTGGCCTCGTCGCGGGTGAAGCGCTCGAGGCTTCCGGTGAAGACCACGGTCTTGCCGGCGACGGGGGTATCGGATTTCGGGCGTTCGGCGTCTTCGATCTGGTCCAGCTGTTCGACCAGGCGATCGACCATCGCGCGGTTGTGTGGCTCCCTGAAGAACAGGGCCAGGGCGCGGGCCGCGACGGGTCCGACCCCGGCCACGCCGGCGATCTGTCCCAGCGAATCCGACGGGCCGTCCTCGCGCGCGACCCGCGCCAGTTCGACCAGATCGGCCCAGCTGTCGGCCAGCGTCGCCAAGCCTCGTCGCGCTGGGGCGGCCAGACCGGGAAAGGCGAGGGCGATCTTCTGATCGATCGGCGCGTCGGGCCAGGGGTCCTGTGCAGGCGGCGTCGCGGCGGCCAGGGCCGCGATGACCCGGGGTGAGACCGCATGGGTTTCGGACAGTCGTACCCAGGCCTCGGAGGCGATGCCGGACGATGCAGCGACGCAGGCGGCCTCGAAGGCGGGCCAGCTCTCGAAGGCGCGGGCCAGGACGATCGAGGTCTGTTCCCCAATATCGCGTACGCCCAGGCCGTAGATGAAGCGGTCCAGGCTGATGGTCCGGCGGGCGTCGATGCCGGCGACCAGATTCCGCACACTGGTCTCGCCATAGCCGTCCTCGACGCGAAGCTCGGCCAGGCGGGGTTCGTCGCGGGCGAGTCGGAAGATGTCGGCGGGTTCGATGATCCAGCCGCGCTCATGGAAGGCGATCAGCTGCTTTTCCCCAAGACCCTCGATGTCGAAGGCGCGGCGGCTGACGAAATGCTTCAGGTGTTCGATGCGCTGGAACGGACAGGCCAGTTCGCCGGTGCAACGACGCACGACGGATTCGACGCCCGAGGCATTGGTTTCCTTGACCAGCGGGGTCTTCAACGGACAGGCGCAGGCGGTCGGGAATTCGTAGGGCTCGGCGCGGCCCGGGCGGTCCGGATCGACGACGTTCAGGATCTGGGGGATGACGTCGCCGGCGCGTTGCAGGGTGACGGTATCACCGAGCCGTACGTCCAGCCGGGCGATCTCGTCGGCGTTGTGCAGGGTGGCGTTGCGGACCACGACGCCGCCGACCGTGACCGGATGCAGCCGGGCGACCGGGGTGTGCGAGCCGGTGCGACCGACCTGGATGTCGATGCCCTCCAGCACCGTCGTCGCCTGCTGGGCCGGAAACTTGTGGGCGATGGCCCAGCGGGGGGTCCGGGCGACGAAGCCCAGCCGCTGTTGCCAGTCCAGCCGGTCGACCTTGTAGACTACGCCGTCGATGTCATAGCCGAGGCTGGCGCGGTCGGTTTGCAGGCCGTCGTAAAGGGCGATCAGGCCCGCCAAGTCCTCGACGCGGGCCGAGCGGGGATTGACCGGAAAGCCCCAGCTTGCCAGCGCCTTGAGCGCTTCGGCTTGAGTCTCGGCGACTGGCGACGAGACCTCGCCCCAGGCGTAGGCAAAGAACCGCAGCGGTCTTTTCGCGGTAATCGCCGCATCCTTCTGGCGTAGCGAGCCGGCGGCGAAGTTGCGGGGGTTGGCATAGGTCCGCTGGCCGGCGGCCTCTGCGGCGGCGTTGAAGGCGGCGAAGGCGTCATTGGGGGCATAGACCTCGCCGCGCACCTCGATGATGTTCGGCCAGCCGGTGCCGGACAGGCGTTCGGGGATATCATCAAGGGTGCGGAGGTTGGCGGTGACGTCCTCGCCGGTTCGCCCGTCGCCGCGTGTCGCGCCGCGTACCAGCACGCCGTCCTCGTAGCGGAGGCTGGCGGACAGGCCGTCGATCTTGGGCTCGGCGACGAAGGCGATGGGTTCGTCGCCCGGCAGCTTCAGGAAACGGGCGATGCGGGCCACGAAGTCGCGCACCTCGCCCTCGTCGAAGGCGTTGTCGAGCGACAGCATGGGCACGCCGTGCCGCACCGGCGCGAACTGGGTCGAGACGGCGGCCCCCACGGCCTGCGACGGGCTGGCTTCGGTCGTCAACGCGGGGAACCGCGCCTCTATGGCCAGGGCGCGGCGTTTCAGGGCGTCATAGTCGGCGTCCGAAATCTCGGGCGCGTCTTCAGTGTGATAAAGGGCGTCGTGATGCGCCAGTTCGGCGGTCAGGCGGGCCAGCTCGGCGGCGGCCTGGGCTTCGGTCAGGGTATCGAGGGGTTCGGACATCAGTTCATCCCTTCCTGAACGGCGACAGGTCTTCGGTCATGGCGGCGATCTCGGCTTCGACGGCCGGGCGCTCGCCCTCAAGATAACGCGCCACCGGCTCGCGCAGGGCCGGATCGGCGATCCAGTGGGCCGAATAGACGGGAGAGGGCAGGTAGCCACGCGCGATCTTGTGCTCGCCTTGCGCCCCCGCCTCGACCCGCGACAGGCCCCGCGCGATGGCGAACTCTATGGCCTGATAATAGCAGAGCTCGAAATGCAGGAAGGGGACCTCGTCCAGCGCCCCCCATTGCCGCCCGTACAGGGCCTCGTCACCGATGAAGTTCAGGGCTCCGGCGATCGGTGCGCCGTCACGGAACGCCATGACCAGGGCGATGCGGTCGGCCATGGTCGCGCCGATCCGTTCGAAGAAGTCCCGCGTCAGATAGGGGCGTCCCCATTTCCGGCTGCCGGTGTCCATGTAGAAGGCGAAGAAGGCGTCCCAGTGTGCAGGCTCGAGGTCGCGTCCGGTCAGCACCCGGATGTCCAGCCCGGCCTGGGCGTCGCGACGCTCGCGCCGGATGGTCTTGCGCCGGTTGGACGACAGGGCCATCAGAAAGTCGTCGAAGGTGCCATAGCCGTCGTTGCGCCAGACATATTGCATGTCCTCGCGCAGCAGCAGCCCGGCCTCGCCCATGGCCCGCCAGTCGGCCTGGGTCGGGAAGTTGATGTGCAGCGACGAGACGCCCAGCCTCTCGACCAGGGCCGTCGCGCCCTGCAGCAGGGCGAGGCGCACCGTGGTCTCGTCGGCGAACGGATGGGCCAGGAAGCGCGGCCCGGTCACGGGCGTGAAGGGCACGGCCCCCAGCAATTTTGGGTAATACTGGCCGCCCGCCCGCTCATAGGCGTCGGCCCAGCTGTGGTCGAAGACGTATTCGCCCTGGCTGTGGCCCTTGAGCCAGAGCGGCATGACACCGGTCACCCGCCGCTGGTCGTCGCGCAGACACAGGTGTCGTCCGGCCCAGCCCTGACGCGGCACGGCGCTGCCCGAGGCCTCGCAGGCGTCGAGAAAATCGAAGGACAGGAAGGGGTCGCCGCTGGGCCCGGCACAGCCGTCCCATTCGGCCTTGCCGATATCCGCGACCCGATCGTGAACCGTGATGTGGAAGGTCACTGCACCTCGATGACGGCATCGACCTCGACGGCGAAGCCGAGGGGCAGGCGATAGACGCCGACGGCGGCGCGGGCGTGGCGACCCTTGTCGCCGAACACCTCGACCATCAGGTCCGAACAGCCGTTGATCACGGCGGGAATGGCGGTGAAGTCGCCGGCGGCCTGGACGAAGCCGCCCAGTTTCACGACCCGCACGACCCGCTCCAGATCGCCGTCGAGGGCGTCGTTCAGTTGCGCCAGCAGGTTGATGCCGCACAAGCGCGCGGCGGCCAGCGCCTGTTCCTGCGTAACGTCGTCACCGACCGTGCCCTTGATGCCGCCCGAGGCGTCGTTCGACAGCTGGCCCGAGATGTGGACCAGATTGCCCGTGCGGACCCAGCCGACATAGTTGGCCACGGCCTTGGCGGGCTCGGGCAGGGTGATGTTCAGTTCGGCCAGGCGGGCGGCGACGGTCATGGGGCAGGGCTCCTTGAGGACTATGCGGGCGGTTTAGCGCGCGGGCGTCTTGCCGGGAAGGGCGCGGCCCGCGATCACCGCCCCTTGGCCGAATTTGGCGCGCAGGGCGTCGATGGCGGTCTCGGTCTTGAGCGCCCGCGTCTCGGAGGTTTCGAACAGCACGGGCGTGTCGACGGCATCCACGATCTCGGCCATGCCGATGCCGATCAGGCGATAGGGGCGACCGAGTTCGGGGGCCATCAACTCCCGCCCGGCGGCGAACAGGGCGCGAGCCGTCTGGACGGGTTCGGGCAGGCTGACGCGTCGTGTCACGATCTTGAAATCCGTACGCCGCAGCTTCAGCACGATGACCCGGCTGGCCACGCCGTCGCGCCGCGCCTTGGACGCCAGTTTCTCGCACAGCGGCCACAGCTCGGCCTCCAGATCGGCGGCGCTGGTCAGGTCTTCGTTGAAGGTGTTCTCGGCACTCATGCCCTTGCGGTCGCGCTCGGGATTGACCGCGCGGGCGTCTCGCCCGTGGGCCAGTTCGTGCAGGCGAAAACCGGTCTCGCCATAGCGTTTGATCAGGTCGCGCGGATCGGCGGCGGCCAGGTCGCCGACGGTGGCGTAGCCGTCGCTTTGCAGCGTCTTCAGGAACACGGGCCCGACGCCCGGCAGGACCTTGACCGACCGGGGAGCGAGCAACGTCTGGGCGTCCGAGCCGATCACGGAGAAGCCGCGCGGCTTGTCCAGTTCCGAGGCGACCTTGGCCAGGAAGCGGTTGGGTGCCAAGCCGATGGACACCGTCAGGCCGGTCTCGCGCTCAATCTCGTTCTGGGCCTGGACCAGTTGCCAGACGGGCGGTCCGCCGTTCAGCCGCTCGGTGCCCGCCAGATCGACCCAGGCCTCGTCCAGCGACAAGGTCTGAATCAGGGGCGTCAGTCGGGCCAGGGTGCCGAGGATGCGCTCGCTCTCATGCACATATTTGCGAAAGTCCGGCTTGATGACGACGGCGTCAGGACAGGCTTTCAGCGCCTTGAACATCGGCATGGCGCTGCCGACGCCATACTGGCGCGCGACATAGCAGGCGGTGGAGACCACGCCGCGTCTGCCGCCGCCGACGATCACGGGCCTGTCGCGCAGCTCCGGCCGATCGCGCTTTTCCACTGAGGCGTAGAAGGCGTCGCAGTCCAGATGGGCGATGGTCAGCCGGTCCAGCTCCGGGTGCGCGATCACGCGCCGCGACAGGCAGGCCTCGCATCGCGTGACGATGTCGGCCGAACTCCACAGACAGTCGCGACAGAGGGATTTCATGCGGAAGGGTGACGGCCTTGTGTCGGGGTGATGAGACGGCTTCACCCCAACTTAAGAGACGTCGTGACAGTGTGCACGTGAAGACGGCGAAGATGTCGCTTCGCGCAGATACGCTTCAAGGCTGAAGCGGAAAAGACCGGGTGCCGATGTCCAAGACCGTCCTCATTGTCGAGGATAACGAGCTGAACATGAAGCTGTTTCATGATCTGCTCGACTCGCAGGGCTACCAGACGCTGCAGACCCGCGAGGGCCTGCAGGCGCTGGCGCTGGCGCGCGAACATCGTCCGGATCTGATCCTGATGGATATCCAGCTGCCGGAAATCAGCGGCCTTGAAGTCACCAAATGGCTGAAGGACGACGAAGAGCTGAGCCATATCCCCGTCATCGCCGTGACCGCCTTCGCCATGAAGGGGGACGAGGAGCGCATTCGCCAGGGCGGGTGCGAGGCCTATATCTCCAAGCCGATCTCGGTGATGCATTTCCTCGACGTCGTGCGAAAGCACCTGGGATAGGGCGATGACCGCACGTATCCTCGTCGTCGATGATCTGGAGACCAACGTCAGGCTTCTCGAGGCCAAGCTGACGCTGGAATACTATGAGGTGCTGACCGCCATGGATGGCGCGACGGCGCTGCAGATCGCGGGCGAGGAACGCCCTGACATCATCCTGCTGGATGTCATGATGCCCGGCATGGACGGGTTCGAGACCTGCCGCCGGCTGAAGGCCGATCCGGTGACCCGCCACATCCCCGTCGTGCTGGTGACCGCGCTGGACGGGCGCGAGGACAAGATCAAGGGACTGGAGGCCGGGGCCGACGACTTCGTCACCAAACCGATCGACGACCTGATCCTGTTCGCCCGCGTCAAATCCCTGGTCCGGCTGAAGTCCGTGATGGACGAGCTGCGCGAGCGCGAGGAGAGCGGCCGTCGCATGGGCGTCGATACCGGGGGTGCCGGGCGCCTGCGCGGCTCGGGCGGCCGCATCCTGATTGTCGACGACAGCACGGTTCAGGCCGAGCGGATGGTCGAGCAGTTGTCGCAGGAGCACCGTCCGGTGGTCGAGCGCGATACCGCCGCCGCCCTGATCGCGGCGCGCGGGCCCATCGACCTGATGATCGTCAACGTCTCGGCGGCAGAGTTCGATGGACTGCGGTTCGTGGCCCAGGTGCGCTCGACCGAGGCGTCGCGCCGCGTGCCGGTGCTGGCCGTGGTCGATCCCGCCGACCGGCCGCGTCTGGTCAAGGCGCTGGAGCTGGGCGTCAACGACATCCTGCCCAAGCCTGTGGACCCCGAAGAACTGTCGGCCCGCACCCGCACCCAGGTGCGCCGAAAGCGCTATACGGATTTTCTGAAGGAAAAGCTGGATTACAGCCTGGAGATGGCCGTCACCGACGCCCTGACCGGCCTGCACAATCGCCGCTACATGACCGGTCAGCTGGACGCCATGATGGTGCGCTCGGCCCAGGGCGGGGAGGGCGTCGCCGTCCTGATGCTGGACATCGACCACTTCAAGGTCGTGAACGACAGCTTCGGCCACGACGCGGGCGATGAGGTTCTGCAGGAATTCGCCGTCCGCCTGGCCACCAATGTCCGGGCCATCGACCTGCCGTGCCGGTTGGGGGGCGAGGAGTTCGTGGTCATCATGCCGGGGGCCTCGCTGGAGGCCGCGGCACGCGTGGCCGACCGCATCCGCCGCGACGTCGCCAGCCAGCCCTTTCCGATCATGGGCGGTGCCGAATCCCTGACGGTGACCGTGTCCATCGGCGTCTCGGCCAGCGGCGACGCCCATGACAGCCCGGATGCCCTGCTGAAACGGGCCGACCAGGGCGTGTACGAGGCCAAGGCCCGGGGCCGTGACCAGGTGATCGCCCGCGCCGCCTGACAGGATTGACGCTTGTCGGCGCGGCTTCGCCAAGTATGACAGGGAGTTCATCTGACACGGGACCGACGCGCCGCTAGCGTTGCGGGCCGTTCAAGGAGCCGTCATGCGCCAGTTCACGAAACCCGCCGTCCACGCCATGCGCATGTCTGTCGCGCCTGTCGCGCTGGCCCTGATGCTGGCCGGCTGCGGCTCGATGTCGGGAACCGAAACGCCAGTTGCGACGGTACCAACCGCCGCCTGGCAGCAGCAGGCGCTGGACGACATCCGCATCCTGTCGGCCGACGACATGGCCGGGCGCGATACGGGCTCGGCGGGTGGCCAGATGGCGCGGGACTATATCGTCGGGCGGCTGGAGGCTCTGGGCGTGGCCGCGCCGCCCGTGGGCCGGTTCCAGCCGTGGGAGGCCCAGAACCGTGGCAAGACCTGGAACGGCATCAATGTCATCGGCCTGATCCCCGGCACGCGGGTGACCGACAAATACATCGTGGTCACGGCACACTACGATCACGTCGGCACCCAGGAAGGCCTGATCTATAACGGGGCAGACGACAATGCGTCGGGCGTCGCCACCATGCTGGCGCTCGCCGCCGATCTGAAGCGTCAGGCCCCGGAGCACAGCGTGCTGATCGTCGGTTTCGACGGCGAGGAGCACGGCCTGCTGGGGGCCAAGCATTTCGTCGAGGCCCCGCCCGTGCCCCTGACCTCCATCGCCATGAACCTGAATTTCGACATGACGGCGCGGGCCGAAACCGACGGCAAGCTGTGGGTCACCGGCACCTACCAGAACCCGCAGTTCCGCCCGATCCTGGAGGGCATTCCGGCCAATGGATCGGTGTCGCTGGCCTTCGGTAAGGACACACCGCAGGACACGGGCACCGACAACTGGGTCGAGGCCTCGGACCACGGTCCCTTCTACCGCGCGCAGGTGCCGTTCCTGTATCTGGGCGTGAACTATCATGCGGATTATCACCGCCCGTCCGACGATTTCGAGCGGATCACGCCGGCGGTCTTCATCAGTTCGACGGAGCTGGCGATCGCGTCGTTCCGGGCGCTGGATCAGAACCTGAACCGCTGAGGGCTCAGCCCTCGCTGCGGATATCCAGCTTCAGCCCCATGATTTCGGCCAGGGCCTTGCCGCGCTTGCGGGTCTGCTCTCCCAGGAGGGCGTGGGCATAGCCGTCTGTCGCGCTGAGGATCAGGTGGCCGTCCTCGACGGCGGCACGGACATTGACCAGCAGGCTGGGCGACCGCCCTGACAGATCGCAGGCCAGGCGGATGGCGATGCCCAGGGTGCGGGCCTTGCGGCGCTGGTCCTCGGTCAGCAGGCGTTCGATGATTTCCGGCTCGGGCGTGGATGCGCCGCCGCCGTAGCGGGCGTTGACGGCACAGGCCAGCCAGGCGCGCTCGGCATGGGTCTGGCCCGGCACGGGCGCGCGCAGGACCTGGTCGAAGGCCAGTTCGACGCGGTGATCGACGTGCAGCCGCGCCCCGATGTCGGCCACGCGGCAGGCGGCGTCGGCCAGCACGATGTCTCTTTCGACTGTGAAGGACGGGGGCAGGGTGTTCATCAAGGGCTGAACCCAGGCCTGCAGGACGCCGGGCAGGGTCGGGGATATCCCCTGACGCACACCCAGAGAGGTGCAGCCGGCCAGCAGGGGATCGTCGGCGGCGACGTCCGGCTCCAGCGCCTCATACAGCAGGCCCTCTCGAACCCCCCAGGCCGACAGCACGATGCGCTTCAGGCCCAGCCGTTCGATCAGGCCCTCAAGCACGAGGGCGGCGTAGGGCAGGGTCTCGGCCCGCTTCTTCGACAGGCCCGGCCAGGCCTCCAGCGAGGCCTTGGAGGAGCGCGATACCAGCCGCGCGATGTCGCGGGCCGAGGCAGCGTCCAGTTCGTACTGGTGCACCACCTTCAGCGGATATTGCGCATGGGACATGTGCACCTGGGCCAGGGTCCGCCAGGCCCCGCCGACGGCATAGAGGGTGTCGGTGCTGAAATCCGGCGCAGCCTTCAGCCGCTTGGCGATCAGGTTGCGGACCCGGTCGGCGTCGAACCCGGCCGGATCGGAGAGCGAGAAGGGCCCCAGCGGCAGGGTCACGCCGCGCTGCACCTGACCGTCGCCGATCCGCGTCAGCTCCAGGCTGGCCCCACCCAGATCGGCAGACACGCCCCTGGCATCCGGAATACCGGCCAGCACACCCAGGGCCGCATAGCGCGCCTCGTCCTCGCCCGACAGGACGCGAACCTGAAGCCCGGTCTCCGCGGCGACCTGATCGCAGAAGGCCTGGCCGTCTGCGGCCTCGCGCACGGCGGCGGTGGCGGCGACGAAGACATGGGCCGGCTGTACCGCCTCTATGACAGCGGCGAAGCGTTTCAGGGCCGTCAGGGATTGCGCCGCGCCCGTGACCGACAGCCTGCCGGTGGTGGACAGGTCTCGTCCCAGCCCGGCCAGGACCTTCTCATTGAAGACGGTCCAGATGGCGCGCCCCTCCAGCCGGTACAGAACCAGGCGCACGGAGTTGGAGCCGATGTCGACGGCGGCGACATCCTGGGGCGGGCCGAGCGTGGTCAGCGGCATCAGCGCTTCTTCCGCGCGGGCGTGTAGCTGAGGTTCTCCGGGCGGGTCTTCACCTTGCGGCCGCGACCCGACAGGCTGGGGTTGGTCATGAAATATTTGTGGGCCGAGAAGCCGTGTTCCGCATCGGCAGGCTGGACCCGGCGGTAGGAGCCGTCCGGCTCCAGCACCCAGCTCTGGATGTCGTCCTTCAGATTGGCGACCATGATCTGATCCAGCACCTGATCGTGCACCGTCGCGTTCAGGACCGGCGTCATCAGTTCGACCCGGCGGTCCAGATTGCGGTTCATCCAGTCCGCAGACGAGATGAACAGCTTGGCCTTGTCGTGCGGCAGATCGCGACCGTTGGCGAAGGCGACGATGCGGCTGTGCTCCAGGAAGCGGCCGACGATCGACTTGACCCGGATGTTGTCGCTAAGGCCGGGCACGCCGGGGCGCAGGCAGCAGATGCCGCGGATGACGAGTTCGATCCGTACACCCCACTGGCTGGCGCGATACAGGGCGTCGATGACTTCCGGATCGACCAGGGAGTTCATCTTGGCCCAGATGGCCGCCGGCTTGCCCTTGGCGGCGGCCGCCATCTCCCGGCCGATGAGGTCGATCAGGGACGACTTCATGTTCAGGGGCGAGACGACCAGCGCTTCCAGCTCGTCCGGCTGGGCATAGCCGGTGATGTAGTTGAACACCCGCGAGGCATCGCGCCCCAGCATTGGGTTGCACGAAAACAGCGACAGGTCGGTATAAACCCGCGCCGTCACGGGGTGATAGTTTCCGGTGCCGAAGTGGCAGTAGGTGCGCAGCGCATCGGCCTCGCGCCGCACCACGACGCTCAGCTTGGCGTGGGTCTTGTATTCGACGAAGCCGAAGACGACGTGGACCCCGGCCCGCTCCATGGCCCGCGCCCATTTCAGATTGGCCTCTTCGTCGAACCGCGCCTTGATCTCGACCAGGGCGGTGACGTTCTTGCCGTTCTCTGCCGCCTCGATCAGGGCGGCGACGATGGGGCTGTCCTTGGACGTGCGGTACAGCGTCTGTTTGATGGCGATGACGTTGGGGTCGCGTGCGGCCTGACGCAGGAACTGGACCACCACGTCGAAGCTCTCGAACGGGTGGTGGATCAGCATGTCCTTTTCGCGGATGGCCGCGAAGATGTCGCCGCCGTTGTCGCGGACGCGTTCGGGATAGCGCGGCTCGTAGCCCTTGAACTTCAGGTCCGGATGGCCGCCCGCGATCAGGTCCGAGACCTGGGCCAGGCCCAGCATGCCATCGACCAGCACCGTGTCCTGCGGCGCGGCATCCAGCTCGTTGGTGATGAAGGTGCGCAGATCGTCAGGCATGGACGCCTCGATCTTGATGCGCACGACCGAGCCCATGCGACGCTGCTTCAGCGCCTCCTCGAACTCCATGACCAGATCTTCGGCTTCTTCCTCGATCTCGATGTCGCTGTCGCGGATCAGGCGGAAGACCCCGCGCTCCAGCACGTCGCAGCCGGGGAACAGGTGATCGATGAAGAGCATCAACAGGCTCTCCAGCGTCAGATATCGGCTGCGACCGGGCGTCGACCGGCCATCGGTGGCCAGGGGCCAGAACCGCTTCACCTGGGCCGGGACGGGGACCAGGGCATAGAGGGTGCGGTTATCCCGCCGTCGCTTCAGCTTCAGCGCCAGCGAAAATCCCAGGTTGGGCAGGAAAGGGAAGGGGTGGGCCGGGTCGATGGCCATAGGCGTCAGCACGGCGAAGAGCTGGTTCAGGAACTCCGGTTCCAGCCGTTCACGTTCGGTCTTGGTGATCTTGCCCGCATCGACGACCTCGATCCCGGCGTGAGCCATCTCCTTGCGCAGCTGACGCCAGCGCAGTTGCTGCTCGTCCATCAGGGCGCCGGCCGCGATATTGACCTGCTCCAGCGCTTCGGCGGGTGTCAGGCCGTCGGGCGAGACCACGCGCACACGCTCACGCACCTGACCCTTCAGCCCGGCCACGCGGGTCATGTAGAACTCGTCCAGATTGTTGGCCGAGATGGACAGGAACCGCAGCCGCTCCAGCAGGGGATGGTCCGCATTGGCCGCCTCTTCCAGCACGCGGCCATTGAAGGCCAGCCAGGACAGCTCGCGATTGAAGAACCGCTCGGGCGAGGCCATCAGCGCCTCGGACAGCTCCTGCTGCTGGGCGCGGGAGGAGGGGACTTCCTCACCGGTCGTGGCGTCATGGATGCGCGTATCGCTCATTCACCGGTTCTGACCGGTCACGGGCGCGGCTGCAACCGTCGAAAGACGACACGAAAACGCCGCCCGATCCGGGGGCCGGGCGGCGCATCGTCCGGGTACTGAAAGACTACCAGCTCCAGGCGTCGCGGATCACCTCGATGATGTAGCCGTCGTACTGGTCGATCAGATAGATGTTGTTGTCGACCAGTACCCAACGCGTGGCTTCGGGCGGATAGCCCAGGCCATAGGTGCGCCAGTCGTTCAACTGATACCGCCAGAAGATGCTCGGCAGATACTCTCCCACGCGGTAGTCGCGATTGTAATAGCTGCGCGGGACGCTGTAGTAGCCATAGCCCGGTGCGAAGTAGAAGCCGAAGCGATAGCCGCTGTACCCACGGAACCGCCGGTCGTCCCGCCACCAGTAGCGGTCGCGGTTCTGATACCAGTTGCGCCGCCACTGCTCGCTGTTGAACCGCCTGCGGAACTCCCAGTGATTGCGGTCCCGGTCGCGGTCGTTGTCCCAGCGCGGGCGATCGGGACGGTCGGGCCTGTCCGGACGATCCGGTCTGTCAGGACGGTCGGGCCGGTCGGGGCGATCAGGTCTGTCTGGCCGGTCGGGACGCGGCCTGTCCGGGCGGTCGGGTCTATCTGGCCGGTCGGGTCGATCAGGGCGGTCAGGGCCCGGCCTGTCTGGGCGATCAGGACGGTCGGGCCTGTCCGGGCGGTCGGGCCGATCCGGCCGCGGCCGGTCTGGTCTATCCGGCCTGTCGGGACGATCCGGCCTGTCGGGGCGCGGTTGATCAGGCCGATCCGGACGGGGCCTGTCGGGGCGGTCAGGACGATCAGGCCGCTCTTGGCGCGGCCTTTCAGGTCGTTCCGGCCGGTCCGGACGGGGCTGCTGCACTTCGGGGGCCGAGCGTTCGGTCCGGGCTGTGCGGTTACCGCCGCCGAAGCGACTGTTTTCCCGATCGATTTCGGGCTGGGGGTCCTGAGCCATGGCCGCCAGGGGGGCGACTGCCGGCAGGACAAAGGAGGCGATCGCCGCCGCCATCAACAATGACCGTTTCATCGTCGTATTGATCTCCGCACACCCTCTGGGTGGCCTGTCTGGACGATCGGCGTTTTCGTATGAACCGCGACTGAATAAATCTCCGCGAAATCCTTACGCTTTCGTCATGAAAAACGCCCCGCCGACCGAGGTCGACGGGGCGTCTGCTGGCCGATCTGCAGCCGCTTAGAACA
The DNA here is from genome assembly GCF_016463295.1 of Brevundimonas sp. GTDB lineage: Bacteria > Pseudomonadota > Alphaproteobacteria > Caulobacterales > Caulobacteraceae > Brevundimonas. The sequence goes on from NZ_JAEMRO010000021.1 coordinate 26,780, forward strand.
CGTCGTACAGGACGCTGGCGATCAGGCCGGTCGCGATGGCCGTCAAGACGATATCATTGCCGGCGTGAACGTAGCGATAGCCGCGAGGCGCGGGGCGCAGGCCGTAGATGTAGGGGTCATTCACGTAATAGCCGCGATAGGCCGACGGCAGGTAGCCGCCGCGCACCCAGCGCGTGTTGTAATAGCGGGGCTCGACCCGATAGTAGCCGTGGTTGGGCGCATACCAGTAACCTTGGCGCGCGCCGCGATAGTCACGGAAGTCGGCGCGGCCCTGCCACCAGTTGCGATTGTTGCGGTCGTAGCGGCGCTCCTGACGGAAATCACGGCGATCGTCACGGCGATCCTCGCGGAAGTCACGGCGGTCGTCGCGTCGGTCGCGGCGGTATTCGCCCCGGTTGCGATAGTCGCCCTGACGGAAGTCACGGCGGTCATCGCGGCGCTCCTGGCGGAATTCGCGTCGGTCGTCACGGCGCTCCTGACGGAACTCGCGGCGGTCGCCCCGATCCTGGGCTGCAGCGGCCATTGGAACGGCGGTCGTCGCCATGGCCACGGCGATGACGGCGGCCTTGGTAAAGCGGTTCATGAACGTTCTCCTTTACTCGGGTCGGCGACGGAAAAGGCGATCCGGCCCGTTTGATAACCAAACTTCGCGCGCGGCCGATGAACTGTGCCTGAATGGGTCTGTCAGCTTGCGCGGGTGCGGCACCATGCCCAGATGGCAAGCTGAACAGGAGCCGCGCCATGACGATCGCCCCCATCCAGCTCTGGTACTGGCCCACGCCCAACGGCTGGAAGGTGTCCATCGCGCTGGAGGAGATGGGCCTGCCCTATGAGGTCAGGCCGGTGAATATCGGCACGGGCGAACAGTTCCAGCCCGCCTTCCAGGCCATCAGCCCCAATGGTCGCATGCCTGCCATCGTCGACCCGGACGGGCCGGACGGCCTGCCGCTGTCGATCTTCGAGTCCGGCGCGATCCTGCAGTATCTGGCGACCAAGTCCGGCCAGTTCTATGCCAAGGATGCGCGCGGTCGGGCCGAGATCGATCAGTGGCTGTTCTGGCAGGTCGGCGGCCTGGGGCCCATGGCGGGCCAGACGCATCATTTCCGGCAGTACGCGCCGGCTCTGATCAAGGATCAGCGTCAGATCGCCTATGGCGTTCGCCGCTATACGGACGAGACGCACCGTCTTTACGGCGTGCTGGACCGGCGGCTGGCGGACCGGGACTACGTCGCCGGAGCCTATTCCATCGCTGACATGGCGATCTGGCCGTGGATCCTGCCCGAGCATCAAGGGCAGAACATCGACGAGTTCCCGAACCTGAAGGCCTGGCTGGCGCGGGTGGGGGAACGGCCTGCAGTGATCAAGGGCAGGGCCGTCGGCGATGAGCTGCGCAGCAATCTGGCGGCCAGCGGCAAGGCGGCGGAAGAGGCCCGCAAGGTGCTGTTCGGACAGCGGGGACGCTAAGACCTCGTCAATGACTGTAAACGCCGGGTTGCCAATAGATTTCAGCTTGATGAAGGCCTGAGAACGTCTTCATTCCGGCTTTACGAAAAAGTCTTCTGCCACCGTTTCGCCGTTAACATTAACTTCAAACCACGGGTATCTTATCGCGTCACAGGAAGGGCCAGAAAGGCCGGTTCCAGGAGACACGGTGATGATCGCGCAAGAAACCGCGCCTGACGCAATCCACGAGCAGGGCCTGCCCCTGCCGACGGCCGAGATGAGCGGGGACGACCTGTTCCGGCTGGGCATGATGTATTCGACGGGCCAGAACGGCTGCCCCATCGACCGCGTCTCGGCCCACATGATCTTCAACCTGGCGGCCATGAAGGGCTCGATCGAAGCGCGCGTGTATCGCCGCGAAATGTCGAACGAGATGGAGCGCGAGGAAATCTCTGAAGCCCAGAAGGCGGCGCGCCGCTGGATCGACGCGGGCGTGGTGTCCCTGGCCGCCTGACGGCCCTCGTAAGGGCACGCGGGCGGGTGCGTGCCACCCCTGCTATTTCCAGCCGCCGTCTGAGCAGACGATCAGCGATCGGCTGCGGGCGATAAGTCCTGCAACTACGGCCTCTGCGGCGTCTCACGGGTTCGCAGCCAGGAATACAGCATCGATCCGCCGATCAGGGCGAGCGTGGCGACCAGCGACCATTGCGGTTCGAGGTAAGGCACCAGCGCCTGGCCCGTCATGTCCTTCCAGCCCTTGTAGAGGCCAAAGTTCCAGACGATCTTGACCCCGATCAGCACCAAGACCAGCGATAGGCCGTACTTCAGGTATTTGAAGCGCGCGACTGCCTCGGCGAGCATGAAATACATCGACCGAAGGCCCAGGATTGCAAAGATGTTGGACGTGTAGACGATGAAGGGGTCCTTCGTGACGGCAAAGATCGCCGGCACGGAATCGACTGCAAAGATGACGTCCACAACTTCGACCATAACCAGCGCCAGGAACAGCGGCGTCGCAAACAGGACCACCCGGCCGGAGCCCTTCGGGTCGGGCTTTCGAACGAAGAATTTGTGGTTGTCGATCGTATCGGTGATCCGTATCCGCTTCCTGAGGAAATTCAGGACGGGGTTCCTGTTCAGATCCATCTCGTGGGCGCCGCCGAAGATCATCTTCCAGCCCGTGAAGATCAGGAAGGCGGCGAAGATGAAGAGCACCCATGTGAACTCGTTCACGATCGCTGCACCCAGCGAGATGAATATCGCCCGGAATACGATGGCCCCCATGATCCCCCAGAAAAGCACGCGGTGCTGATACTGACGGGGTACCGCAAAGAAGGTGAAAATCATCCCGATGACGAAGATGTTGTCGAACGCCAGAGCCGTCTCGAGCAGGTAGCCGGTGAAGTACTGCAGAACCGCCTGCTGGTTCAGGTTTTCCGCGCTCATGTAGTAGGCGGGATCCGGCTCGTAGACGAAATAGACGTAGGCCCCGAACGCGACGGCTATGCCCGCGAACGAGGCCCACATGACGGCGGATTTCCTGGCCGAGACGACGCCGTCCTTGTTGTTGAAGACCCCGAGGTCGAGCCACAGCAACAGCCCGATGAAAGCGAGGAAGGCCATCCATAGCCAGACCGGTTGACCGACATAGGTCGCAGCAAGAAACGGAAGGGACTCAAACATCCCGCACCCCTGATTTTTCAAGATGGCGCCGCGTAACGCCTATCCAAACGAGGGTCCGACATCGCAGCCGACGCCTCGGCTGCCAGCGGGGCCCGGACCCGTGGAAAATGATCGCATTTTGCACAAGCACGAAGCCGACATTCTCAGTCGGCCCGGTCAGACTTCGATGATCTATTGTCCTGCCGCTCAGCTTTGATCACACTCGGATATCGAAGATGTGTCGACTGGGTTGGCGTGGGACGCTGTCGTTGCCGATGGTGTGAGGGGCTTCGACCGGTCTATCGGTCGACGTGCTGCGGTGCGTCGCCGTCCGGGCGGTCATTTGCGTTGCCGCTGTGTGCCAAGCCCTGTCGACTGTGCGGATGACTGGCGGCAGGGTCATGATGGCGGCCGTTCCATCAGGCTGACGAGGAACTTTGTGGATCCGAGAGCTGACCACTGCGAGCGGCTGACGAACAACGCGTCTGAAGACTTCGCGCGTGCCTTTTTCTGAATTGCGGGCATGTGAACCTGTTGGTGAGGATCATATTCGGAGGGGGCGCGTGCGGGTCGACTGCCGAGAGGGGGCCGCGGCAGCCGACCCTGGGCGCTATCGCGCCGTCGCGTGGGTGCGTCGATCCAGCGACACAAGCTGGTCCTTGATCGACAGCTTCTTCTTCTTGATGTCGGCGACCAAAAAGTCGCTGGGGCGCGGGCGTGACCGCTCGTCCCGCAGCGCCATGTCGAGCAGGGCATGAAAGCCCCGCAAACGACGTTTCATCACAATCGACATTCAGCCTCTCCGTTCTGAAACGGGGCGTCGATCCACATCAGGCTGCTGACAAAATGTCCTGGCCGGACCCGGGATCGGGCGCACCCGATGCAAACCGACATCACGATCACGACGATCGTCAGAGGGGCCCGGGCTGCTGGGTGATACTGCCAAACCCAGGTTGCGCAAGCCAATCAGAAAAAGTGATGCAGTCCATAACGACCCCTCATGGCCCGGGCGGACCACGTTCGAGGGCGCGCAAGACTTCCTGAGCCAGCAAGGCTGACGGTCCTCCGGCACCGCGTGCGGAAACCAGGGCGATTTCGCTGTCTGCCAGAACCGGCAAACCCGAGCGCAAGACGGTCAGGTCGCGTGGGGCCATGGCTGCGGGCAGGACGCCGATGCCGAGACCGGCTCGGAGCGCCGCCATCTGTCCGGCGAGACTGGGGGAGGTGAAGCACGGCCTGAAAGTCATCCCGGCCTCGGACAGGGCCGCCAGGGCTCGCTTGCGATAGATGTCCGGCGCGGGCGCGACGATGAGCGGGAGGGGTGACAGCTCCATTATCGAGGCATCCAGCGCGACCCAGACCAGCGGCTCGCTCCAGACCCGCACACCCAGTTCCGGACCGACGGGCTCGCGCTTGATCAGCGCGAGGTCGAGCAGTCCCCGAGACATCTGATCCAGCAGATTGGCGGTATAGTCGCACGTGACCGACAGCTTGATCCGCGGATGGCTGCGGGCGAAGGCACCGAGGATGGCCGGAAGATGGATGGTGGCGATGTCCTCCGGCGCACCGAAGCGCACCTCGCCTTCCAGATCGCCATCGCCCAGCGTCGAAAGGATGTCGTCGTTCAGCCGTACCAGACGACGGGCCTGCGGCAGCAGTGTCGCCCCCTCGGTCGTCAGGGTTGCACTGCGCCCTGTGCGATCCAGCAGAGGGGAGCGTAGCTGGTCCTCCAGACGCCGAAGTTGCAGACTGACGGCAGGCTGTGACCGCCCCAGCAGACTGGCCGCTCTGGTGAAGCTGCCGGTCTCGGCTACGGTAATGAAGGCGCGCAGCAGGTCGATGTCCAGATTGACCAGTCGCAGCGCCATGACATCAACATTCGTTATCGCCGAGGCCGTAGTGATAATGCAGCGAACCGTTTCGGTCCACGCCGCCCGATGTCAAAAACTGACGGTCACGCCGACAAACGGGGCATGGCCCACGCGGTCTTCGGCATCATCGCGGATGTCCTGTTGACGCAGATAGCCCAGGCTGACGTCGTAGCGTCCAAAGCCGCGCTCGAAGCCGACGAAGGTCCGCAGACCCGTCACGCCGGTTTGGCCGCCTGGTTCAGTATTGCGCAGAGTGACGAAGACCTCTGCGTCGCCGGTCAGGGCCCAGCCATCCTCGTCATCCGTCAGCGGAAAGGTCGCGCCGATCCGCTGCCTCAGTCGCCAGCCCGTCCGGGGATCGATATTGACGAACCGCTGCTCCAGCCGGGTTCGGAACTCCAGCGGGCCCCAGTCGTATCCGACCTGTTGCAGCAGGCGCACCTCGCGCTCGTCCGGGCCGTTCCAGCGATGTTCGACGCCGACGTTCCAGTCCCGGCCCCGACTGTCCTGACGCTTCAGCCACAGACGGGCGAAATAGGTGTCATCACGCGGGTCGCTGCGCAGCCGCTGGGCCGTTTCCAGCTCGATGGAGGTGCGATCGTCCAGTGAGGTTTCGACAGCGGGGTTGAACCACAACTCGCCCGCTTCGTCCTGGGCCAGGGCGGAGTGGGCGAGGCCCAGCAGAAAACCGACCGCCATGACGGCCGTCTTGACGTAACGCATATCGAAATCCTGAAGGGGCGGGCCGGGGGGGGGCAGCCCATGCC
>NZ_JAEMRO010000088.1 GCF_016463295.1 Brevundimonas sp.
AGGCGGAGCGGGTGGCTCGGGCCTGGTCTGGCTGGTCGCAGTCGGATGAGACCGACGATGACCCGCAAACATACGCATGAGGATGTCCATCTGCTGGATGCCGAGGCCTGGGACACGCCCCACCGACTGAGCGATGAGGACCTGCACAGTCTCGATCTGCACCGTCACGAGGGGACGGGCTGGCGCGGCGCCGTTGGCCTGTTCGATCCGGAGGACGCCCGATGAGCGATTTGCAGAAGGAGACGCGATCTCCACCGACTCTGGCCGAGGGACAGTGGCTGTGGCGCAGGCTGTATGTCTATGTCGGCACGGCGGTGTCCTGGGCGCTGCTGGACCGGTTGATCGCCGTGGTACCGCCTGAGGCCGCGCCCAGGCTGGCCGAAGGGCTGATGGCGCTGCTGGCGCTGACACTGGTGCTGTATCTGGTCGCGCCGACGGCCCAGCAGCTGATCGTGGCGCTAAGATCGCTGCCGCCGCGTCTGAACGATGGGGGCCGTTGATGGGATTCGGTCTGTCGAAGCGGTCGCTGGTGCGGCTGGAGGGGGTACATCCACGGCTGGTGGCCCTGGTGCGCGAGGCGATCGCCCTGTCGCCGGTCGATTTCATGGTGACGGAGGGGCTGAGGACGCCCGAGCGTCAGGCGGCGCTGATCCGGGCGGGGGCCAGCCGGACGAAGCGGTCGCGTCACCTGACCGGTCATGCGGTCGATGTGGCGGCCCTGGTGGACGGTCAGGTGCGTTGGGACTGGCCGCTGTATCCGCGCATCGCGGCGGCGTTCAAGGCGGCCGCCGTGCGACAGGGTACGCCCATCGTCTGGGGCGGGGACTGGCCCAGCCTGCGGGATGGCCCCCATTTCGAACTGGACCGCAAGGTGTTCCCGTGAGGGTGCCGAGCCTTCTGCGCACCCTGACGCCCTGGGGGTGGGGGCTGTCGCTGACCGTCCTGCTGGTTCTGACCGTGGTGCTGGCGCGTGGTCTTGGCCTGCGCTGGGACCCTTTCGATCTGGCGGGACGACGGCTGGAGGCGGCCCAACATCGGGTGGAGACGCTGGACCGCGATCTGGCGGCGCGGCGTCTGGAGGTCGAGGGCAGCCAGGCGCAGGCGCGGCGGGTCGCGCGCCATCATCAGACATTGACTGCGGTCGCCACGACGACGGCCCGCACGCTGGAAAGGACCGAACAGGCCGATGACGCTGAAATCCTGCTGGAGGCTGATCGTGCCGATCGGCTGCGCGATCATGACCGCGAACTGTGCCGCCTCGCGCCCGCCATCTGTGGCACCGCCGCGCCTGATCCTGCCGGATGAGGCGGTCCGTCCGTGTCAGCTGGCGGTACTGCCTGAACGACCGAGCCGCGCGGATCTGGATGCGGCCTATGTGACGCGAGGGGCGCAATTGGTGGCCTGCGAGGCGGCACGAGCCTTGGCGGTGGAGACCTTGCTGGCCGAAAGGGCGCTGCAAGAGCGGGCGCGCTGAGCGCCGAACGGCAAGATGTGCAGGGTGACCCGGCAAGAACTGCCGACGCCCGGCACATTCTGCCGGGTCCGGGACGTGGTAAACAAGAAGTACCGCAATGAAATCAACGACGGTCGATCTGGCACGATCGATAATCCGGTGGTCCCGTCCTTGCTGATAAGGTTTCGAACAAAATGTTCCCGGCTGCCAAAATGGCGTCGGACACCTTGAAACAAGGAATATCGTCATGTCGCTGAACAGCGTCAACACGAACGTCGGTGCTCAGATCGCTCTGCAGAACCTGCAAAAGACCAACTCCGAGTTGGCAACCACTCAAAACCGCATCAACACCGGCAAGGCCATCAACTCGGCCAAGGACAACGGTGCCATCTGGGCAATCGCCCAGAGCCAGCGCGCCGAATCGGCGTCGCTGAATGCGGTGAAGTCTTCGCTGCAACGCGGTCAGTCCACGGTCGATGTGGCTCTGTCAGCCGGTGAAAGCGTTTCGGATCTGCTGACGCAAATGAAGTCCCTGGCTCTGTCCGCTTCGGACGCCAGCCTGGGGACTGCCGCCCGCGCCTCGCTGAACGAAGACTTCATCAGCCTGCGTGACCGGATCACGACCGTTGTGGCCAACGCCAGCTTCGACGGTACGAACCTGATCAACGCGGGTACGGCGGGCTTCAAGGCTCTGGCCAACGCCAAGGGCACGTCGACCATCAACGTCGCCCAACAGAACCTGTCGCTGGGCGGCACCATCGTGACGGTCGCCGCTGCCGGTGTCGTGTCTTCGGCGACGGCTGCCGCCGCCATGATCACGACGGTCGACACCTCGATCCGCAACGTCTCGACCGCCCTGTCCAAGCTGGGCACGGGTTCCAAGGCGTTCGAAAACCACCTGACCTTCGTCGGCAAGCTCCAGGACTCCCTGGACGCCGGTGTGGGCAACCTGGTGGATGCCGACCTGGCCAAGGAAAGCGCGCGACTGCAGTCGCTGCAGACCAAGCAACAGCTGGGTGTGCAGGCTCTGTCGATCGCCAACTCGTCCAGCTCGATCCTGCTGGGCCTGTTCCGCTAAGACCAGAACGACCGGAAGGGCGGGGCCGCCGGTCCCGCCCGACCACCCTTTTTCCCAGTACTCCCGGTAACCAGTTCCTTTGCAGGAAGCCGCCGACCGACCGTCGACGGAAGGAGATATGAGCAACAATGCCGCCATAGCCGCCGTGACCGCCACCGCCGTCCTGCCCATCGCGGGAGGATCGAGCGCCAGCGGTGACTTCAACGGCTCCAAGTCCGCCCAGGATGTCGCCAAGGCCGCACGCTATCGCCTGGTGATAGAGGAAGGCCCCCAGAACGGATCGTTCATCTACAAGACCATGGACCGCGAAACCGGCGAAGTGATCCGCCAGTTCCCCCGCGAGCAGGTCGTCAAGATGATGCAGTCCGAAAGCTATGGGGCCGGTTCGGTCATCGACACGACCGCCTGAGCCAGACGACCGCGAAAGACCTTACGCCACGCAGCCCTCTGCGGGGCTAAAGCGCGTTAACCATGTGTGCACGGTTGCGCCCTAGCTTGATCCAAACTTCGAAGGGTCGAGTCGGATGACGAATAGCGTCCACACCAATGCTTCCGCCGCTATCGCGCTGCAGAATCTGTCGCGCACGAACGAGCGGCTGAGCCAGGTCCAGAGCCGGATTTCGACGGGCCTGAAGGTCGAGGGAGCCAAGGACAACGCCGCCATCTGGGCCATCGCCCAGCAGCAGCGGGCCGACGTCGGGGCGCTGAGCGCTGTCAAATCCAGCCTGGACCGCGCAGTGTCGCTGGCCGATGTGGGCCTGGCGGCCGGCGAATCGATCTCCGACCTGCTGAACCAGCTCAAGGAAAAGATCGTCCTGGCCAAGGACGATTCGCTGAAGACCCAGTCGCGCAAACTGCTGGACGACGACTTCAAGGCTCTGTTGCGGGCCATCTCATCGGCGGTGGAGAATGCGACCTTCGACGGCGGCAATCTGCTGAACGGCTCGCTGACCAATGGCGTGAAATTCCTGGCCAATGCCGAGGCGACCTCCTTCGTGACCCTATCCGGGGCCAATCTGACGCTGGGCGGCGCGATTATCGAGCTGTCGCTGTCCGACAGCCTGACCACGCTCACGGGCGCGACCAACGCTCTGACCAAGCTGGACGATTCGATCGCCCAGCTGAACTCGGCCCTGGGCTCGATGGGCGCGCAGGCCAAGCAGATCGAGGCGCACAGAACGTTCGTCGGCAAGCTGACGGATACGCTGGAGGCCGGTATCGGCAATCTGGTCGATGCCGATCTGGCCAAGGAAAGCGCCCGGCTTCAGGCCTTGCAGGTCCAGCAGCAGCTGGGCGCGCAGTCCCTGTCGATCGCCAACCAGGCCCCTCAGATCATTCTGTCGCTGTTCCAGTAGGGCCCGTCGCCTAGTTCAGGCGTCGCGGGGCCGCATGGCTGATATGGACCGCCGCACGACGTGTGCGGGCGGGCTGTACGGACAGGCCGTACAGGGACAGAAGCGACAGCAGGGGTTCGAAGAGCTTACTCAAGACGCAGGACTCCTTCGCGAGAGGCGCAGGACGGCGCGAGATCGAAAACCTTTGTTAGCCGAGTCGGGTTCCTGGTCGCCAGTGATACGTGCGCGATTCCTGTGGGTTGTTAAGCCGGCATTACCGGCGAAGCCTCACACTGGCGGTCGGAGAGCCGGTCTGTGATCAACAACAGCTATCTTCTGGGCCTGTTCGGGGGCACGTCGGACACGACGTATACCTCTGCGACTACGGCTGCGCTGAACGCAGCGACGAAGAAGCAACCGACACCGCCCTGGTCCTCCTCGGTCGAGCCGCCCAAGGCCAGCGATCTGGTCCGCTCGGCTCTAGGCGGGCGCAAGTTGATCAACGAGGGCGCGGCCCAGCTGGATGTGCAATCCGCATCCGCCGACTATCGCAAGCTGTTTGCGTTGTATCAGGGGCTGGAGACCCTGACCGCCCTGACCAATCGCGCCAGCACCAAGGGTGTGAGTACGCTGGAGATGAGCCAGCTGGACAAGCGGTTCCAGTCCGGACTGGGCGAGATCGGCTCCTGGCTGACATCCGCCGATTTCGACGCGATTCGCCTGGCCCAGGGCACGGCGGGCGCGACCAGCAAGACGACGGCGGCGGTGCCGCGCGACAGCGCCATATCGGTCACAGGACCGATCCATGAGGGTTCGCCCGACTCTCTCAGCCCGGCTTTTGCCGGCGATGTGAAGTTCAGCATCGGCATCAAGCGCGCCAACAGCGATCAAGCCGTATCGATCGATCTGGCCGAGATGGGGTCGACCCCTCGCACCCTGACGGCGGTGCTGAACCACATCAACGGCAAGCTGCAGGCGGCGGGCGTCGAGACGCGCATCGGGCGGGAACTGGTTCCGGTGGCTCCGAAGACGGTGACTGTGGGGGGCAGGCCTGTGACCTTGCCGCCCGGCCCCGACCAGTTCGCCCTGGTCGTGCGCGGAACTGCGGGCGAGACCGTCAGCTTCTCCGCCGGCGAGCGAGCCGACGCGGTCTATGTCGTGCAAGCCAGCGGGACGACGGGCGGCCAGCAGGTACTGAAGTTCCAGACCGACACCGGCGGGACGGCACCGGACGCCGTGGCGCGACCGGGTGAGACTCACTGGGTGCCGGGACGAGCGGGTCAGACGGCCTTGCCGGCGGGTGTCGAGACGGTTCGCGCCAGTGCGACGGGGCCGGACGGGTCGCTGTGGCTGGTGGCGGATCTGGAGGCCGGGCCCGGCAACCAGCCGATTAAGGGTCAGAAGGACGTGGCCCTGATGAAGCTCGATTCGGCCGGACGTGTGGTCCTGACCCAGACGCTGGGCGCGGCCTCGACGGCCAGCGGCTATGCCATCGCGGTCGATGCCGACGGGCGTGTGGCGGTGGCGGGCTCGGTGACGGGCGCGCTGGAGCCGGGCAAGAGCGGCGATGTGGCCGGGGTAGCTGACAGTTTCGTCACCGTCTTCAATGCCGAGGGCAGCGAGGTCTGGACCCAGCGACGCGGGGCGCGGGCCGCCGATGAGGCGACGGCGGTCAGCTTCGGGGCGGACGGCATGGTCTATGTGGCCGGGCGCGCCCAGAGCGCCATGACCGGCGGCGTCGCCCAAGGGGGCTGGGACGGCTATGTCCAGGCCTTCAGCGAGACCCAAGCCCACATCTATGCGCCAGTCGTGGCCAATGCTGCGGGCGTGCAGCAGTTCGGCACCAGCGGCACCGACGGCGTGGACGCCATCGCGGTGGACGGGTCGAACCTGTATTCGGCGGGTGTCGAAAACGGCAAGATGGTCGTGCGGCACTTCAGCCTTGATGCGGCCAGCAAGCCGACGCTGGTGTCGTCGCGCGACCTGGGCTCCGCCAGTGGCGAGATCGCAGGCATTTCGGTTTCCAACGGACAGGTGATCCTGACCGGCACGACGCGCAACGCGGCGCTGGATATCGGCACCGTCAATGAGGCTCATCACGGGGGCACGGATGCCTTTGTCGCCGTACTGCAAGGCGATCTGACGGCGTCGGGACAGGACCGGCTGACCTATGTGGGCACGGCCGGAAACGACACGGCAACGGATGTGAAGGTCGTCGATGGCAAGGTCTGGGTCACCGGTGTGGCCGACCGGCTGGAGGGGGCCAAGGCGACCGATCCGACCAAGGCCTATCTGGTCCGGATTGATCCCGCCAGCGGGGCGGAGGAGTGGCGCAGGACATGGGAAGGCCCGGCAGGGCAGGCGGCACCGCTGACCCTGGCGGTGGCCAGGGACGGAGCCAGCATTCTGGATCGGCTGGGCCTGCCGCAGGGCGAGATCGATCAGGGCACCTCCAAGACCCTGACCGATGCGACCTCGCTCAGGGTCGGGGATCGCTTCTATGTGTCCGGCGCGGACGGCGGGCGGCAGGTGGCGGTGACCATCGAGGCGCGCGATACCCTGCAGTCTCTGGCCCGGAAGATCGAACAGGCATCCAATCGCAAGCTGAAGGTGACGGTCACGGCTGAAACCGCCAAGGCCCAAGCGGGCGATACGCCATCGGCGCTGTTCGCCGGTTTGCAGCGGCTGACGATCATGGCGCGCGATGGTGCCACAGGTGCGATGCTGACGGCGGGCGAGACGGGGCGCGATGCCCTGGCGGGTCTGGGCCTGTCGCAGGGCTATATCGGGGCGACGACGGGTGAGGACGTCATTCGCACCTTCGGGCTGAACCTGACGGGCGGCATGAACCTGGGCAGTGCCGAGGCGATCAAGGCGTCGGGCGAGAAACTTCAGGCCGCGATGAAGGCCGTGCGCGACGCCTATCGCGCGCTGGACCCGGCTACCGCCACGGCGAACAAACCGGTGGGACAGGCCCCGGCCTATCTGACGGCGCAGCTGGCCAACTACCAGGCAGCGCTGGCCCGATTGACCGGATAACCGGGATAGTCTGCGAACGGCGTTGACGCATCGGGGTCGGGCAGGGTTATTGGGGGCCTGTCTCACGCGAGTGCCGAATGCCCCAGGACAACCGCATACTGATCGCGATCGGTGCCGGCATAGCCATCATAGCGGCCGTCGTGATCGCCCTGTTGCTGAACGGTGGACGAGACGAGCCCGCGACGCCGCCCCCGGCGGCCCAGGGCGGGCTGACCATCGATGTGGCCGACGCGCCGGGACTGGATTCCGAGCGGGAGCTTCGGTGTTTCGTCAACGGGCAGTTCGTCGGCATGGCCAATCTGGCAGACTGTGCCCGTCAGAACGGGCTGGCGACCGAGGCCATGGATGTGGGCATCGACCAGAGCGGCCAGGCGGCGGCCTTCGTACCGCCCGTAGGCCCGCCGCCGGTCGAGGACATTCCTGTCGTCGAGATCGAGCCTTACCCAGAGGATATGCCGGAGCCCACACGGCCCACCAGCCAGCCGACGCGCGCCGGCAGTGCCTGCCTGCGCCACACGGGATCGGACTGGCGGTCGCTGTCGAACAATATGAGCTTGGAGGCCTGCGTGCAGGCGCTGTATTCGGGAACCTGCGTGCGTCCGGGCGATGCCCAGTACGGTCGTTGGGGCGACACGACCGTGCGTCTGGTGGCCGGTCGCGTCGAACAGTCCGCCGACAACAGCCGTTTCAGCACCCTGGTCCAGCAGGACCGCAGTTGTCAGTTTCCGGAGTTGCGCTGATGAAGCCCGCATTCATGACCGCCATTGTCTTGGGCATAGGGGCGTTTGGGCTGACCGCCTGCGAGAAGGACTTCAAGGCCCCGTTCGACCGCGGTGTCTGCTATGTCGTCGATCTGGGCGATGAGGAAGGGGCCGAGCCGGTCTTCAACAGGGTGGCGGACAACCAGCCGCAGATCGAATTCTGCGCCGCGCGTCTGGAAGAAGTGAGGACGCGGTTCCTGAACCTGGGTGGCAACCGGACCGAGCTGGTCGGGGCTTATCAGGGCAGCTTTCTGTTCCTGGATCAGACCGGCGTGCGGAGGGCCCAATCGTTGAACGGGACGCGCTATTTCATGATGGCACGGACGGGAGATGGCCGACTGGCCGTGCCGGGCACCATCGAACAGCGACCGGCAGCACCGGCACCCGCGCCTTGACGGCGTGAACAAAAAAAGAACATACAGGCGCAGTCAGTGATTGCGGCTTAACGAGAACAGGGAACTAAGGTCATGGCGGGCAGCGTCAACAAGGTCATTCTGGTCGGCAATCTGGGCAAGGACCCCGAGATTCGCACCCTCAACTCTGGCGAGCGGGTCGCCAATCTGTCGCTGGCGACGTCCGAAACCTGGCGCGACAAGTCGACCGGCGAGCGCAAGGAAAAGACCGAGTGGCACCGGGTGGTCATCTTCAACGAGA
>NZ_JAEMRO010000148.1 GCF_016463295.1 Brevundimonas sp.
TGCCTGCCCCGACGCCCCCCAGCCCGCAGGCCGGGGGAGGGGCCCCCGCCGCGCCCTCTCGCATCCATGTGCCGCCCCGTCCACGACCTGTGCCGCCAGAACTGCCCGCACCGGCTATTCAGGCGCCGGAGCCGGAGATCGTCGTGGGCATCGCGCCGACCCCTTCGCCCCAGCCGGGCCAGGGTCTGGGCGGCCAGGGGACAGGGCAGGGGACCGGTATTGGCTCCGGGACCGGTCCGGGCACAGGCTCCACGCCACCGCGCTTCATCCGGGGGCCCAGTCGCAACGATGTGGGCCGGGCTCATCGTCGGGTCGATCCGCGCCTGCGTCAGCGCGGGACGGCGGTCATGCGCTGCATTATCCAGGCCGACACCCGCCTGGACCGCTGCGCCATCCTCAGCGAGACGCCCCCCGGCATCGGCTTCGGCTCGGCGGCCTTGACCCTGGCCCCTCTGTACCGCTTTCAGCCGCCGACCGAGAACGGGCAGATCCAGGCAGATCAGGGCGTGACCGTCACGGTTCGTTTCGAGCCGTGAGCCAGCCGGGGCGACCGATCGGCACCCTTAGGCGTTGACGACATCTGAATCCCCTGTATAAGGCCCGCTTCCGCGAAGGGCGTCGGCGCTCCTGGTCTGTTGACCGGAGCGTTTGTTGCGTCCGCACACGCGTATCTGGAGAATTTCGTGGCCCGTATCGCTGGCGTCAACATCCCGACCAACAAGCGCGTGGAAATCGCGCTTCAGTACATCCATGGCATCGGCCCTGCGTCGGCCAAGGAAATCACCGAGAAGGTCGGCATCGAGCCCGCCCGTCGCGTGAACCAGCTGACGGACGCCGAAGTCCTGCAGATCCGCGAGACGATCGACAAGGATCACACCGTCGAGGGTGACCTGCGTCGCGAGACCTCGATGAACATCAAGCGTCTGATGGACCTGGCCTGCTACCGCGGCCTGCGTCACCGCAAGGGCCTGCCGGTCCGCGGCCAGCGCACGCACACCAACGCCCGCACCCGCAAGGGCCCGGCCAAGCCGATCGCCGGCAAGAAGAAGTAAGAGAGCGAACTGATGGCCAAGGAACCGGGTCGCGTAAAGAAGCGCGAGCGCAAGAACATCACGTCGGGCGTCGCCCATGTGAACTCGTCGTTCAACAACACCATGATCACGATCACCGATGCCCAGGGCAACGCGATCTCGTGGTCGTCGTCGGGCCACATGGGCTTCAAGGGTTCGCGCAAGTCGACCCCTTACGCCGCCCAGATGGCCGCCGAAGACGCCGGCAAGAAGGCCCAGGAACACGGCGTCAAGACGCTGGAAGTCAACGTCTCGGGTCCCGGTTCCGGTCGTGAGTCGGCGCTCCGCGCCCTCCAGTCGGTCGGCCTGACCATCACCACCATCCGCGACGTCACCCCGATGCCGCACAACGGTTGCCGTCCGCCCAAGCGCCGCCGCGTCTAAGCGTACCGCCGCCGACTTCTATTCTCCGCCGGTCCTGCCGCCTCTGACGAGAAGCGAGGGACCGGCGAACTCCGTTTCCGAGGGACACCCATGATCGAACGTAACTGGCAAGAGCTGATCCGTCCCGAAAAGCCCCAGGTCGAGGCTGGCTCGGACGCCCAGCGCAAGGCCCGCCTGGTCGCCGAACCGCTAGAGCGCGGCTTTGGCGTGACGCTGGGCAATGCGCTTCGCCGCGTGCTGCTGTCGTCGCTGCAAGGCGCCGCCGTCACCGCCATCCAGATCGACGGCGTGGTCCATGAATTTTCGTCGCTGGAAGGCGTGCGCGAGGACGTGGTCGACATCGTCCTGAACATCAAGCAACTGGCGCTGCGCATGCACGCCGAGGGCCCCAAGCGCATGACGCTGAAGGCCACCGGCCCCGGTCCGGTCACCGCCGGCCAGATCGACGTGCCCGCCGACATCGAGGTTCTGAACCCCGACCACGTGATCTGCACTTTGGACGACGGCGCTTCGGTGCGCATGGAACTGACCGTCCAGAACGGCAAGGGCTATGTCGCCTCCGAGCTGAACCGGCCGGAAGACGCCCCGATCGGCCTGATCGCCGTCGACGCCCTGTATTCGCCGGTCAAGCGCGTCGCCT
>NZ_JAEMRO010000022.1 GCF_016463295.1 Brevundimonas sp.
GAGATGCCGTAGACGATGCCGAAGTTGATGGCCTTGGCGCGGCGGCGGGTCTCGGGGTCCATCTGGTCGACGGGGACGCCGAACATCTCGCTGGCCGTGGCGGTGTGGATGTCGATGCCGGCGGCGAAGGCGCGCTTGAGCTCGGGAATGTCGCCGATATGGGCCAGCAGGCGCAGCTCGATCTGGCTGTAGTCGGCGCTGATCAGGACATGGCCGGGCGAGGCGATGAAGGCCTGGCGGATCTGGCGGCCGGTCTCGGTACGGATGGGGATGTTCTGAAGGTTCGGGTCGCTGCTGGCCAGGCGGCCGGTGGTGGCGGCGGCGAGCTGGTAGCTGGTGTGGACGCGGTCGGTGGTCTTGTCCGCCGCCTCGATCAGGGCGTCGGTATAGGTGCCTTTCAGCTTGGACAGCTGGCGCCAGTCCAGCAGGACGCGGGGCAGGTCGTGGGTGAGGGCCAGGGTCTCCAGGGTGGCGGCACCGGTCTCCCACTGGCCACTGGCGGTCTTCTTGCCGCCGGACAGGTTCAGCTCTCCGAACAGGATGTCGCCGATCTGTTTGGGGCTGCCGATGTTGAAGGGGCGGCCGGCGATCTGATGGGCCTGGGTCTCCAGCTCGGCCATGCGCAGGCCGAACTCGCTGGACAGGCGCTTCAGGCGGTCGGGGTCGACGCGGATGCCGGCCCGCTCCATGTCGGCCAGGACGGCGGGCATGCCGCGCTCCAGCGTCTCATAGACGGCGACCAGCCCCTCCTCGGCCAGGCGGGGTTTCAGGATGTGCCACAGGCGCAGGGTGACGTCCGCATCCTCGGCCGCATAGCGGGTGGCCGGGACCAGATCGACGTGGCGGAAGGATTTCTGGCTCTTGCCGGTGCCCGCCACCTGTTTGAACGGAATGGGGTCGTGGCCGAGGTGCAGCCGCGCCAGCTCGTCCATGCCGTGGCCGTGCAGCCCGCCCTCCAGCACGTAGGAGATCAGCATGGTGTCGTCGATGGGGGCCACGCGGATGCCGCGCTGGGCCATGACGGCCAGGTCGTACTTGCCGTTCTGGACGACCTTGAGCACGCCGGGGTCCTCCAGCAGGACCTTGAGTCGGGCCAGGGCCGTGGGCTTGTCGATCTGGGTTGGCACGGGGGCGCAGGCGGCGTCGTTGTCGGTGCCGCCGAAATCGAGCCCGCCTGCGCTAGCCGTCGGCTCGGCCTCATGCGTCAGGGGGATGTAGCAGGCGTCATTGGGCCCGATGGCCAGGGAGATGCCGCACAGCCCTGCGTGCGTCGCCGACAGGGCCGAGGTCTCGGTGTCGAAGCCGACGATGCCCGCCTCTGTGGCCCTTGAGATGAAGGCGTCCAGCGCCTCGAGCGTCTGGATGCAGACATAGGCGTCCAGGTCGAAGGTCTGGTCGGCGACCGGGGTGGTGGCTTCCTTGGGCGCATAGCGGGGCGTCATGACCGGGGCGGTCAGGGGTTTGGGGCGGACCACGAAGGCGGTGCCGTCCTTGGCCGGGGCCACGCCGTCGCCGACACGGTTGCGAAGGCTGCGGAACTCCATCTGGTCCAGGAAATCGCCTAGAACCTGGGGGTCGGGATGGCGCACGACGAAGTCGTCGATGGGCTCGGGCGCGGGGGCATCGCAGGTCAGGCGCACCAGCTCGCGGCTGAGCAGGATCTGGTCCTTGAAGTTGATCAGGGTCTCGCGCCGTTTGGGCTGCTTGATCTCGCCGGCGCGTGCCAGAAGCGTGTCCAGGTCGCCGTACTCGTCCAGCAGCTGGGCCGCCGTCTTGGGGCCGATGCCGGGGGCGCCGGGGACATTGTCGACGCTGTCGCCGATCAGGGCCTGGAGGTCGACCATCTTCTCGGGCAGGACGCCGAACTTCTCCATGACCGCATCCTCGGCCAGGCGGCGGTCCTTCATCGGGTCCCACATGACCACCCCGCCGCCGATCAGCTGCATCAGGTCCTTGTCGGAGGAGACGATCACCGCCTCGCCACCCGCGTCGCGCGCCTTGCAGGCATAGGTGGCGATCAGGTCGTCGGCCTCATAGCCGGGCAGTTCGACGCAATGGACCCCGAATGCGGCCGTCGCCTCGCGCACCAGCGGGAACTGGGGGATCAGGTCCTCGGGCGGGGCCGAGCGGTTGGCCTTGTACTGATCGTACAGGTCATTGCGGAAGGTCTTTTCCGAATGGTCGAAGATGGCCACCAGATGGGTTGGGCCGTCCGATCCCTTCATGTCCTGCAACAGCTTCCACAGCATGTTGCAATAGCCCTGGACCGCCCCGACCGGCAGGCCGTCCGACTTGCGCGTCAACGGCGGCAGGGCGTGATAGGCGCGAAAGATATAGGCCGAGGCGTCGATCATCCACAGCCGCAGCGGCGGGCCGTCCTGGGTGAGGGGGCGGTCTGTAGTTTCGGGCGCAGCGTCGGTCATGCGGCGAACATAGGCGGGCAGATCGCCGCCGTCATCGGCCGTTTGCCGCTACTTCGCCCGCAGCCCCGTGATCGTACGGTTCGGGGCGATGTCCTCGGCCGAGGTGACCAGGTGAAGCAATGCGGGGCGGCCGGCCTTGCGGGCGGCGTCGAGGGCGGCGGGGAAGTCTTCGGTGCGGTCGCAGCGGATGCCGAAGGCTCCGAAGGCCTCCGCATACTTCACGAAGTCGGGGTTCTTAAGATCGGTGGCGATGACACGGTCGGCGCCGGGATAGTGGCCCTCCTGATGCATGCGGATGGTGCCGTAGGTGCCGTTGTCCACCACGATCACGACGGCATTGATGCCGTACTGGACGGCGGTGGCCAGTTCCTGGCCGGTCATCAGATAGTCGCCGTCGCCCGCCACGCAGATGACCTCGCGGTCGGGATGCAGGCTCTTGGCCGCAAGCGCCGCCGGATAGCCATATCCCATGGCTCCCGACGTCGGGGCCAGCTGGGTGCGGCAGGCGCGGTGGCGATAGAAGCGATGCAGCCAGGCGGCGAAATTCCCGGCCCCGTTGGTGACGATGGCGGTCGGCGGCAGGGCCTGGCCCAGATGGGCCATGCACTCGCTCATGTTCACCGCGCCGGTGACCGGCACGGGGGTGGAGAAGGCCTGGTAGTGATCGTGGGCCGCCCTGGCCTGGTCGTGCCAGGTGCGGCCCGGGTCGATGGTGGACAGGGCCTGGGCGGCCAGGGAGTTGTCGGCCGTGGCGCTGAGCAAGGGTGTCCAGACGCGACCCAGTTCCTCAGCCCCGGGATGGATGTGAACCAGCGCCTCAGCCGTGCGGGCGCGGTCGAACAGGGTATAGCCCTGGGTCGGATTTTCACCGAGGCGTGCCCCGATGGCGATGAGCAGGTCCGCGTCCCTCGCCCGCTTCATCAGTTCCGGATTGCAGCCCAGGCCCAGATCGCCCGCATAGTTGGGGCGGGCGTTGGACAGGATGTCCTTGCGCCGGAACGACAGGCTGACCGGCAGGCCGAGGCGTTCAGACCAGTCGCCGATGGCGGCGGCGGCCTCTTCCGTCCAGCCCGACCCGCCCAGGACCAGCAGGGGCCGCTCGGCCTTCGACAGGCGGTCGCGCACGGCCTCGACGAAGGCCGGGTCCAGTGCCGCACGGGCGGGCACCACAGGGCGGATCGGGGCGGGACCACCGTCCTCGTGCAGGATGTCTTCGGGCAGGGCGATGACCACCGGCCCCATCCGGCCTTGCTGGGCGGTGGCGAAGGCGCGCTCCACGACCTCGACGGTGCGGTCAGGGCTCTCGATCTCGGTCGCCCATTTGGCCAGGCCACCGAAGACCTCGCGGTAGTCGACCTCCTGAAAGGCCCCGCGCCCGCGGTCCGACAGGGCGATCTGGCCGACGAAAAGGATCATCGGGGTGGAGTCCTGATGGGCCGTATGCACGCCGATGGAGGCGTGGGTCGCGCCGGGGCCACGCGTGACCATGCAGATGCCGGGCTTGCCCGTCAGCTTGCCATAGGCCTCGGCCATGTTGGCGGCCCCGGCCTCGTGACGGCAGGCGATGACTTCGATCTTGTCGCGCACGTCGGCCAGGGCATCCAGCACCGCCAGATAGCTCTCGCCCGGCACGCAGAAGACACGGGTGACACCGTTCATCACCAGGGTTTCGACAAGGCGGCGGGCGGCGGTATGGGCGGGCTGGGTCATGAGGCGTCGCTTAGCAGATCGCGGGCGCATCTGGCCATGCAACCGAACGGTCACGCTTGGCGTTACGGCGCAGGTTCAACACCAGTGAAGGGGATTTCCCATGAAGAAGATCATCGCTCTGTCCATCGTCGCCGCCGCCCTGGCCGTTTCGGCCTGCAACACCGTGTCCGGCGTGGGCCGTGACGTTTCGGCCGCTGGTTCGGCCGTGACCTCGGGCGCCGAGCAGGCCAAGAACTAAGGGTCGTTCCAGACCTGAATGACGAAGCCCGCCGGGACCCGGCGGGCTTTTTCATGTGCGCGGTCCGTCATCCCGGCGTAGCGTAGCCGTGCCACGCTGGCGTCACACCGCAGATGGAGACGGACAATGGGTATTCTGGACAGTGTTCTGGGCAATCTGGGCAAGGATGCCGGAGGCGGCATCGCCGATCTGCTGAAGGGTCAGGGCGGGGTCGGCGGCCTGGTCGAGAAATTCACCCAGGCCGGGCTGGGCGACACCGTCGGCTCGTGGATCGGCACCGGGGCCAATGCGAACATCTCTGCCGAACAGATCCAGCAGGTTCTGGGCAGTGGCCCGATCGCCGATCTGGCGGCCAAACTGGGCATCTCCACCGATCAGGCCAGCGAGACGCTGGCCGGGCTGTTGCCCGAGGCGGTGGATCGCCTGACGCCCGGTGGTGACGCGGCGGGTGCCGACGGCCTTCTGGACAGTCTGCCCGGTGGTCTGGGCGACATGATCGGTGGCTTTCTGAAGCGCTGACGCGCTTTCTTTTTGGGCCTAACGCGCTTTGCGCTACTTGAGGCCGGATTGGCCTACCGCGCTTCGCGCTGCTTGAGGTCGGGTTGGCCTACCGCGCTTCGCTCTGCTTGAGGCCGGCTTCACCGGCGTATTCGACGCCGGTGAGATACAGTCCGGTGGACGGTGCGACGGGCCCGCAGGCGGCGCGATCGCGGGCCTCCAGAGCGGCCTTCAGGTCGTCGGAGGTCCAGCGGCCCAGGCCCACCTGGACCAGTGATCCCGTCATCGACCGCACCTGGCGATGCAGGAAGCTGCGGGCCTCGAAGATCAGGTGAACCTCGTCGCCGACGCGGGTGACGCGGGCGACGTCCAGCGTCTTCTCCGGCGAATTGGACTGGCAGTTCACATCGCGGAAGGTGGTGAAATCGTGCAGGCCGACCAGGGCCTGGGCCGCCGCCTGCATGGCCTCGACCTCCAGAGGCTGTTTCACATGCCAGACCCGACCCCGGTCCAGCGCCGGGCGGCCGGGCCGGTTGAGGATGCGATACAGATAGCGTCGCCCCGTCGCCGAAAACCGGGCATGCCAGTCGTCGTCCACGGCCACACAGTCCAGAACCGAGACGGCCTCCTCGACCATGTGGGCGTTCAGGGCATTCATGACGGTGGACGCGGGCCAGGCCTTGTCGAGGTCGAAGCTGATGACCTGACCCGTGGCATGGACGCCCGTATCGGTCCGGCCCGCGGCCGCCAGCCGGACGATCTGGCCGCAGAAGGCTGTGATCGCAGTCTCGACGGCTCCCTGCACCGTCGGCTGATCGGCCTGAGCCTGAAAGCCGTTGTATCCCGAGCCGTCGTATTCGAGGGTCAGCCGGTAGCGAGGCATGGGGTGTCGTGTGTCCTATCGGTCGCCGCGCGGCGGCTCGCTGCTTGAGGACAGGACGGTGCCGGATGGAAGTGTCAGCCCTCTGAGCATCTCCTGCGCCGATTGCGCGGCCTTGCCCGCGCGCTGGACGCGGATCAGGCGCACTGCGCCCTGGCCGCAGGCGACGGTCAAACCGTCGTCCAGAACCGTGCCGGGGGCGGCATTCCCACCGGCGACCTGGGACATCAGGGCCTTGATGCGGATCGGGCCGTCAGTCCCTGCGATCTCGAACCAGGCTCCCGGAAAGGGGGACAGTCCACGGATGTGGGCATCGACGTCGGCGGCCGGGCGCGACCAGTCGATGCGGGCTTCGGCCGAGGTGATCTTGCGGGCATAGGTCGGCTCGCCCGTCTGCTCCGTGCCGGTGACCCCGCCACGCTCGATGGCCGCCAACGCCCGGGGCCAGAGACCGGCGCCGATGTGCGACATGCGCTCAGACAGGCTGGCGGCCGTGTCGTCAGGGCGGATATCCATGACCTCCGACAGCAGGATGGCCCCCTCGTCGAGGCCCTCGGACATGCGCATGATCTGGACGCCGGTCTGGCGGTCGCCGGCCATGATGGCGCGCTGGATCGGGGCGGCCCCGCGCCAGCGCGGCAGCAGGGAGCCATGCAGGTTGAAACAGCCCAGACGCGGCGCTTCCAGCACCTCGGGCTTCAGGATCTGGCCATAGGCCACGACGCAGGCGGCATCCAGGTCCAGGCTCTGGAAGGTGGCGATGGCCTCAGGTGATTTCATGGAGGCGGGCGTGAAAACCGGCAGGCCCATGGCCTCGGCAAAGGCCTGCACCGGCGAGGGCGTGAGCTGTTGTCCCCGTCCCTTGGGTCGGGGCGGCTGGGAATAGACGGCCACGATCTCGTGTCCGGCGGCGATCAGCTCGGCGAGAGATGGGACGGCAAATTCGGGCGTACCCATGAAGGCGAGGCGCATCAGACCGCGCTCTTGAACAGGGCGTCGACGGGCAACCTGATTATTCCCAGCGGGTGGAAACGCCGCCGCCTTCGTCCCATTCGCCACCCGCATCCAGAACGTCGTCGAAGTCCAGGAGGCGATCCAGAACCACACCGGCGATGATGCCAAGGGCGGCGACGCCGACCAGGGTGGCCAGGCTGCCGATGCCGATCTTCTCGTTGCGCGTCAGGCGGCGGCGACCCATGGGGTCGACGATGCGGTCACGGTGGCGTTTCAAACGGGCCATCAGGCAGCCAACCTTGCGTTCTTCTTGACCTTGGCGACCGCGCGGTCGCGCTTCAGTCGGGACAGGTGGTCGATGAAAAGCACGCCGTTCAGATGATCCATCTCATGCTGGATGCAGACGGCGTAAAGGCCCTCGCACTCTTCCTCGACGGTCTCACCCTGGTAGTTCAGATAGCGGATGCGGGCGCGGGCGGGCCGCTCGACGGCGTCGAAATAGTCGGGAATGGACAGGCAGCCCTCTTCGTAGGGCAGGGTCTCTTCCGAGGTCCACAGGATCTCCGGGTTGACGAAATAGCGCGGGTTGCGGCGTTCCGCCTCCCACTTCGCCCGGGCTTCGTCGCTCATTTCGGCGGGGTCTTCGTCACAGACGACGCCGTCCTTGTCGCCCAGGTCCATAACGATGACGCGGCGGGTGTCGCCAATCTGGACGGCGGCCAGGCCGATGCCGGGCGCGTCGTACATCGTCTCCAGCATGTCATCCATCAGGGTCCGCACCTCGGCGGTGATGGGGCCTTCGACCGGGGTCGAGACCTGCTTAAGAACCGCCAGGTCGGCGGCATTGTCGATGGTGAGGATGCGACGGATGGCCATGCCCGGCAGGTAGGCCGTGGGGGGCAAAAGGTCAAGATTTCCGACCGTTTCGCTGGGTTATGCGCCCAGTGTCGGCAACGGGCGAGGGTTACGGTCCTGATCGATGGCCACATAGGTGAAGACGCCCTCGGTCACCCGCTCGGACGTCGCATGGGCCTGATTGCGCGGGCGTTTCCAGGCCTCGACATGGACGCGGATGGAGGTCCGGCCCGTCTTGATCACGCGGGCATAGATGGAGACCTCGTCGCCGACCGAGACCGGCTTGTGGAAGACCATGGCGTCCAGGGCGACCGTGGCGCAGCGGCCTTGGGCCAGTTCGAAGGCCGGGGTTGCGCCAGCCAGGTCCATATGCGCCAGAAGCCAGCCGCCGAAGATGTCACCTTCGGGATTTGTGTCCGCCGGCATGGCGATCACGCGGCCCACAGGCTGGCCCAGCGGCTGGTCCGGGAGCGCGGGTACGGGGGCGTCGGTCACGCGGGTCGTTTCCTGATCGAAAGAGAATGGCGCACCCGACACGATTCGAACGTGTGACCTTTGCCTTCGGAGGGCAACGCTCTATCCAGCTGAGCTACGGGTGCGCACTAGCGGCGATGCGCGGACGAAGGGCCTTACAGCAGGATGCGGCGGCCCTCAATCCCGAATGCGTGACGGGTAACCGCGACGGGTTGAGCGCGGTGGCGGCCACGCCTAGCCTGCGTCACCTTTATCGCCGCTTCTGTAGGGAGAGCGCCCATGCGCCGTCTAATCCTGGCTTTCGCCCTCCTACTGGGGGCCTGCGCCTCCCAGCCCATGGCGACCGTCACGCCAGAGACCTTGTCGCCCGTGCGGGTCGAGGGACCGCTGGATGCGATCGCGCGGGATTACGTGGGTCTGATCCTCGAGATCGGGGAGAGAGAGCCGGGTTATGTCGACGCCTACTACGGTCCGGCGGAATGGCAGGCGGCGGCCAAGGCGGCCCCGCGCGACCTGCCTCAACTGGCGGCGGGCGCGGCCGATATGAAGGCTCGGCTGAACGCGGTCCCCGCATCCGGACTTGATGCCGACAGCCGTCAGCGAAAGGCCTATCTGCTTGCGCATGTGTCCGCCGCGGCGGCCCGTATCCGCATGCTGTCGGGCGAAAAGCTGAGCTTTGCGGATGAGGCCGAGGCCCTATTCGGCATCCGGCCCGAGCTGCGACCTCTGGCCAGCTTCGATCCTATATTGGCGCGGATCGACGCCCTTGTGCCCGGGCAGGGCGACCTGACGGACCGTGTCACTGCCTTCAAGGCACAGTATCAGATTCCGAAGGACCGTCTGCAGGTCGTGATGGACGCCGCCATCGCCGAATGCCGCCGCCGGACGGTCCAGCATATCGCCCTGCCCGCCAATGAGCGGTTCACCCTCAGCTTCGTCGGCGACAAGCCGTGGTCGGGCTATAACTACTACCTCGGCGACGCGGCCAGCCGGATCGAGATCAATTCCGATTTCCCGATCTATACGGAGCGGGCGATCGATCTGGGATGTCATGAGGGTTACCCCGGACACCACGTCTACAACGCCCTGCTGGAGCGGACCTTCGTGCGCGAGAAGGGCTGGGTGGAGATGAGCGTCTATCCGCTATTCAGCCCCATGTCTTTCGTGGCCGAGGGTAGCGCGAACTACGGGATCGATCTGGCCTTTCCAGGTGACGAGGCGATCGCGTTCGAGCGCGATGTGCTGTTTCCGCTGGCCGGGCTGGATCCCTCTACGGTCGAGGCCAAGGCCGAGCTGATGACCCTGACGCGGCAACTGGCGCGGGCGGAATATACGATCGCCGACGACTATCTGGCCGGGCGTGTAGGGCGCGAGGAGACGATCGCGCGGCTGGTGAAATATACGCTGGCGGAGCCGGACAAGGCGGCCCAGCGCCTGCGCTTCATCGACACCTATCGCAGCTACATCATCAACTATGGCCTGGGCCGGGACGTGGTCCAGGCCTGGGTCGAGCAGCAGGGGCCGGATCGCTGGCAGGGTACGGAGACGCTGCTGTCCAGCCAGATCCTGCCCGTGGACCTGATCCCCGAAGCATGAGCGAGCCGCGCATCTTCATCGACGCCGACGCCTGTCCGGTGAAGGACGAGGTGTATCGGGTGGCGGCCCGCTATTCCTTGAGGGTCTTCGTCGTCTCCAATGCATTCGTGAACACGCCGCGTGAAAGCTGGATCGAGCGGGTCTTGGTCGACGCGGGGCCGGACGTGGCCGACGACTGGATCGCGGAGCGGGCGGGCCCGGGCGACATCGTGGTGACGTCCGATATCCCCCTGGCCGACCGCTGCCTGAAGGCGGGGGCGCAGGCGCTGAAGTCGAACGGTCAGCCGTTTACTGCGGACTCGATCGGCTCGGCCCTGGCCGGGCGGGAGATCGGCGAGCATCTGCGCTCCATGGGCGTGGCGACCAGCGGACCGCCGCCGTTCGGACCCAAGGATCGCTCGGCCTTCCTCCAGGCGCTGGACCGCGCGGTGGTCATGGCGCGGCGCGTGCCGCGATGACGATCATTCCGGAGAGCGAGCTGGAGTTCCGCTTCTTCCGCTCGGGCGGCCCCGGCGGGCAGAACGTCAACAAGGTCTCGACCGCCGTGCAGATGCGGTTCGACGCCCGGAATTCCCCCTCGCTGACCGAGCCGGTGCGGGCGCGACTGATGAAGCTGGCGGGCAGTCGACTGACGCTGGACGGGGTCATCCTGATCAGTGCGGTTCGGTTCCGGACACAGGAGCGCAACCGAGCCGACGCCATCGCGCGGCTGCAGGCGATGGTGGACCAGGCCTCGGTCGCCCCGACCTATCGCGTGCCGACCCGCCCAACGCGGGCATCGAAGGAGCGGCGGCTGGATGGCAAGGCCAAGCGGTCGACGATCAAGAGCGGGCGGGGTCGCCCCACCTCTGACGACTGACGTCTGGCTTATTGGGCTGATGGCGCAGCGGTTGCGGCCGGTGCCGGAGCCGCGGTCGGGGCGGGCGCGGCCTCCTGCGCCGGGCGGAACAGCAGGGCGGCGACCTTGCCGTCGTCGTCCATGCCGATGAACCATTCCGTTTCGGCGGCGGCGAAGTTGACGACGAAGACGTCGGCTTCGTTGCGGCTGCCCGCAAAGTCGAACGACTGGATCGCGCCAAAGCCCTTGATCAGCGGCAGGATGGTCGCCTCGCGCGTCCGCATCTGGGTGGCCAGGTCGGTGGTCATCAGACTGTAGTCGGGCGTGCCGGCCTGGAGGCTGGCGATGACGGTGCGCAGCGTCTCTTCGGAGGCGGCATTGGCGGGCGTCGGTGACAGGGTCGCCTCGGCAGGTGCAGGGGCCGGGGCAGCGGGTGCCGGGGTTGCGGGCCGTGCCGCAGGGACAGGCGCGCCGGCCGGGCGGTCGAACGGATTGGGCACGGACCCGGCGGCCACCTGGGCTAAGGCGGCGGACGGCAGGGCCAGGCCGAGGGCGGCGACGGCGAGGAAACGCTTCATGGGCATCAGAACTCCAATACGGGCCGCAACTCTATACGAACGGAGATGAACGCCACCCGACACGAGGCGGTTCGTTCACCTCAGACGATGCCGGGCCAAAGCGACAGAACAAGGGCGGCGGCCGAGGCCGCGATGGCCAGGGTTACGCCGACGACGAGCCAGGCGGGGGTATAGGCTTCGCGCACGACGATCGTCTGTGTCTGTGGCGGGTTCTGGACCAGACGGGATGCCGCCTTCAGCGTGGCGCGGATTTCGGTGACGGCATCGCGCATCTGAGCCTGCGGACCCAGTTCGCGGCGGATCCATCGTTCGACCACGGGCTGGGCGGCGGCCCACAGGTCGTGGTCGGGATTCAGGCGACGGGCGACGCCCTCGACCGAAACCATTGTCTTCTGCAGCAGGATCAGTTCGGGGCGCAGGCGCATGTCGAACAGGTCGGTGATTTCGAACAGCTGGCCGAGCAGACGACCCATCGACACTTGGGACGCGGCCTTGCCGATGACGGGCTCTCCCACCGCCCGCAGGGCCTGGGCAAAGGCCTCGACGGAGTGTTCGGGGGGCACATAGCCGGCCTCGAAATGCACCCGGCTGATGCGGTCGTAATCGCGCGAGATGAAGCCCCACAGGATCTCGGCCAGGTAGCGCCGTTCGGCCGGGCCCAGCCGTCCCACGATGCCGAAGTCGATGGCGGTCAGCTCGGCCGGCGCATGGCAGAACAGGTTTCCTTCATGCAGATCGGCGTGGAAGGTGCCGTGATCCAGCGCCTGGATCAGGAAGGCGCGCACGACATTGTCGGCCAGGGCATTGATGTCCAGGCCCGGTTGCTCGACGGCGGTCGGGTCGGTCATGGCCTTGCCGGGTGCCCATTCCATGGTCAAGACGCGCTTGCCCACCCCGTCCCAGATGACGGTCGGGGCGTCCATGTGACCGCCCAGTTCGGTGCCGCGATCCTTGGCCAGCACCTCCTTGATCTCGGAAGCGGCCGCCGCCTCCAGACGCATGTCCAGTTCCAGCTGGAGCGCACGGGCGATGATCTCGACGAAGGCTTCGGGCTGCAGGCGGCGCGACAGCGGTACGAACCGATGCGCCATCCGCGCGGCCAGACGCATGGCGTCCAGCCCCTGGGCCACCTTGCGCTCCACGCCCGGGCGCAGGATCTTGACCGCGACCTTGCGCCCGTCGGCCAGCCAGGCGGGGTGGGCCTGGGCCAGGGAGGCGGCGGCGACGGCGGGGCCGAAGTCGGTGAACAGGCTCTCGACCGGCCGACCCAGCGAGCGCTCGACCTCGCGGCGGGCCTGATCCAGCGGAAAGGGCGGCAGATTATCCTTAAGCCGACCCAGGTCGCGCGCGAACTCCACGCCGAAGATGTCGGCCCGCGTGGCCAGCACCTGTCCCAGTTTGATGGCGACCGGCCCCAGATGTTCGAAGGTGCGGCCCAGGCGCTGGCCCGGCCGTCCATCGCGGCCTTCGCGTCCGGCGAACATGTGCAGGATATGCGCGATCCACCGCACCCAGGGCGGCAGCAGGGGCGTGATCTCGCGCGGCATCAGGGCGTCATGGCGGATCAGAACCGCCAGCCAGCCCAGCAGACGGAAGGACGACTCGACCGGATGACGCACCGGCTGAGTGGTCGGCGCAGGCGGCGGGGTGGCGGCGTCGATGCGGCGGGTCAGATCGCCCACCCGTGATGAATGGCGGCGACCCCGCCCGACAGGTTGGTGACGGTGACCCGGCTGAAGCCTGCAGCCTCGATCATGGTCTTGAAGGTCGGCTGATCAGGGAAGCGGCGGATGCTTTCGACCAGATACTGATAGCTGTCGCGATCCTTGGCGACCCAGCCCCCGATGCGCGGAATGGCATTGAAGGACCAAGCGTCATAGGCCTTGCGGATGGCCGAGGCGGTGGGGCGCGAAAACTCCAGGCACAGGAACCGCCCGCCGGGCTTCAGCACCCGCCGCGCTTCGCGCAGGGCCTGGTCGATATCGGCGACGTTGCGGATGCCGAAGCTGATCGAATAGGCGTCGACCGAGGCATCGGGCAGGGGCAGGGCCATGGCGTCGCCGACCGACCAGGACATCTCGGGCTCGCCGCCCTTCTGCACGCCCGCCATGATCATCTCGGCATTGTAGTCCAGCACGATGACGCGGGCGTCCTCGCCGCCGCGCCGCTGCTGGGCCGCGCGGGCCATCTTGGAATAGCGGCGAGCCATGTCGCCGGTGCCGCCCGCGACGTCCAGGATGATCTCGCCGGGGCGGGGGTTCAGCTTGGCCGCCGCCGCATCCTTCCAGAGCCTGTGGACGCCGCCGCTCATCAGGTCGTTCATCAGGTCGTAGTTGGAGGCGACGCTGTCGAACACGCCGCGCACCATCTGCACCTTTTCCGTAGCGTCCACATCGCGGAAGCCGAAGGAGGAGGTCTTCTTGGCAGTGGCGGTATCGTCGGTCATTCAGGCGGTGTAGCCGCTGGCGAGGGCGGCGTCACCGGTCCGTGTGGTCGCGTATCAAGTCCGCTTGTGGCGGCGGGTCCGGCGCGATACGGCTGATCCAAACAGGAGCGCCCATGACCAACCGGATTGACCCTGCGGAAGCCTTGAAAGGCCTGCCCCTGTGGCGCGTGGACGAGGGCGAGCGCGAGGCCATCGCGCGGTCGCTGACCTTCGCCGATTTCAACGCGGCCTTCGGCTTCATGACCCGCGTCGCGCTTCTGGCCGACAAGGTCGATCATCATCCCGAATGGTCCAATGTCTACAATCGGGTGAGCGTGCTTCTGACCACGCACGACGCCGGCGGGGTGACCCAGCGCGACATCGACATGGCCCGTTTCATCGACGAAGCCGCCGCCGCCCTGGGAGGGAAATAGATGGCCGTTCAACGCAAGGGCCGGGTCGAGGGCAAGGCGGCCCTGATCACGGGGGCGGCTGGCGGTCTGGGTGCCGCCATGGCCTGGATGCTGGCGCGCGAAGGATCGAAGGTGGCGCTGACGGACGTCAATCTGGACGGTGTCCAGCTGCTGGCTGACGCGATCAATGGCGAGGTGCCAGGTTCGGCCTTCGCCTATGCCCAGGATGTGACCGATGAGGCGGACTGGGTCTCGGTCATCGAGCGCGCGGTCGCCGACATGGGCGGGCTGTCGATCCTGATCAACAATGCCGGGATCGGAGGAGCCTTCGTCTGGTCCGAGCAGGACACGCTGGAGAACTGGCGCAAGGTCCAGGCGGTGAACATCGAGTCCATCATGCTGGGCTGCAAACACGCCATGCCGCACTTGCGGGCGTCGGGTGCGGGTTCGATCGTCAACATCTCGTCGGTGGCGGGGCTGGCGGCGGCCCCGGGCATGGGGGCCTATAACGCCACCAAGGCGGCGGTGTGGATGTATTCCAAGACCATCGCCCTGGAGGCCGCCAAGGCCGACTGGAACGTGCGCTGCAACTCGGTCCATCCGGTCTTCATCAAGACGCCGATCCTGGATCCCTTCATCGCCATGGCCGGCGGCGACGAGGGCAAGGCGCACGAGCGGCTGGCGCGGGGCATCCCGCTGAAGCGGATCGGCGAGCCCGATGATGTGGCCTATTGCGTGCTCTATCTGGCGTCGGACGAGAGCAAGTTCGTGACGGGGTCCGAGTTCAAGATCGACGGCGGTATGCTGGCTCAGTGAGGCGGCGGAACGCCGCCTCACTGATTTAGATCAACGTGTATAAGCCGGGGGCATGGCCCCTTCGCCGCCGTCACGATAGCGATCGCGCAGCAGGAACTGGCGGCTGGTCGGGGCCTGTTCCTGACCATTGACGAAGATGGTCTCGGCCAGGCTGAGCGGCTCCAGCGGGTCGCCGGACCAGACCACGACATCGGCGGCGGCCCCGGCGCGGAGCTCTCCGAACTGGCCGGTCATGCCGAAGATGCGAGCCGGATTGACGGTCAGGGCCGCGATCGCCGCCTCATAGGGCAGGCCGTGGGAGACGGCGTTGCCGGCGTTGTAGCGGGCCTCGCGCGCCCGGTGGATCGAGCCCTCATTACCCTTGATGGCGATGACCACCCCGGCCGCGTTCAGGGCGGCGGCATTCTGCATCCGCGCGGCGCGCGTCTCCAGATTGCCGGGCAGGTTGGAGATGGGGTTCAGCAGAACGGGCACGCCAGCGGACGCGATCTGGTCGGCGACCAGCCACGCTTCTTCGGCCCCGTCCAGGATGACCTTGACGCCTTCTTCGCGGGCGAGGCGCAGCACCTGCTGGATGTCGGCGGCGCGGCGCACCGTGACGATCAGCGGCATGTCGCCATTGGCGACCGGGATAAGGGCCTCCAGATCGGCGCGGGACAGCGACAGGTCGCGCAGGCCCGCCCGGTCATAGGCGGCCTTGTTGCGGGCATAGAGGCGGACCTCGGCCAAGGTTTCCTTGAACTGGGTGAACTGGGCCCCGCGTGCGCCGCCGACGATGCCTGCCCCGGCCTCGCCGAACGGCGCGACCATGGCCACGCGCGGCTTGACCAGAATGTCGGTGCCTTCCGCCAGATGGATGACGGCGGCCTGACCGGCGAACAGGCCGGGCGATTGAAGGCCGGCATGGCCGACGCCGGCGAAGTCGCTGTCGTCATGGCTGTGACCGCCGCCGCCACCACCGGCGTGGCTGGGCATGACGATGGCGCGGGTGATGCCGCCGAGGCGGGCGACCGGCAGGGTGAAGGACCAGGGGTCCAGACCGTAGGAAACGTCGAACGAGGCGCTGATGGAGTTGGCGCTGTTTCGTAGATCGTCCGAGCCGCCGACCGAGGACACTTCAGAGCCGCCCAGGCCGCTGTCGACCGCGACGAAGCCGGGCGAGACGACCTTGCCGCGCGCATCGATGACGCGGGCCCCCGAGGGCGCGGCTCCGCTGCCGACCGAGACGACCCGGCCGTTCTGGATGACGACGGTGCCGTTCTCGATGACCGACGAACCGGTCAGGACGCGGCCGCCGGTGATGGCGGTCAGTTCCTGGGCCAGGGCGGGCGAGGCGATGGCGACGACTGACGCCGCAGCGAGGATGAGGGTCCTGAGGCGCATCAGCGGGCTCCCTGCGTGACGTTGGCGGCGGAGAGGCCGAAGCCGGGCTGGCCCAGTTCATAGTCGGAGACCGGCTGATAGGCCGGGTTCATGCGGTCGAAGGCCAGGCCGCCGTCGATGAAGACCTGATCGGCGCGGGCATAGACGCTGAACGGATTGGCGCTCCAGATCACGACGTCGGCGCGCTTGCCCGCCTCCAGCGATCCGGTCTGGTCGGCGATGCCCAGCGAGCGGGCGGCATTCAGGGTGATCCAGCGGATGGCCCGCTCTTCGGAGATGTCCATGCCGATGCGGCGACCGGCGGCCAGTGAGGCGGCCGCCTCCTGATTGAGCCGCTGGGTCAGTTCGGCGTCGTCGGAGTGGATGACGGCACAGCCGTTCTCGGGCGCATCGACCAGGGCGGCATTGGCCTCGATCCCGTCCAGGCTTTCCATCTTGAAGCCCCACCAGCCGGTCCACATGTCGGCGCAGATGCCTTCGCGGGCCAGCATGGGCGCGACCTTGTAGGCCTCGATGGCGTGGTGGAAGGCGGTGATGCGGAAGCCGAACTCGCGCGACAGATCGACCATCTGGGCCATTTCATCGGCGCGATAGCAGTGGTTCTGGACCAGGATGGAGCCGTCCAGAACGCCGACCAGGGTCTCGTTCTGGAGGTTGCGGGTCGGGGGCGAACCCTCGCCGTCCTCGCGCCACTTGTCCCATTTGGCCTTGTAGTCGCGAGCCGCGATGAAGGCGGCGCGATAGCCGGCCATATTGCCCATGCCGGTGGCGGGCGACTGGTTGCGGCTGCCATAGACGCGTGAGGGATTCTCGCCGCAGGCCATCTTCAGGCCATAGGGCGCGCCGGGCATCTTCATGCCCTGCATGGTAACCGAGGGGATGTTGCGCACCGTCACGCCCCGACCGCCGAACAGATTGGCCGAGCCGGGCAGGATCTGGAGCGTGGTGATGCCGCCCGCCCGCGCCGTGTTGAAGCCGGGATCCTGGGGCCACAGGGAGTGTTCGGCCCAGACCTGGGCGGTGTTGGGGCTGGTCGCCTCGTTGCCGTCGCTCATGCCCTGCACGCCGGGCGAGGGATAGACGCCCAGGTGGCTGTGGGTGTCGATGATGCCGGGGGTCACGAAGCGGTCGCGCGCATCCACGCTGCGGTGTCCGGCCGGGATGGCGGTGGAGGCGTCGCCGACGGCGACCACGCGGCCGTCCGTGATGACCACGACACCGTTCTCGAACCGGCGTCCGGCCCCGTCGAATACCGTGCCGCCGACGATGGCCATGTTCTCGCGCGGCAGGCCGCGATAGGTCGAGGGGAAGGGATCGGGATTAGCCGAGGCGTCCAGACCGGTCGCCAGCGGTGCCCGCTCGGCGCGGTCGGAGGAGCCGTTGGTGTCTGTGCTGTCGTCACCGGTGGTGGCGCAGGCCGAGAGGCCCAGGGCGACAGCGGCCAGTACCGCGAGGCTGACGCCCCGCATGCGATCGATCTTCATTCGGAACGCTCCCCACGCGCCACCCCCTGGAGGCGCTGAACGGGGCGCATAGAAGACACTGCGGGGGCCGGCGTAAACCCCCCGCGTCATCATTCCTCGCGCATTCCGGAAATCATCCGAAGGCGCGAGGAAATCCGGTTACCCCAGCGCCTTCATCAGCTCCGGCACGGCGGTCTTGTAGTCGGCGACCAGGCCGTAGTCGGCGACCTGGAAGATCGGGGCGTCGGCGTCCTTGTTGATGGCGACGATGATCTTGGAGTCCTTCATCCCGGCCAGGTGCTGGATGGCGCCCGAGATGCCGATGGCGATGTAGAGAGCCGGGGCGACGACCTTGCCGGTCTGGCCGACCTGATAGTCGTTGGGCGCGTAGCCCGCGTCGACGGCGGCGCGGCTGGCACCGACGGCGGCACCCAGCTTGTCGGCCAGGGGATCCATGACGGCGTGGAACTCTTCGGCGGAACCCAGGGCGCGGCCGCCGGAGACGACGATCTTGGCGGCGCCCAGGTCCGGACGGTCCGACTTGACCATCTCCTCACCGACGAAGCTGGCCTTGCCGGCGTCCGAGCCCGTGACGGTCTCGACCGAGGCCGAGCCGCCCTCTGCCGCGGCGTTGAAGGCCGTCGGGCGCACGGTGATGACCTTCTTGGCGTCCGAGGACTGGATCGTCTCCAGCGCATTGCCCGCATAGATGGGGCGCACGAAGGTGTCGGCGGAGACGACCTCGACGATGTCGGAGATCGGGGCCACGTCCAGCTTGGCGGCGATGCGCGGCATGAAGTTCTTGCCGTCCATCGTGGCGGGCGACAGGACCGCATCATAGCCGTCGGCCAGGGCGACGACCGTGGTCGCGACCGCCTCGGCCAGGTGGTGACCCAGCTCGCCGCTCTCGGCCAGCAGGACCTTGCGCACGCCGGTGATCTTGCCAGCCGTATCGGCGGCGGACTTGGCATCCTTGCCGACGACCAGGACGTCGACATCGCCCCCCAGGGCCAGGGCGGCAGTCACGGTCTTGTTCGTTGTGTCGCGGACGGCCGAGCCGTCGTGATCGGCGATGACGAGAACGGCCATTTACAGCGCTCCTGCGGTCTTGAGCTTGGACACCAGTTCGGCGGCGTCGGCCACCTTGATCCCGGCCGAGCGGGTCGGCGGGGCCGTGACCTTGACCACCTTCAGGCGCGGGGAGGTATCGACGCCATAGTCGGCGACCGCCTTCATCGCGATCTCCTTCTTCTTGGCCTTCATAATGTTGGGCAGGGAGGCATAGCGGGGCGTATTCAGCCGCAGGTCCACGGTCACAACCGCCGGCAAGGGAGCCGAGAGCGTCTGGTTGCCGCCATCGACCTCGCGCGTGACGGTCGCGGTATTGCCCGCAACCTCGATCTTGGCGGCGAAGGTGGCCTGGGGCCAGTCCAGCAGGGCGGCCAGCATCTGGCCCACCGCATTGTTGTCGCCGTCGATCGACTGTTTGCCCATCAGGACCAGGTCCGGCTGTTCTTCCTCGACCACGGCCTTCAGCAGCTTGGCGACGGCCAGAGGCTCCAGGTCGGCATCGGACTGGATCAGGATGCCCCGATCTGCGCCCATGGCCAGGGCGGTGCGGATGGTTTCCTGGGCCTGCTGCACGCCGATGGAAACGACCACGATCTCGTCGGCCGTTCCGGCCGCGTGATGCTCCTTGCCTTCCTTCATGCGCACGGCCTCTTCGACGGCGATTTCGTCGAAGGGATTCATGCTCATCTTGACGTTGGCCAGATCGACGCCGGTCTGGTCCGCTTTCACACGGGCCTTGACGTTATAGTCGATCACCCGTTTGACGGGGACGAGTACCTTCATTGCGCTGTCCATATGTTCGCCGGAATATGGGGGCAGGGAATGGAACGGCTGTCACGGCCTGTCAACGTAACGCAGCGTCAAGGGCTCTCAACAGTCCGTGCGCGAGATGAGGAAAGTGCGCATGAACCGCCTTCTGACCATGAAGCGCCTCAGCATCCTGTTCGCGGCCCTGTTCGTCGTCGGCGTGGGCGGCCTGATGGGCTACAAGGCGCTGGTCACCGAGCCGAACGAGCGCTGCCAGGCCAAGGGCCAGTGGTGGGATCCGGAAGGCCAGGAATGCGTCACCCCGATCTTCCTGCCCGACATCACCGGCCGCCCGATCGACCAGAGCCGTGCCGAAGCTTCGGCCGAGAAGAACCGAGAACTGGTCGAGATCGAGGACGCGCTTGCGGCCCAACGTCGCGCCGCCGCCGCCGATACGGCGCGCCAGCGGCAGGCGCTTGAGAACTGATCTGGCGACAGCCACAGCTCTTGTGGCGGGAGGTGAGCGGCGGCTGGTCTGACCGCGACAGCTAGTCCCTCGTCGGATCGGCCTGGTTGTCGTCGCCGTAGGTGAGGGCCAGAAAGACGTCTTCCAGATCGGGATCCTCGGTGGTGATGTCGGCGATAGTCACCCCGGCGGCGCGGACGGCGGCCAGGACGTGTTCGACCGAGGACTGGCCCTTCTTGTAGCTGACCGAGAACGACCCGTTGGGGCGAGCGACGGCCTCGAATCCGTTCAGTTGCGGCAATGCTTCCAACGGACTGTCAGGCGTCACCACCACATTGCGGGTGTCGAGACGGCGCAGCAATTGCGGGGTCGGCTCGCAGGCCACCACAGAGCCGCGGTTCATGATGGCGATGGTGTCGCACAGCTCCTGGGCCTCCTCCAGATAGTGGGTGGTCAGGAGAATGGTCACGCCCTCGGCATTGATGCGGCGGACGTACTCCCACAACTGGCGACGCAGCTCGACATCCACGCCGGCGGTCGGCTCGTCCAGGATCAGGATCGGCGGATTGTGGACCAGGGCCTTGGCCACCATCAGTCGACGCTTCATCCCGCCCGACAGCGCCCGCACATAGGCGTGGGCCTTGTCCGACAGGCCGAGCGCGGCCAGCAGTTCGTCGCTGCGGCGTTCATTGGCGGGCACGCCATAGAAACCGGCCTGGACCTCCAGCGCCTCGCGCGGGGTGAAGAAGACGTCGGCCACGATCTCCTGCGGTACGACCCCCAGGGCGGCGCGGGCGTCGCGCGGCTGGCTGTCGATGTCGCGGCCCCAGATGGCGGCGGTGCCGCCAGTCTTGTTAACGATGCCGGCCAGGATGTTGATCAGGGTGGACTTGCCCGCCCCGTTGGGGCCCAGCAGGCCGAACATCGACCCGCGCGGAATGACCAGATCGACGCCGTTCAGGGCGGTCTTGGGCGGCGACTTCTTGTTGCCAGCATAGGTCTTTTCCAGCCCCCGCACCTCGATGGCATTGACGGGCAGGGTGTCGGTCTCGGTCATCAAGTCGGCTTTGTCGGAAGGCTCGCAGAGGCGCGGGTGCGCATAGGTATGGGCTGTCCGGCTCCTCGCCAAGTCCGGGTCCAAAAGAGTAGGGCCGGAGGGCGTGTCAATGACACTTGACAATGCGCATCGACGTGTCTAGCGTGCTTGTCATTGTGTAGCGCGTCCTTGACGGAGATGATG
Source organism: Brevundimonas sp. (assembly GCF_016463295.1). Taxonomy (GTDB): domain Bacteria; phylum Pseudomonadota; class Alphaproteobacteria; order Caulobacterales; family Caulobacteraceae; genus Brevundimonas. The sequence continues at coordinate 21,069 of NZ_JAEMRO010000022.1, forward strand.
AAGATGAAACCTCTCAACCGCACCCGCATCATCGGCTTTGCCGCCATGGGCGTCTGTGTCCTGGGCTATGGCGGCATGGCCCTGGCCATCGTCCTGGGCAAGACCGAGGTCCTGACGACGACCCAGTCCTTCATCATCGCCGGCATCTCGGCCGTGATCGGCGAGATCGGCCTGTGGGTCGGGGCCGCCTGTCTGGGCCTGACGCTCTACAAGAAGCGCAAGGCCATGGTGGACCGACTGATGGGGCGCAAGCCCGCAGCCGCAGTGTCTGCGGGGCCGGACGTGCGAGAGCAGGTTTGACCTCGGCGGCGGGTCCGCATAGGACTCGCCGCGTTCATTCCGAGCCCTAATCCAGCCCTGTCAGGTCGACATGCCGCCGCGCCATCCCGACGTCTTCGTTCCCCCGCCCGAGCAACTGGTCGTCGCGACCAAGCGCGTTGCCTGCGATGGCGGCGGCGGCGTCCTGGGGCACCCGCTGGTCTATCTGGACATGGGCGAGGACGACTTCGTCGAGTGCGGCTATTGCGACCGTCGCTTCGTGCTGAGCGATCACCCGCATGGCGAGAGCGAGTATCTGGACCCGGCTGCCCGGCCCCCGGAAGCGCACTGATCGGATAGGGTTGCGTTTGAAAACGGTCGTGCGATAGTCCGCGTATGACCGCCGCGCCCTCCTCCACCGCAGCCGCCTTTGCCACCATGACCGGCCGCGACCTGCTTCAGGCCGTGATCGATGGACAGCTGAAGGGCGCGAGCATCGCCGACAGCCTGACGTTCGAACTAGTCGAGGTCGGCGACGGCTTCGTCGCCTTCGAGGGCGACACCGGGCCTCATCTGCTGAACCCCGCCGGCATGGTGCACGGCGGCTGGTGTCTGACCTTGATCGACAGCGCGGCGGGCTGTGCGGCCCATTCGACCCTGCCCGCCGGCGTCGGCTATTCGACGCTGGAGACCAAGGTCAATTTCGTGCGCCCCATCGCCGTCGATACGGGCCGCGTCCGCTGCGAGGGCCGCGTGATCAATCCGGGACGTCAGATCATCACGGCAGAGGGCACGGTGAAGGACGCGGCGGGGCGTCTGCTGGCGCACGGGACGTCGACCCTGATGATCCTGCAACCGAGAGGCTGAAACCGCTCGTTAATCGACGCGGCGCACCTTGGCGTCTCCAGCCGGGAGAAGTGGCGTGTCGACCATCCAGACCAACAGCTATCGTCGTCCGCGCGATCATTTCGAGCCCGAGGACAACGACCCGCAGGAGCAGCGACGCATTCGCGGCCTGCTGGAGCAGATCGACTATTCCGCCTTCGTCGCCAATCGCGAGGTGGTCAGCCAGATGCTGCCGCCGCTCGACCCGGCGGTGTTCCAGCGCCTGGCCGTCCTGACCGCGACCGCCCGGGCCAAATGGGTGGCCGAGGCGCTGCGCCTGTCGGAATCGGGCGCACCGGCCACGCCGGACCAGGTCGCGCGCCTGACCTCGGCGCGCACCGCCTATGAGGAGCTGGGCGAGGCCTATGAGGGCCTGCGCCGCATGGTCGAGCGCGGCTATGTAGCCATCAAGTCGCCGCCGGGCTGACGGCCTTCTCTGAGCCCTAGTCCAGTGGTTGGGGGCGCGTCACGACGGGCGCGTCCGGGTCGCTGCTGGGCGGGGCGGCCGTCGTCGGAGCCGGACCAGCGGGCGGCGTCGGCGCAATCTCGATCACGACGGGCGGCGGCGTCTGGGCCGGGGCGGTCGTCGTCGGCGCGGGTGTGCTGGCCGGAGCCGGGCGTGTGGCGGCGGGCGTCGTCGCTCTGGTCGCAGGCGCAGGCTGCGTGCGCACCGGAGCCGGAGCGGCGGCTGCTGCCGTAACCGTGGCCGGCGCGGACGTATCGTTCGAGGTCGCCGGAGCCGGGGCGGAGTCGACCGCTGGGGCGGTGGCAGGCGCGATCGCAGACGGCACCGCTGCGGCGGCAGGAGCTTCCACGACCGGCGGAACGACCGGCGCGCGGTTGATCCACCAGATGCCCGCCGCGACGACGGCCAGGGCCGCGACGGCACCTCCGGCGATCAGGGGCGTGCGGCTGGCTTTCCGGGGCGCGCGCTGGCCGGTGGTCATGCGCGGAGCCGAGACTGCGGAAAGCTCATCGGCGACTGCCGGTAAGGGCGTTGCGGCGCGAGGCTGAGCCGGTGCGACGGTCGGAGCCGGAGCGACTGGCGCCGCCGGGACCGCCACGGCAGCCGCAGGCGCTGGAGTCGGTGTCGGCAGAGGTCGCACCGTCAGATCGGGCGCCGGCGGCGCGGACGGTGATGGATCAGAGGGTGGCGCGACCCGTGGCGTGGCCGACTGCGTCTGCTGCTGCGTCGGCAAAGGCGGGGTCGGCTTGAAGGCCGGGCGGGGGATCATCGAACCGGAGAAGATGTCGGGGCGCGTGCCCATCGGCTTGGGCGGTTGCTGCTGCGGCACAGCGGCCAGAGGCGTGGCGATCACGGGCGGTTCGCGCCGGGGTGCCTCCTGACGAGGCGGCTCCTGGCGGGGCGGCTCGGGCAAGGGCGGCAGGCGTTCGCCGCGCGGCAAGGGACCGGCGCGGAAGGTCGTCTGGGGAGGGCGGCCCCAGATCGCCGGCTTGCGGAACGGCTCGGCAGGCGGTGTGGGCTTGGGATCGTTGTCGGTCGGCATCGGGGCTCCCGCGCCTCAGCGGGCGCGTCTCGCGGGCGTAATCGGCTAGGGTGCGGGCCGATCTGGCCCGTTTCGTGACGATCAGTTCTTCAGGCGATAGCCCGTCTTGAACATCCAGCCAACGACGCCCAGGCAGATCAGGAAGAAGGCGACCATGGCCCCCACACTGACGCCGACGCCCACATCGCTGACGCCGTAGAAGGCCCAGCGGAAGCCGTCGATCAGATAGACCACCGGATTGAACAGGGTCACCGTCCGCCAAGCGGCCGGCAGCATGTCGATGGAATAGAAGGCACCGCCCAAAAAGGTCAGGGGGGTCACAACCAGCATCGGGATGAACTGCAGCTGTTCGAAGCTGTTGGACACCAGGCCGATGATGAAGCCGAACAGGCTGAAGGTCACCGAGATCAGCAGCAGGAAGCCCAGCATGGCGAAGGGATGCTGGATCTGCAGCGGCACGAACAGGGCGGCGGTGGCCAGCGTCACCAGCCCGACCAGCATCGACTTGGACGCCGCAGCCCCGACATAGGCGGTCACGGTCTCCAGCGGCGACAGAGGGGCCGACAGGATTTCGTAGATGGTGCCCGTGAACTTGGGGAAATAGATGCCGAAACTGCCGTTGAAGATCGACTGGGTGAAGACCGACAGCATGACCAAGCCCGGCACGATGAAGGCCCCGTAGGGTACCCCCCCGACTTCCTCCATCCGGCTGCCGATGGCCGAGCCGAAGACAACGAAATACAGCGCCGTGGTGATGACCGGCGTCACCAGGCTGCCGAAGATGGTCCGACCGAAACGCGACATCTCGAAGCGATAGAGGGCCCAGATGCCCCAGCCGTTGACGGTCATGCGGCAGCTCCCGTGGCGGCGGTGGTCGTATCGCGATGGACCAGGCTGACGAAGATGTCCTCCAGTGAGCTCTGGCGCGTGTTCAGGTCCTTGAAGGCGATGCCGAGGTCCGAGAGCTTGCGCAGCAGGGACGGCACACCGGTGCGTTCGGCGTTGGAATCGAAGACGTATTCCAGCTCATTGCCCTCGGCCTTCAGCGACAGATTCCACTCCGCCAGCTCGGGCGGCAGGGCGTCCAGCGGGTCCTGCAGGTTCAGGGTCAGGGTCTTCTTGCCCAGCTTCTTCATCAGGGCCGTCTTCTCCTCGACCAGGATCAGTTCGCCTTTCAGGATCACGCCCACGCGGTCGGCCATCTCCTCGGCCTCCTCGATATAGTGGGTGGTCAGGATGATGGTCACGCCACTCTCGCGCAGCTGGCGGACCAGTTCCCACATGTCGCGGCGCAGCTCGACATCGACCCCGGCGGTGGGTTCATCGAGGAACAGGATGTCGGGCTCGTGGCTCAGGGCCTTGGCGATCATGACGCGGCGCTTCATGCCGCCGGACAGGGTCATGATTTTGTCATTGCGCTTGTCCCACAGGCTGAGGTCGCGCAGGACCTTTTCGACATGGGCCGGATTGGGCGCACGACCGAACAGGCCGCGGCTGAAGTTGACCGTGGTCAGCACCGTTTCGAAGGCGTCGGTGGTCAGCTCCTGGGGCACCAGGCCGATCTTGGTCCGGGCCCGGCGATAGTCGGACTGGATGTCGTGGCCGTCGGCAATGACCGTGCCGGTGGAAGGCGTGACGATGCCGCAGATGACGGAGATCAGCGTCGTCTTGCCCGCGCCATTGGGGCCCAGCAGGGCGAAAATCTCGCCCTTGCCGATGGTCAGGTCCACGCGCTTGAGCGCCTGCAGGCCCGACTTGTAGGTCTTGGTCAGACCGTCGATCTGGATGACCGGATGCATGAATGCCCTCCCGTGAGCGATGCGCAGATAGGCGCAGGTCGGTAACCCTTCAACCAGGGCACCTCCAAGAAGGTTCGAAGCGGAGCCTTATCGGTTGCCGCGCATTTGCAGCCTCGTGTCCATCCTGTCGCAAGCCCTGCCCCGTCGCCTGATGCGGAACCTGCCGTCCTCGGACCGGCTCCTGGAAGGAGCGGCGCGGGTCGGCTATGGCGCGCGCGGCTTCGTCTATCTGTCGGTGGGTCTGATCGCCCTTATGGCGGCGATGGACTGGATGTCCGATGCGGTGGGCACGAGCGGAGCCGTCGGATGGCTGGCCCAGCAGCCGTTCGGGCGGGTCTGGCTGGTGCTGCTGGGCGTCGGCCTGTGGGCCTTCGTGCTGTGGCGGGTGCTGCAGTCGGTCTTCGATGCCGACCGGGAAGGCACCTCGCTGAAGGCCTGGGGCATGCGGGCGGGTCAGGCCATCAGCGGTGTCGTCTACGGTCTGCTGGCCGCCGGTGTGTTCGAGCTGCTGGACGAGGTGAAGGCCAATCCCGCCGCCGAGGATATCGCCGAGAACCAGCAGAAGGCGGCGGCCCTGCTGGAAATGCCGTTCGGGGACTGGCTGCTGATCGGGGTCGGGCTGGCCATCGGCGGGGTCGCGATCGGCAATATGGTGCGCGGCTTTCGGTCGGACTTTTCCAGCGACCTGGCCTGTTCGGCCGACATCTGCCGCCGGGTCGTGCCGGTGGCGCGGGCAGGCTATGTGGCGCGGGGATTCGCCCTGCTGCCGCTTGCCCTGTTCGTGATCATCGCGGGGTTCCGGGCCAGTGCGGCGGAGGTCTCCAGCTTCGGGGCCGGGCTCGATGCGCTGGAGCGGCAGCCGGGCGGATCGATCATCCTGTCCCTGACCGCGATCGGCCTGATGGCGTTCGGGGCGTTCGCGTTTGTGGAGGCTCGATACAGGCGCATCCGCGCGCCCGACGACCTGAATCCGCTGAATTGAGCGCCCGCGACGTCGCGGCCTGCGTCCAGACGGAACCTGTGCCGTATATCACGGGTTGTCGTCATCTGCCGGAGCCGGACCATGTCGCTGAAATCGCTCGTCGCCGCCCCCCTTATCGCCGCCGCCCTCATCCTCAGCGCCTGTGTGACCGCGCCATCACCGGATCAGGTGAGAGCGCCCCAGCCGCTGAAGCCGATTGATCCGGAGCGGTTCTATTCCGGGCGCTGGCTGGAGATTGCCCGCCTGCCCATGCGGATCACCGACGGCTGCGTGGCTGGCGCAACCAACTATGTCATCGTCAATCCGACCCGCGTCGATGTGCGCGACACCTGCCAGGTGGGCACGCCGCAAGGCCGCGAAAAGGCGATCGGCGCGCGCGGCGAGATCCTGGACCCCGGCACCAATGCCAAGCTGAGGGCACGTTACCTCGCAGGCTTCGTGACCTGGGACTACTGGGTGCTGGACCGGGCCGACGACTACAGCTGGTTCATCTCGGCCGACCCGACCTTCAACAAGCTGTGGATTTACACCCGCGAGGTGCCGGACGCCGCCGAACGCGAGCGGCTGGTCGCCCGGGCCGCGGCCCTGGGCTATGATGTCAGCCGCCTGGAATTCCCCGAGTTTTGACCTCCGGAGCCGAGATGAGACGATCGTTCAGCCAATCCCGCCTGCTGGCGGCGGCCGCCTGCTTGACACTGGCGGCCTGTGCCGGGCCGGCGGCGCTGGACCCCTCAGCCGGGTTCGGGCCCAATCCGACCCTGCCGGAGCCGACGTCGTCCCTGCTGCCCCGGGTCAAGATCGCCGACGCGGTCGGCTGGCCCGAGGGGCGGACCCCGGTCGCCGCGCCGGGATTCCGGGTTCAGGCGTTCGCGTCCGGCCTGGATCATCCGCGCTGGCTGTATCGCCTGCCCAATGGCGACATCCTGGTCGCCGAATCCAACGCGCCGCCCAAGCCGGAGGGCAAGAAGGGCGGTTTTCGCGGCTGGGTCCAGGGCCTGATCATGGGTCAGGCGGGCGCGACCGTACCCAGCGCCAATCGCATCACCCTGTTGCGTGACGCCGACGGCGACGGCGTGGCCGAGACGAAGACGGCCTTTCTCGAAAACCTGACGTCACCGTTCGGCATGGTGCTGGTCGGCGACACCCTCTACGTCGCCAATGCGGATGCGGTGGTGGCCTTCCCTTATCGGGCGGGCCAGACGCGGATCGATGCAGCCCCGCGCACGGTGGTGGCCCTGCCAGCAGGGCGCAATCATCACTGGACCAAGAGCCTGGTCGCTTCGCCGGACGGGTCGCGGCTGTATGTCGGGGTCGGTTCCAACTCCAACATTGGCGAGAACGGGCTGGAGGAAGAAGAGGGCCGCGCCGCCATCTGGGAGATCGATCCGGTGACAGGCGCGCACCGCATCTTCGCCTCGGGCCTGCGCAATCCCGTCGGCATGGACTGGCAGCCGGACAGCGGCAAGCTGTGGGTCGCGGTCAATGAGCGGGACGAACTGGGCAACGATCTGGTGCCCGACTACATGACCTCGGTCACGCCGGGCGGCTTCTATGGCTGGCCCTGGAGCTACTACGGCCAGGTCGTCGATACGCGGGTCAAGCCGGCACAGCCCGACAAGGTCGCGTCCGCCCTGCGGCCCGACTATGCGCTGGGGGCTCATACGGCGTCGCTGGGGCTGACGTTCGGGGAAGGCGACAGCTTCCCGGCCCAGTATCGCGGCGGAGCTTTTGTGGGCCAGCACGGGTCATGGAACCGGTCGCCGCGCAGCGGCTACAAGGTGATCTTCGTACCCTTCGCCAACGGTGTGCCTGCCGGCATGCCGCAAGACATTCTGACCGGTTTCCTGAACGAGAACGAACAGGCCATGGGCCGACCGGTGGGTGTCCAGTTCGATGCGACCGGGACCCTGCTGGTCGCCGACGATGTGGGCAATGTGATCTGGCGGGTGTCTGCCGCCTCCTAAGCCAGGAGACAGAAAAAAGACCCGGCAGGATCACGCCTGCCGGGGCCTTTCTTTTGGAACTCAGTCACCGATCAGCCGGCGGGCTGGACCACGATCACCGGCGCGGGAGCGGCCGCGGTGGCCGGTGCCGGCGCGGGCGTGACCGCCACGGGAGCCCGGTTCAGCGTCGAGGTCGGGCTGGGCGTCGTGGTAGACGGTGCCGCACTGTAAGGCTGCGGGCCTGACAGAACCGGTGCCTCTTCCACACGCGGTGTCACGGGGGCGGCAACACGCGGCGCGGCACGACGGACGGGGGCGGCCTCACGCACTGGCGATGGGACACGAGCTACCGGAGCCGGGGTCGGGGTCGGAGCAACCTCCACCGGCGCGGGCATCGCAGCCGATGACATGGGCGCATTGGCGACCTCATTGCTCAACGGCTGGCTGACGATCGGGGCGGGCGTCGTGGCCTCGGCCTCGACCATCGGAGCCTGTTCGCCGTTCATCAGCATGACGGCACCGACGCCGCCGACGGCCAGCACGCCGATGGGGGCCAAAATCATCCAGGTCTTGATGCCGCCCTTGCTCTTGCGGCTCTGACGGCTGCGGGCATAGGCGGGCACGTAGGGGGCGTCGCTGTTCAGCGCGCGGTCGTTGGTTTCGTCTGTATAGGTTACGGACATGTCTTTCACCTCCATTAGCGAGGTCATGAAAACCGATGCGACAGAACAGAGTTCCTGAAAAACAGCTTTGCCGTGAAGAAACACCGATACGGCCACACATGGGGCGAGCGATGGATCGAACTGTGTTTCCCGAAACAGGAAATTCCGCCGCTTTACTGGACGCCGTTGGCTAACTGACCTTGCGTCAACATCGTCTGTCGCTCGCCGCCATCGTCCCAAAAGCCATCCTGATGCGATAAACAGCGCGAATATCGGCTGACCGGTTGACCCCGGCGGGCGGCTTGTCCATCAACCTCTTACGGGTGAATTCAGCGAAGGGCACGGGTTGGCGATGGGTCTGGTGGCGAACATCAAGCGCGACATTCGCTTCGCCAAGGGGCTGAACCGGCTGTTCAAGCGGATCAAGCCGATCGAACTGGATAGTCCGGTCCTGGTCTGCGACGACTGGGAAGAGGCGGTCGACAAGTTCGGCGACAACATCGCCATCCAGGACGATCACCGCAGCCTGACCTATCGCGAGCTTGACGCCATGGCCAACCGGTTCGGCCACTGGGCCCAGAGTCGTCGGCTGAAGCGTGGCGACACGGTCGCCCTGGTCATGCTGAACCGCGCCGAATACATCGCCGCCTGGATGGGGTTCGCCAAGGTCGGGGTGGGGACCGCCCTGATCAACACCAATCTGACCGGCCACGCCCTGGCGCATTGCCTGTCGATCTCCAATGCGTCGCAGGTGGTCACCGACCTGGAATGCTGGCGCAATGTCGAGGATGCGCGCCTGCTGTCGGGGCGGAACCTGATGCTGTGGGTGCTGGGTCTGGGCGACGGCGACGAGGCAGACAATCGCCGCGGCCTGGACAAGCCGGTGCGCAGCGGATCGTCCGTGCGGCCCAACCGGTCGCTGCGGTCCGGCCTGACCAATCGCGACACGGCGCTGTATATCTACACATCGGGCACCACCGGCCTGCCCAAGGCAGCCAAGATCATCCATGCGCGGGCCCGTACCTATATGCGCGCTTTCGCAGGCGCGACGGCGGCGACCGACAAGGATGTGACCTTCAACGTCCTGCCGCTCTATCACTCGACGGGCGGTCTGGTCGGCATCGGCCCTGCTCTGCTGAACGGCGGCAAGCTGATCCTGCGCCGGCGCTTCTCGGCCTCGACCTTCTGGCCCGACGCCAAGGCGACCGGGGCCACCCTGTTCGTCTATATCGGCGAGCTGTGCCGCTATCTGGTCAACTGCCCGGAGAATGCGGACGAGCGGTCGCACAAGCTGCGCCTGGCCTTCGGCAACGGCCTGCGTCCCGACGTCTGGGACGATTTCCAGAAGCGGTTCCGCATCCCCGACATCCTGGAGTTCTATGGCTCGACCGAAGGCAATGTCTCGCTGTTCAACTTCGACGGCAAGGCGGGGGCCATCGGGCGGGTGCCCGGGTTTGTGAAGAACAAGATCAACTTCAAGCTGGTGAAGTTCGACATCGATACCGAAGAGCCGCTGCGCGGCAGCGACGGCCTGTGCCAGCTGACCGGACCGGGCGAGGTCGGCGAGGCGATCGGCAAGATCAGCGACGACCTGCGCCACAGCTTCTCCGGCTATGCCGACAAGGCCGCGTCGGAGAAGAAGATCCTGCGCGATGTCTTCGTGCGCGGCGATCGCTGGTTCCGCACCGGCGACCTGATGCGCCAGGATTCCGAAGGCTATGTCTATTTCATCGACCGGATCGGCGACACCTATCGCTGGAAGGGCGAGAACGTCTCCACCGCCGAGGTCGAGCAGCGGCTGGCCGATGCGCCGGGCGTCAAGGAGGTCATCGCCTATGGCGTGCCCATCCCCGGTCAGGAGGGTAAGGCCGGGATGGTGGCCCTGGTTCTGGAGGGCAAGTTCGCCGCCGCCGCCTTCGCCCAGTGGGTCGAGGCCGAACTGCCGTCCTATGCGCGACCTTGCTTTGTGCGGGTGATCAAGTCGGCCGAGACGACGGGGACGTTCAAATATCGCAAGATCGACCTGGTCGCCGACGGCTTCGATCCGGACAAGGTGGATGGGGCCCTCTACGTCCGCGGCGGCAAGAGCGGCTATACGAGGCTGACGGCGGCGGCACGGGCGGCGATCCTGAGCGGTGAGACGCGTCTCTGATCGATCACGGTTCGCAACCGCCCCTTAATCATTAACGGTGATCATGCGCGTCTCTCCTGCCAGGACGCGCCTGCCTCATGTTTCAGATCATCGGTATCGTCGTGCTCTTCGGCATGGTGTTCGGCGGCTATACGATCGCCGGCGGCAAGATGGGGGTCATCCTCCATTCCCTGCCCTATGAGATGATGATGATCGGCGGGGCGGCCGTCGCGGCCCTGCTGATGTCCAACTCGCCCGCGACCCTGAAAGGGGTGCTAGGCAGTTTTGGCCGCATCTTCGCCGGGCCGAAGTGGAAGAAGCAGGACTACAAGGACCTGCTGTCCCTGCTGTTCCAGTTGACCAAGACGATGAAGTCCAAGGGCGTCATCGCCCTGGAAAGCCATATCGAAAA